>JBGAQE010000077.1:0-18750 GCA_044220885.1 Chitinophagaceae bacterium
GTTTAGGCTCTGGTATGGCTACCAATATGTCTTCAGATACATTCTTATTGCAGGCGTAAAATGAAAAGGAGGAGATAGCCAGAATGGCTGCGGTTACGATTTGTTTCATGAGATACGTTTGGATTAAGATTAAAATGGCTTACAGGCTGTTCCTGTTCAACCGGCCTACAAAGTACAAAACAGTGAGGGTACTGTCAAGGGGTGGGTATAAACGGGGGATAATCCCAATTTTGGAATATCAGGCTTTACCAATCCTTTCAGCGGCCCATTTTAAGGCAAGGGAGAGCTGTTCTTTTTCAGAAATGGTGGAATTATCCAATATCAGGGCATCATCGGCCTGACGTAAAGGGCTGATTTCCCGGTGAGAATCGATATGGTCGCGCATTTCCAGGTTATGCCTTACCTCTTCTATCGTTACATTAGGGTTCTTTTCATACAGCTCCTTAAAGCGCCTTTGAACCCTTATTTCCTTATCGGCGGTCATAAATATTTTCAGGGCGGCATCAGGAAATACCACGGTGCCAATGTCCCTGCCGTCCATAACAATCCCTTTCCTGCGTCCCATTTTCTGCTGTTGGGCTACAGCGCAGCTTCTTACGGCGCCGATAGCGGCAACATCGCTCACTTTTTCCGCCACAACCAGGTCGCGGATAACATATTCCACATTCTCCTCGTTCAGGTAAATTTCGCTTTGTCCAGTCTTGTGATTGGGGTGAAATTCCAAATGGATATGGTCAAGGGCATCTTTTACCAGTTCCGGTTTTGTCCAATCGATATGATTACGGAGGAAATACAAGGTAATAGCCCTGTACATGGCCCCGCTGTCAATATAGACATAGCCCAGTTCCCTAGCCAATTGTTTTGCCAGGGTGCTTTTGCCACAACTGCTCCAGCCATCGATCGTGATAATTATCTTCTTATCCATTCCAGACACAAAAATGCCGCAATCCATTTTACTTACAAAATGAAATTGCGGCAAATAATGTAGTGGTGACGATAATGTGACTCACTACGGTAAGTCACCCGGTTTTCATATACATTGGATTTTACAATGCGATCATCAGGGGGATTACCATCGCGAAGATGGAGCGGCCCGGATGTGGTATTAAACCATGGGACTGGGTATAAAACGAGAATATTTCGAGAAAGTTGCGTTATGTCAATTGATTAGGGTCAATAAAGAAGGCCCCGAATTACCGGGGCCTTTGAATATCTGAGAGAGTGTTCTTTTATGCTTTGGATTTCTCCTTAGGCGACTCTTTTAATGTGAACTGGAGTTTTGACTTATCAAGGGGATCCAGATCAGCAATCATGATATCACCTGGTTTGATATGCATATTGAGAATTTCTTCCGCCAATGGATCTTCCAGGTATTTCTGGATAGCTCTGTGAAGCGGACGGGCACCAAATTGCGAATCATATCCTTTATCGGCAATGAAATTCTTGGCATCTTCAGTAAGCTCCATTGAGAACCCAAGGTTAGTGAGTCTTTTCATTACACCTTTCATGAGGATATCGATGATCTCAAAGATATTATCTCTTGTAAGGGTATTGAATATGATCACATCATCAATACGGTTCAGGAATTCAGGAGAGAAGGTTTTCTTCAACGCCTTTTCAATTACTGCCTTATTGTTTTCATCAGCATTCTGAGTTCTGGAGGCTGTAGCGAAGCCAACGCCATCACCAAAGTCTTTCAATTGGCGTACACCAATATTCGAGGTCATGATGATTGTAGTATTCTTGAAGTCAACTTTACGGCCCAGACCATCTGTCAATTGTCCATCATCCAAAACTTGCAGCAGGATATTGTAGATATCCGGATGGGCTTTTTCAATTTCATCGAGCAGAATTACTGAATAAGGCTTGCGGCGAACTTTTTCAGTAAGCTGACCGCCTTCTTCATATCCTACATATCCTGGGGGGGCACCCACCAAACGGCTCACAGTGAATTTCTCCATGTATTCGCTCATATCGATGCGTATGAGGGCATCTTCTGAATCGAACATATATCTGGCGAGTGAGCGTGCTAATTCTGTTTTACCAACACCGGTTGGTCCCAGGAAAATGAAAGTACCAATAGGTTTCTTTGGATCTTTAAGACCTACACGGTTACGCTGGATAGCTTTTACAACTTTGGCAATGGCTTCGTTTTGTCCTACCACCATATGCTTCATGTCTTCTGCCATCTTGCGCAGCTTATCTGTTTCTGCCTGAACCATCCTTGTTACAGGGATTCCGGTCATCATACTCACAACTTCAGCTATAGCTTGTTCATCGATAGGGAAGCGTTTGTGTTTGCTTTCTTCTTCCCATTTCGCTTTAGCGGCTTCGAGTTCTTCCTGAAGACGTTTTTCTGTATCGCGTAATGAAGCGGCTTCTTCAAACTTCTGGCTCTTCACCACTTTGTTTTTTTCGCCCTTCACATCTTCGATCTTCTTTTCAAGATCAAGGATATCTTTTGGAACATTGATATTCTTCAGGTGAACACGTGCACCTACTTCATCCATTACATCAATTGCTTTGTCTGGAAGAAGTCTGTCGGTAATGTAACGATCGCTCAGTTTTACGCAAGCGTCGATTGCTTCAACAGAGTAAGTGACATTATGATAGTCTTCGTATTTACTTTGGATGTTAGTAAGGATCTGAATGGTTTCATCAACACTTGGTGGTTCAACCATTACTTTTTGGAAACGACGGTCGAGGGCACCATCTTTCTCGATATACATACGGTATTCATCCAGGGTAGAAGCGCCTATACATTGCAGTTCGCCTCTTGCTAGAGCTGGTTTGAATATGTTAGAAGCATCAAGCGAGCCACTGGCACCACCTGCTCCAACAATAGTATGTATTTCGTCGATGAACAGAATCACATCACGGTTCTTTTCCAACTCGTTCATGATTGCTTTCATTCTTTCTTCAAATTGGCCGCGGTATTTTGTACCTGCTACCAGGGCAGCGAGGTCTAATGAAATAACGCGTTTATCGAAGAGAACTCTTGATACTTTACGTTGAACAATCCGGAGGGCTAATCCTTCAACGATAGCTGTTTTACCAACACCGGGTTCACCGATAAGTATTGGGTTGTTCTTTTTACGACGAGATAGAATTTGTGAAACTCTTTCGATTTCAGCTTCACGACCTACTATCGGGTCTAATGAACCGCTTTCAGCCATGCGGGTGATATCGCGTCCGAAATTATCAAGTACAGGTGTTTTGCTTTTGGCATTTGTGCCGGAGCGTGATTTCTGTTGGGAGAATTTCTTTTCCTCGTCGAAATCGTCTTCATTCTCGTCGGTGTATTCGCTGCGAACGTCGTTGCTTTTCACAACGCCTAATTCATTGCGGAAGAGGTCGTAATCCACATCAAATTGATTTAATATTTGGGTTGCAACGTTTTCTTTATTCTTTAGGATGGAGAGCATGAGGTGTTCTGTTTCAACGGTGGGACTTTTCAGCGCCTTCGCTTCAAGTACCGTTACCCGGATCACCTTCTCCGCTTGTTTCGTAAGGGGTAAGCTGTTGATGTTGGCAATGTTCTTACCGGTTTTGTCTTTAACGGCTAACTCTACTTCTTTCCTTAATTCGTACAAATCAACATTGAAACTTTTAAGGATCCTCACAGCTGTATTCTCACCCTCGCGGATCAGTCCCAGCAGTAGATGTTCCGTACCGATAAAATCATTTCCCAGCCGCAAAGCTTCTTCCCTGCTGAAGGAGATAATCTCCTTAACCTGGGCTGAAAAATTGTTGTCCATTTTTTTTGTAATTAATTGTGATTGATACAATAATAACGAATATTTTTGACTTAACAGACCGTATTGTTATTAACGGCTGTTAACAACTAAAAGTGTGTTATGGAAGTCAAAATTGATACCAAAGAGAAATTCCATGTCATAACTATCAAAGAGGCTGTTCTTGCTGCTAATATGACAGAGGAGCTGGATAAATGTTTAAGCCCTTTGTTGCAAAATGACGTTAAAAATGTTGTCCTGAAAATGGAAGACATCCATACTGTGGAGGATGCTGCAGCCGTTTATCTGGCACAGGTTCAACAGCGTTTTTATGAGAACAATGCGTCGTTTGTGATATGTCTTATGCAGCCTGAAGTTGAAGCTGTTTTTGATAAGCTAGAACTTCTTGAGGTTATGAATGTGACTCCTACGGAAAGCGAGGCCTGGGATATAGTGCAGATGGAGGAGATTGAGAGAGAGTTTCTGGATTAAGTCGGGCTTAATAGTCCGGAAGTCTGGAATAATAGTCCGGAAGTCCGAGGCGTTTTAATTTTGGAGAGTTTGATATTTAAGTCCGCGGTGTTTGATTTTCGGAGATACTTAATTTAAAGTCCGAAAGAGAATTCAAATACAATTCGGGAGTCGTTAGTCTGGAGTCGGGAGTATGATTAGTAGTTTGATTAGGTTTGGTGATTGAAATTGATTCTGACTGTTACTCAACTTTAATATTTAAAACGTAGGCTAAAACTTGTTTTTTGAAGTTTATGATAATTGAGTCCGTGGCGTTTGAATTTTGAAGTTTATGATATTTGAGTCCGCGGTTTTTGAAATTTATAGAGTCATAAATTAAAGTCCGGAAGTAAATGCAAGTCGGGAGTCGTTAGTCTGGAGTCGGGAGTATGATTAGTAGTTTGAATAAGTTTGGTCATTGAAATTGGTTCTGACTGTTACTCAACTTTAATATTTAAAACGTAGGCTAAAACTTGTTTTTTGAAGTTTATGATAAACGTTTGAAAAGTTTATGATATTTGACGGTTTTTGAAATATTAAAAGTCTTAAATTAAAGTCGGAAGTAAATAAGTCGGGTATAACGGAGTATGATTATTTGTTAGGATTAGTTTGATGATTGAAACCAGAAACGACTGTTACCCAACTTTAAACTTTAAACCTTAAACTTAGAACTTAAAACTTAGAACGTATAACGTAAAACCACCTACTTCACAACTCCATAATGAAAAAATACGCAGTCATAGTAGCCGGTGGTTCCGGTATGAGGATGGGCACTGTAATTCCTAAGCAATTCCTTGAATTGGATGGGAAACCAGTATTGTGGTATACGTTAACAGCGTTTTTAAGGGCTTTTACTGATTTGGAAATAATTCTTGTTGTACCTGAAGCCCATGTTGAAAAGGGATTGGAAATAATCAGGTCTACTTTTGAGCCTGACAGAATTGGTATTACGGTAGGGGGAGAAACCCGTTTTCATTCGGTAAAGAAAGGCCTCGACCATATTCAACAACACAGCATCGTTTTTGTTCACGATGGGGTTAGATGTTTGATTACCCCTGAGCTAATCAGGACTTGTTACAATACAGCCATCGAAAAAGGCAATGCGATTCCTGCCGTAACAGCAGTAGATACTATTCGACTTGAAACCATAAATGGCAACCAGCAAGTAGACCGAAATAAAGTTCGCATCATCCAAACACCACAGACGTTTTATAGTGATATCATCAAAGCCGCATTTGAACAGGATTATCTGGAGTCATTCACAGATGAAGCAAGTGTGGTTGAGAAGTTAGGAGTCAAAATTCATTTAGTAGATGGAGATTCATCAAATATCAAGATCACAAAGCCGATAGATATACTTATTGCGGAGAAGATATTGGAGGAGAGGGGGCTTTAGGAATTTGAAAATTTGAGAATTTGAAAATTTGAAAATTTGAGAATTTGAGAATTTGAAGATTTGAAAATTTGAAAATGAACAGCCGAATACTGATTAGGAAATGTGAAAATGTGAAGATGTGGAAATTAAGCAGCCGGTAAATTATTGATTAAGTATTGACACACCTTAGTAATGAATTTTAAATTAAAATGTATTTGGCTGTTCAATTTTCACATTTTCTAATTTCCATATTTTCTAATTTGTATTCAGCTGTTTCATTTCCACATCTTCACATTTTCACATTTCCTAATTTGTACTCCGGCTGTTCATTTTCAAATTTTCAAATCTTCAAATTTTCAAATTCTCCGAAGAGCTTTCACCCACCAAGGCAACCTATTCACCCTCAACGACGGATATGTTTCCAGCGTAGCACCGAAGCTGCTATAGAAGAATGCAATGTTACCAAGATCGGAGCCTTCGAAGTCGAGTACTAAATTTTGATTGGAGAATTCTTCAATGAACCGATCTATTAGAAAATGTGAGGCACCCATGGTTTTGCCATTGGGATGATTGCCAACAAGAATATAATAACAGCGATTGTTGGAGAAGAAATAAACACAGGAGGCCACTAATTCATTCTGAAGGGAATAAATGCCTCTTGTAGTTGCTGCATTTTTTGATTTAAGTAAGGTATATAGTTTTTTGAATCTTTCGTAATCGTCGGCTTTCAGATTAGATATCTTACCCATTATTTCACTGGAGAGATGAATCACTTTGTCAATGGGCACTTCTTTTACATACAGGCATTCCAGCTGTTGCGCTTTTCTTACATTTCTTTTTACATTGTCCTTATAGCCTTTTGTGATTTCTGAATACGGTTTATTGAGAGATAAAACATAATTATTCCTTTGGCTTATACCTTGCGTTCCATTGTCGAATATATTCCCTGCATTCAATTCAATTTCGACTAATTTGAAATGCTGAGGGATGGATGCTATGAAGTTCTTGCAGATATCTTCGTTCAGCCGGTTTCCGAAAATACCCAAGCTTGCTGTGAACGGCGGTTGATAAAGATAATGTATGGTCCACTTCCTGTTCCATGTTAAAGGCATCACGGCTTCATAATCGCCCAACACGAGGGCATCCCAATGCCGCGCCATGATATCTAAATAATAAGAATAACCGTAAATGAGTCCGTTTGAGGAGTTCTCAATGCAATTGTCCCATTTTGCAATGTCTATATCAGCCCTTTTAAGGTATCGGATATTGCCATGCATATTTAAAAGGGAAGTTGGTTTTTGCTCATTCTGCGAATGCTTATTCGTTGAATATCGATACTGAAAGATATTTTCCGAAGGAATTTGTTTTCTTCAGGAACAGTTTTCAGATTATTGGAAAAGTCTTTGCTATACACCAATGGTGCATAAATGTTCACGATATTGTTTATGAGTGAAAGTTGTAGGCCCCCTACAAATAAGAATTTTTGAGTGTTGGCATCTTTTTTCCAGGCTTCGGCATAAGAGCCGGCATCCAGAAATAGTTTAAGTGGAATCACTTTTGGTAAAATGGAACTTGGGATACTTGTTGTAAGATTGATAGAAGCTACCCAGTTTTCACTTCTTCCCTGTAATCCCTGGAACAGGTCGGTTCTAAGTTTCAGTCCCCCATCCCGCATCATAATCTGCTGGCTATTGAAACCATCGGTCTCATTTCTTCCTGTGAAATAGTTACTGTAAGTATAATCTTCGCCACCTCTTACAGCAGTAAGTTTGGGTTGAAAATTAGTAGTTGCAAACTCTTTTGCTGAAGTTCGGGTTCCCAGATACCCAAATTTGCCGGCGAACACCCTTACAGAAGCACCACCTCCCGAAGCATAGTTCAGAAAGTAATTGGCTGTGAAATTTATCCTGTAAAAATCTTTTGCCTGTTGTACCTGTAATTGAACGTCGAAGGGATATAAGGCTCTGTAATCTGCAATAGAGTATGTCACCTGATTTAGGTATCTGTTTACTGTTGATCCCAATGAAGGATAATAAAGGGAATCAGTTGATTTTAATTTATAATCAAAACTGGATTCACCTATCAGATATGTTTTCCATTCCAACCACTTTTCACGGCTGCTTCTGGCAGATGCTTCCTTAAAATAGATACGCAGTGCGGGAGTGAACTTGTAAAAGCCGGCTGATATTTTTTGGTTATTACTATCAACGCCCGAGAGGTAGGAGTATTTTTCGCCACCTACACTAGCAATTATCTTTTCGATAGCACCTTCCTTGCGCCAGGTATATCCAAACCGCCCAATGCCATTCACTTTATTACTTTTAAAGCCATATTGTGGTGCTATATAAAATTGAAAGGGTGAAGGAGGCAAGTTGTAATTATGTATAATAACTCCAAGCATAAATCCATCATAGAAATTTTTTCCTGGTGCGGGAAGGATATTTATATAATGATATTTATTTGTTTCTGCCAGATTAGGAAGAACTGTGAACCGCAATTGTTTTTTTTGTACTGAGTCCTTATTTAAAAGGCCTCTTTTATTAATGTCTGTATTCAAAACTGTCGATGACTTGCCTGTATTTTTTTCCAACGATTGAAAAAAATCAGCAGGCTGTGGATGTTTAAATTTCCATTGGTTATAGTATTCACGAAATGCGGCATCGAATTTCTCTCTTCCAATTTCCTTTTCAAGTTGGCTAAGCCAATTCGCTGTTTTTATGTAGGCAGTCAATCCGTAATTGGTGAGTGAGAAACTGTCGGAGGGGGTACCAATTGGTTGATCTTTCCTGGTTACAGCGAAAGTGTTGACCAATAGTTGTTCAAAGCTTTCTGGCAAATGACTTTTTGGTGAATATAATTTGTCCTTAAATTTTGCTTCAGCATAGCGATGGTCGAAATAACTATTCATGCCTTCGTCCATCCATGGATGTTTCCGTTCATTACTTGCCAGTATACCATAGAACCAGTTATGTCCCAGTTCGTGTTCAATCACTTCGTCGAGAGATCTTTCAGACTGTGAAGGTGAAATGGAAGTGATGGTAGGATATTCCATTCCTCCTTCGAAACCCATTTTGGCTTCCACTACACTGGCAGTATTATAGGGATATTCACCAATCAGATTCGAGCGGAATTTTATAGCTTCTTTTATAAAAATTATTCCCTTGCTCCATGGATTTGCATCTTTTGGCCAATAGAAATTATAGGCATCTATTGTTCTTCCTGACGATAATTGAATGGTATCGTGATCTACAACATATGTCTTATCTGCAAACCAGGCAAAATCATGGATATTATCCTGTTTATAAACAAGTGTTTTGGATGTAGATGATGAGGGGATTAGTATCAGGTTTTCTGTATCAGGTTTCTTGAATGATTTTGTATTTGATTTAGGTTTTACAATTTCCGGCATTTTGAAAGTGCGTCTATCCAATAACCATTTCTTCTCTTCGTCATTTTGCAGTTCTCCGGTTGCCGCCACTACATAATTTGAAGGAAGGGTTATCTGTACTTCGAAGTTTCCGAATTCGCTGTAGAATTCTCCCTGATCCAGATAGGGCATTTGATGCCATCCCTCTTTATCATATACTGCCGGTTTTGGAAACCATTGGGTTATCTGATAGGATTGGCCACTATGTCCCCCTCTTGAAAAATTATAGGGTAACTGAACGTGAAATGGGGTACTGATTGTTGTTTGTTGCCCAGGTGCCAATGGTTTTAAGAGAAAAACCTTAACCATATCGATATATAGCGGATGGTCGGCTGTTTTCAGTGTATTGTTATCAGTTCTGAAATCGAGCCGGTTGATATAGCCTCTTTTCTCTTTTGGAGAGAAATAGAAATCAGTCCGGCCATTTTGAAGTAATTGTTCGCTGAATGCTGTCTTATCGTTTTTGTATGCATTTGGCCAGAGGTGAAACCAGATAAAGTTTAAGGTATCGGGAGATTGGTTTTTGTAGTCTAGTTTTAGGAAGCCATCGAGGCTATGTTCTTTATCGTTCAGGGTTACATCAATCCTGTAATGCAGTTCCTGCTGCCAGTAGGCAGACTGGCTAAATGAAGGGGAGAAGCTACAGAGGCCCAGGAAAAGGGTGATCCAATTTTTCAACAGGTAATTTTTTCAAAAATAACACTAATGCCACTATTTGGATTTGACTTATTTCTGAAGAAGTCTAAATACTTCCTCAAGCGAAATATGGCTGGACGATTCCAGGGCTTTTTTGAAATCGTCGGGATAGGGGTGTTTGAATTTCCAGGTATCGAAATAGTACTTCATTCCTGTTTCAAAAGCCTCGTTTCCCATCCTGTTTTCGACCAGCAGAAGCCAATAAGCGGTTTTGTAGTAAGTAACGTTAAAATACTCGTCTTTATTGAGGAAAGATTCAGCACGGGAGTCTATTGGTGTCTTGTTTTTTATTTTAGTAAATGCTTCCTCTATGCTGTTTTGGTATTCTTTGGGACTGGTTGACTTGAATTCGGTCATTTTTTCCTGGTTGAAGTAGTTGAAAATTTCATATTTCAATGCTTCGTAGCGTGATTGGTAAAAGGTATTCAGCCCTTCATCCATCCACGGGTGTTCTCTTTCATTAGTACCGAGTATACCGTAAAACCAGTTATGACCCACTTCATGAGCAATAATCCCATCCAGTTTTTCCGAACTATAACCCGGATCGGAGATTAGTGTAACCATTGGATATTCCATACCTGCCTGAACAAGATTAAATGGTCCCTGAACCACTTGTGCTGTGGGATAAGGGTATTCACCAACCCATGTTGAATAAGCATTTAAAGTAGCTTTTACCATTTGGGTGGAGGTATACCAGGCACTCTTGGGCAAATGCTTAAAAAATGTAAAGATCTCTGTTTTCTTGCCTGAAGGAAGTTGCAGGCTATCGTATTGAATAACGAAGTTCTTATTGGCAAACCATGCAAAATCATGAACTTTTTCAGCCTTGTATTGGAGTGTTTTTGTTAGCTGTTCTTTTTTGTTGTTAGATTTATAAAGCATGGGTTTTTTCGATGCTATTAAATTGGCTCTTCCGATATTTTTATATTTCTCAAGTTCGTCTTCGGTTGTTAATATTCCAGTTGCTGCTACAACATATTCCTGCGGCAAAGTTATTGTAACATCAAAGCTTCCGAATTCTCCATAGAATTCGCCACGTTCCAAATAGGGGAATGTATGCCAGCCATATTTATCATATACTGCTGGTTTGGGAAACCATTGACAGAGCATGTATTGGTCTTCCGCAAATCCCATTCTGGAAAAATAATTTGGGAGAGTGAGGTCGAATGGTGTTGATATAAGCACACTATCTCCTGGTGCCAATGGGGAAGGTAAACTAAGTTGCAGTATTTCCGAGGATGCGGCATTCGGAAGGACAGATACAGGTACATCGTTCACTTTGAAGTCTAAATTCTTAATGTAACCCATTTGATTTTTGAAATAATCCTTGTCGAAAGTGTTATCTGCTACTAGTTGATAATAGAATGGGCTACTAAAATTCTGGTAGGCGTTAACCCAAAGGTGGAACCATATAAAGGATAAGGTGTCGGGTGAATGATTGATATAGACTAATTGAAGATGGGATTTAAGTTGTTGTTTTTTTGTGTCTAGTTCAACATTGATTTTGTATTTCAGTTCTTGTTGCCAATAATTGTTTTGGCCTATAGATTTTAGCAGGGGTATAAATAAGAAAAAAAGGCAGGCGGCTATTCGGGGCATAGGCATGAAAATGTGAGTGGGAAATTACGGGATTTTCGGATAATGGTAGTGGAGGAGGGGCGTGGGGTTGTATCAGGTAGTCGGTTGTATAAGGTCTCCAACCTTATAAGGTTGGAGACCTTGCTTACAGAATAAAAATTTTATTGCTTAAAATTAAGTCCTGATGTAGCTCGTGCGCATTCAGAAATGCTTGTTTATTCCCGAAAATTTCATATACCTCATCCCTGTTTATATCCGAAAATTTCTTTTTAGTGAATTCATGCCAGGACGACCATTCATATTCTTTGAAGTCTTCTATCAATCCATGCTTCACCGGGTTGGTATGAATATAGGTCATTGTTTTTCTGAACTGGTTATCGTTTTCAATTTCTACACGTTTAAAGTTCTTGTAGAATAAGTTGCCATTAACTCTAATCTGGTTATGATAGGAGAGAGAATACGATATAAAGAATTGAGAGAATGCTTTAGATGCTAATTCGTGAAAGGGCTTTTTCCCTTCGAGAAATAGTTTTTGTGAAATGGTTTGGTCTTTTTCGGGTAGGCGTAATATTCTTTCCGCGGCGTACTCTTCCGATTTCATTTTTACTTGAAAATGAAAATGATTAGATAATAAACTCCATGAATAAGGATCTAATAAATAGGAAAGATAATGCTCAAATTGCTGCATGAAGAACCTTCTGTTCTCGTTTGAGCGAAAGAGCAGTTCATTGTTGTTTGTCCTGTTACAAATGTGATAGATCCTTTCTGGATGTAACGGCGCCTGATATATTTGATTTACTGGCATAATGGCAAAATACCATCACTTACAGCTTTTTTCAAAATGGGTACAACTGGAAAATGGGGATTTGGAAAAGAAGGGGTTGTATAAGGTCTCCAACCTTATAAGGTTGGAGACCTTATACAACCCCTTGTAGCCTTTTTACAACCTTTTTTACTGCTTTTACAACTTATCGCCCTTTCCCGGTAAATATTATCTTAAGTGTATGCAACATGATTTTCAGGTCAAGTGCCAATGAAATATTCTCAATGTATATGAGATCGTATTTCATACGTTCAATCATCTGTTCCACATTTTCAGCATATCCATATTGTACCATACCCCATGAAGTGAGTCGGTTTTACTTTAAGCAGATAGTTATAATATGGAGTTTGGGTGCGAATGATATGTACATAGTATTCTCTTTCCGGCCGAGGACCTACCAGGCTCATTTCTCCTTTCAATACATTCCAGAGCTGAGGTAGTTCATCGAGACGCCATTTGCGCATAGTTCGACCCCATTTTGTAATGCGGGGATCATTCTCTGATGAAAGTCTTGGGCCATCAGGTTCGGCATCTGTTATCATTGACCGAAACTTGTATATACGGAAACTATTGCCCTTATAGCCTAATCTTTTTTGAGAATAAATGATGGGACCTTTGGAGGAAAGTCTAACCCTTATGGCGGTGAAAATTAACAGCGGAGATAAGACAATTAGTCCAAGTAGCGCCAGCGTTATATCTATTACTTGTTTTATGTTCTGTTGCCATTCGGGCATCAGGCCTGTCTTTATATCTGTTAATACCGCACCGAATACATTACTGCTTTTTACTGAGCCCGATAGGATATCTAAATTGTCTGGTACGATTTTTATGTCTACATCCAGTTCGCTTAAGCTATTCACTATTTTTTCTAGTTGAGGCTTGTCTTGCTTATCAAGAGCTATTACAACTAAGCGGATATTTTTCTGCCGGATAACCTGTTCTAATTCTTTAATTGACCCTAATAGTGGCAGGAATTGACTGATGCCGTTATTATGGTCACTGGAGGCAATGAATCCTACGAAATGAAAGCCGCTTACTTTCAATCCTTCTTTTGATTCAAGAAATGTTTTTGTAGCTACAGAATTACCTCCAACCAATAATGTAGGAAATTGCACTGCACCTGACTCCAATTGTCTTTTTACCCTGTTGAGCAGGATCCATCGTCCTAGCCAGGTAAACAGGAATTGGGCAGCCAGATATATGAAAAAAGCCTTATAGTAATAAGTATAGGATCGGTGAGGGTCATTGATAACGATGATGAAGAAAATAAGAGTGCACCCTATGATGCTGGCAAAAAGTGTAGTGCTGAATTCGTTCAATCTTGATTTCGCATACAGGGAGCGGTAAGAACCAATCAGAGTATAGAAAATCAACCAACAAATGGGAATCAAACTTATACCCCACCAAAACCTGTCGTTCAGGTAAATTTTCCTTTCGATGGTTATTACTTCTTCCAAAAGATACCTGCGCGAGAAATAAAGCACCAGCCAGGCCAGTACGGAAGTTCCGTAATCGCCGAGTACATACCAGTTGCTATTGATTCTCCGGGATGTTGGCATAAGGGGTTTTAGGCGCTGAGACTGTTGTTTTTGATTTTTTGAAGAATTTGGTGGGCCACATCCATTGCACGGAAACCATCCACTTCACTAACAATTGTAGGGGTGTTATTAATGATAGCATCCCTGAATTTCTCCAGTTCCATTTTTATGGCATTCACTTCAGGTATCAGGGGATTTGCAATGGCAATGGTTTTCTTTCCATGTGGAGTATCCAAATCGAAACTGAAGGCATCCACATCTTGAGGCGTCTTCAGTTTAATAATTTCCGTCTTCTTGTTTAGGAAGTCGATTCCTATATAGGCATCTTTCTGGAATAGTCTCATCTTCCTCATCTTCTTCATCGAAATACGACTTGAAGTAAGGTTCGCTACACATCCATTATTGAATTCAATTCTGACGTTGGCTATATCTGGGGTATCAGTCATAACAGCAACACCACTGGCAGATATATTCTTTACGTCGCTGTTTACAATACTCAGGATGATGTCGATATCATGTATCATCGGGTCGAGGATAACCCACTTCGGTACCCCTTGGATTGAATTCGGCCAAACGATGTACTTCAATGAACATCGGTTTCAAATCAGTTCCCTGTACAGCAAGGAAAGCGGGATTGAATCTTTCAACATGTCCAACCTGAAATTTGATGTTTGATTCTTTAGCCAGCTTAACAAGTTCTCTTGCTTCATCCATGGTATGAGCCAGTGGTTTTTCCACAAACACGTTCTTGCCCTTTCGGATGGCCATTTTGCAGAGTTCGAAATGGAATGGGGTAGGAGTTACTATATCTACAGCATCGCAAGCATTCATCAGTGATTCCGCATCGAGGAACCTGGCTAATTGATATTTTTCGGTTACCTGTTGTGCTATATCGTCGTTGGGGTCGTAAAAGCCAACCAATTCAGTATCCCTGATTTCTTTCCAGTTATTGAGATGAAACTTACCGAGATGACCAACACCAAAAATTCCAACCTTTAGCATAGTGAATAATTAATAAACAAAGATAAAACCCCCTTTGCTGGCGGACTATCTTTTTTATTACCATGCACTCCTGTAATGTGAATAAACTACTTGAGAAGGGATGAATGCTTAAGATAAACTGGTGATGGATGATAGATGAAAAGGCAGGTGCCTTCTTTGATGGTATTGATGAGCTCCTGACTGATGGCAGGTTCTACTGCTGGACAGCCCTGGCTTCTTCCAATATAGCCCTGACTTTGGATATAGTTCTCATTTACATAACCAGCACCATGAATTACAATAGCTCTTTTGAAGGCATTGCTGTTAAATCCTGATTCGAGTCCTTGTAATTTGAGGGAATAGCCATTGCTTCCCCCTATAAGTTTCGCCGGTTATAAAAACCGAGACTACTTTTTTTCGAACGGGGTTTATTAGAAATGAATAGGGCTGTTTCTTTTCCTGAATTATGACTATGAGCCACCCAGGTATGGAATAATAATACCGATTGATCAAGGTCTATAACGAATAATCTCTTTTCTGTGCTTGGCTTGCTGAAGTCGATAATAGAAATGATGTTTGACTGGATAACATTTTTGCGAATAAGCTTCTCCATGCCATGTAAAGCTTTTTCAAATACATCCCTGCTCAGTCCTATTTGTTCCAATTGAAGGCTATCATAAAGGCCTTTCTTACTTTCTGAGAATGTTGGAGTGGAATTTATAACCGGAACTGCAGCCCACCTCCTGCAATAGCAGCAACAGCTATATTCTTAGAGTAAAAAGAAATGGGTTTGAATGGGGCAAATGCGTATAGGGAAGCAATAAAAGTGATAGTCACTACAATTGCTACTAATCGCTTTAACCTCTGTGTAATCAAATGCTGCATTGGGTACTGTTTTTAAATCAACAGTCGTTCCCGGTTTATTTTCTAACGGGTCGGGATGGGTAATATTGCCTTTGAAAAGACGTATTAACAAAGCAAAGGGGTCGGAGTGCTAACCTATAGTACATTGAAAGGTTAGACTTGTAACCGGAAAATGAGCTACTATTTCATTTTACCGGGACGGCAAAGATAGGGGAAACTGGGTAAGATTGTACGCTTTTAAAGATTCAATTTATTGAGTCGGGTTAGTTTTCAATATTGATATTCAATTAATTGCAAATGTTGTTTGAAATTTTCGGGCTTTCTGCCCGGTGTTTTAAATCATTTTGCCCCCTGATATATAATTATTTAATTATATACATCGGGCAAATTATTGGAATTTATGTCGATACCTTATTTAACCCGTTTCAATAGGTCCTGAAGAGTTACAGTTATGATTCTCCCTGCTGCTTCATTATTTCTATAAGTCACAACCCTGAAAGTTTCTGCATCGGCAGGAATCGCCAGTTTTTCTCCCTTTTTATAAATCTTACTGTGCTGATCGGGATAGGTATTATCGAGAGTATAGAATAGGTTCATCCCTTCTATTTCAGTATCCAATTCAATCTGTAACTCCCCCGCTTCATTTTTTGAAGGAAGGATGATAGCATCGAGGAAGCTGGAAGAGAAATTGATGTCTTCCTTTTTAAGTCTTGATAATCTTGCCTCCGTTCTTTGGATGAATTGAGGCCAGTTCTTTTGGCTGGTTGGCGACCAGAAAGTTTCGGCCAGAGCAAAAGCCCTTGGCCATAGCATATACTCGGCATGGCGGAAGGTGGGAACGCTTTCTGTCCAAAGGTTACCCTGACCTCCAAGTATAAACGAAGGATCCACGTCGGCGGGTACAGGTTCAAACGAGTAGGAATAATTCAAACGGAGTTTGCTGTATGTCGGGGTTCTATTGTCGGTCGCCTTGATAAAGGTCGAGATAGGCATATTGGCTAGGACTCATCACCACATGATGATTGGCTTTTGTAGTGTTAGCATTCCAAGCATCCATTACCGCCAGCTCATTACAGATGCGTTTGGAGCAAGTCCACCCTCCAGTATTTCATCCCATCCCATCAGCTTCTTTCCCTTCTGTTGTAATATCTTCTCCAGTCTTTTTATGAAATAGATTTGTAGTTCATTTACATCCTTCAAACCATTATCTTTGATTCGTTTCTGACAATCAGCACAGTTAGACCAGAATCCTTTGAAACATTCATCGCCGCCAATATGGATGTATTCGAATGGAAACAATTGACTAACTTCTGTAAACACCTTATCCAGAAATTCAAAAGTGGATTCTCGTCCAGCACACAATGAATTATCGTCGATGCCATAGAACTTACTACCCGGGTTTACTTTATAGTTCAGTTGAGTAGAAGAAAGATAAGGGTAGGTAGCAATGGCTGCAAGGGTATGACCTGGTACATCAATTTCAGGAAGTATCTGGATGTATTTTTCCCCGGCATATTTAACCAGATCCTTTATCTCTTCCTGCGTGTAGAATCCTCCATATGTGGCTTGTTCGCCTTCTTTTGGAGGTTCACGATCCCACCATAAACCGGTGCGGGGTACACGAAGAGCGCCTTTTGTAGTCAGTTCGGGAAGACTCTTGATCTCTATTCTCCAACCCTG
Source organism: Chitinophagaceae bacterium (assembly GCA_044220885.1). Taxonomy (GTDB): domain Bacteria; phylum Bacteroidota; class Bacteroidia; order Chitinophagales; family Chitinophagaceae; genus Endoryza. The sequence goes on from JBGAQE010000077.1 coordinate 17,207, forward strand.
ATCATCTGTAAGATGGATAAGGAGGATATTGAATTTATAAGCTGCCATCTGGTCGATCATCCTTTTCACCTCACTGATGGTGAAGAAATGCCTGCTTACATCGAGCATCAAACCTCTCCATCCAAATCGGGGCTCATCATTAATAGAAACTGCAGGTATTTGAGGAGCCCCGGAATAGGTGGTATCATTTTGCAATGTATATTGTACTCCATAGAAAAGTCCCTGTGCGCTACTTGATTTTATAGTGATTTCTTTTGTATTTACTTGTATAGAATAGCTTTCTTTATTTGCATTTACACTTGTATCGAGTAATAAATTGATGGAATTGAATAGCGGTTTTTATTCCATTTTTAGAGCACTTTTTCTTTGTCCAATTCGCACACGGTAGCTGTATATTAGCCATCGAGCCAAGCGACGCATTATTGAAAAAAACTTTGGTCATATTATCAATCAGGAAATTGCCTTGTTTCTTTCAACCTGTTTTGGATAGGGTATTATATTGACAGATTGCGATAAGCTCCCGAAAGTTGCTATACAAAATACAGTTGTAAAGAAGAATGATTGAAGTTTCATATTTTTTTGCTTTGAGCAATTAAGTGGCTGTTCCCTAAAGGTACAGAAAGCGGTATCTTTTAAAGGGAGTAGAAAATTTTCAGACAATCGATAGCGCTACTTCTTATTCAGGATTTTTGATGCATTCCCATTATATAATTTCTTCAGAACATCATCTGAATCCGGCCATTCATCGGATAGCTTGGAATTGACGAAGTCTGCTTCCTGCTTCAGAAATGTTCGTCATTGATTCAAGCACCGAATGTCATGGTATAGCATTTTCGCTGGGTACCCATATCAGTTCCATAAAGCAGTTTGTTCTGATGTTCTTTATAGAATGCCAGCATATATCTTGGAATGGCAGCTGTTTCTCCATAACGGGCTGAGATATCGGCATAGAGGTTTTTGTATGTTTTTAATAATCGGCCAATGATACTAAGATCGTATTCGCAATTGGCGAGGTGACAAGCAATGAAAGTAGTGCCTGGATTTTCCCTTACAACATTCTCTAAAGTTTGAATCAATTGCTGGTGACTAAGCAAGCCCGGTATTGTTTTGTCGATTCTCCATGAATAGGCATTCATCAATCCATCATTGGTAGAATCCATCGGTTGATACATCCACATGGGTTCGGCTACATGAATATTAACCGGCATACCTAATTGTGCGCATTTTTGGAAGAGTGGTTTCATTTTGGGGTCATCTACATGCATGCCAAGAGCAGGCACTGGCCCCGAGTATGTTTCGCCCAACCCCTTATCACCTAATTCTCCAACTCCTCTTGCACCTGCTTTATAGCAGCGTTCCAATTCTTTAACAGCCTTGTCTGACCAACCAGGTTCCTGATAGCCAGTGTAATCAAAGCCACACCAAACTTCGAACCTGTCGCTATAAGGTTTGTAGATATTACAAATTGTATCCAGTTTCTTTCCTGTTTGATATGAAAGGATTAGCGTTTTCGCAATCCCAAACTGATCCATTGTTTTAATCCA
>JBGAQE010000278.1:0-2925 GCA_044220885.1 Chitinophagaceae bacterium
AGCCGGTAGATATCACCATCACCTTATTGAATGAAGAGCATAAGCCATTATCTGTCTGGAATATCACAAAGGCGTATCCTGTTAAATGGAGTACTTCCGATTTCAAAGCGCAGGAAAACAGTATTGTGATTGAGACGCTCGAGATAGCTTTTCAATATTTCACCAAATCAGACAACTGATGCCAGTAGAAATCAAAGAGATAATCATTAGAGCCACAGTGGGAGATGCAGGTGCTTCAGCTCCACAGGCATCAGCCCCTGCAGGTGGAGGCATGGCTCCTGGAACCGACGTTCTTCAGGAATGTATCGAACAGGTTTTTCAGATCATAAGCGATAAAAAGGAAAGATGATGGCACAGACAAACGGCACGTTGGAAAAAATAAAGATTGAAACTTATTCAGACGATAAGTATAAATCAAAAGGGAGTGAGGAGTTTGTTGCCTTGTTCAATCCTAACAAGTATTCCCTGAAGTATGAAATAGAACAGAATGAAAAGCAAGGAGCGGGCACTTCGCCTAGTGCGCCCAGCTTTGCCAAGATGAAATCGCAGGAAATAGATCTTGAGTTCTTGCTGGATGGCACTGGTGTAACAGGGGAAACCATTGATGTTCAAAAAAAGGTGGATGAATTCCTTAAAGCGGCCTATGAATTCAAAGGGGATAAACATAAGCCCAGGTATCTGAGAATATGGTGGGGAAAGGCTTTTGTTTTCGATTGTGTACTGAAAGCCGCAGATGTCAATTACACCCTGTTTCAGCCAAGTGGTATTCCCTTACGCGCAAAGTACCATATCTGTTTCAAGGGCGCAAAATATACCGCTGCAAAATTCAGTAATTTTGTAAATGATGAATTAAGGAAAAGGAAGACAAACAAACGCTCCGACATAACATTGTATTGCACTTCCCAAAGAAAGAATCGATTAATCTGAGCTCAAGGAATATGAAGAGTAAGTATTATCTGCAAGGGCGAAGTTTATACCTTCCTCATTGTGAAGTTTAAGCCTGGTTCAAATTTGTGTTTCGCCTTTGTGAATAATTATTATGTTGTCTGCTATCTAAAGATCTTCAACATTTAAGATTCCATTCTGAGTGTCGTCTAAAAAATGGGTTGCGGCAGTAATGGCCGACTATGTCAACAACCGTAGCTCTGTAGCAAGAATAATTCTGAAAGATGGTATCTTCTGCCGCCAGCAGAATTGGAATGCTGGCAAGAATATTAAGATTGAGCAGGTTTCCACAATAAGAACGAAGGATTTTTGAAGGTCTTATCATAAGCTACCAGATGGCTGAAAAACGGCATAGACTCTTCTTGTTTTGAATGCAAGACAAAGTCTATAAATGATTCCTGATGCGTAAGTTATTTTATCGATTTTTTCAGATTATGATACGTGGAAACTATACAACTCTTAATCGGATTGCAGTGATATTCAAAACTCCTCTGTACTCATAAGTGTGCAACAGCTAATTGCAGCTTAGGATTCTTGTTAGCAGGGGATGGAGGTTGAATGGCGCATGTATTGGCGAAAACGGAAAAGGTAACAGCAAAGCCAGCATTGTCGGCGACCTGTACAATGGTTTTTGGCAAAGATGCGATCAATGATGCGTTCCACCACATCTGTAGCCTGGATATGAGTCATTAGAAGGTCGTGTTGCTATGTGATCAATTTTGATGCTTCACTGGATGCGTCTAACCAATATCAATCCGTTACCTGTAAAGCCTGGGATATGAGTTCACAGGATATCGCCAGCTCTGATGACCAACCAACAAACCTTACAGAAGCCGGAGACCTGACCTCTTCTTCTCTTGCAGGAAAGGTTAATGACAGCAAGATCATATATTATCATTCCGGAAAAATTCCAGTAGATGAACTGAAGAACTGGGCTACCGCAATCCAAACAAAAAACATCCTGTCTAAGGCCAAAGGAATATTGACTTGCAAAGGAAAATTTGAAGCTAAACCAACAGAGACACTTGAGTTAACCGGATTCGGGAATCATTTTAACGGGAAACATTTCATATCCGGTGTTCGACACGATTTGAAGGATAACCTTTGGGAAACAACCATACAATTCGGGCTATCTCACGAATTATTCACAGAGCAATTCGCTGTAAACAATCTCCCCTCATCAGGTATCATACCTTCTGTAAATGGATTGCAGATTGCAGTAGTGACCCAATTGGAAAGTGACCCTTCGAGTGAATTCCGGATACAAGTGAAATTTCCATTGATGGACAATAAAGCGGAAGGCATATGGGCCAGGATAGCGACACTTGATGCAGGTGATACCAGAGGTTCTTTCTTCCTTCCTGAAGTAGGAGATGAAGTTATTGTTGGATTTATAAATGATGACCCTCGTGATGCCATCATACTTGGGATGCTAAACAGTAGCAGCCATCCTGCTCCCCTTACACCCACTAAAGAGAACAATGAAAAAGGTTTTTTCACAAGAAGTAAAATGAAAATCCTTTTTAATGATGATAAAAAGATCCTCACACTGCATACGCCTGCAGGAAAGGAAATAATACTTGATGACGACCAGAAAAAAATAATTATCAAGGATGAGAATAATAACAAGATAGAAATGTCGAGCGATGGTATCATAATCGAAAGTTGCAAGGATATCAAGTTCAAAGCAAAAGGTGATATCAAGGGAGAGGGAGTAAATGTGGAAATGAAAGGAAGCGGCAATTTCAAAGCTGAAGGAAGCGGGGGCGCGAAGCTCTCATCTTCTGGAACCACTGAACTTAAAGGATCGATAATTAATATCAACTGATTACATTATGCCAGCAGCAGCGAGAGTGACAGATACTACTAATCATGGAGGAACAATCGTGGGTCCCGGTACACCTACAGTGATGATAGGTGGAAAACCTGCAGCTGTTGCCGGTGATATGCATGTATGTTCATTGCCACCCAATGGGCACC
>JBGAQE010000078.1:0-22122 GCA_044220885.1 Chitinophagaceae bacterium
GTGCTGGATCAGATTTTTCTATTTTACTTCCAACAACAACAGCAACCCTTGATGGAACAGCCTCAAGCGATGCTGATGGCAATATTGCAAAATATTTCTGGAGACAATTATCTGGACCGGTAACCAGTTCTATTACAAGTGTTAACGGAGCCACTACACAGGTTACAGGTTTAACATCTGTTGGTGTCTATTCCTTTGAATTGAAAGTTGCAGATAACCGAGTTTCTGTTAAAACGGATACAATTAATGTTACAGTAAATATGCCTGCAGCTGGATTACCTCCTGTTGCCAATGCTGGAGCAGATATAACTATAAGTCTTCCTACAAATACAGCAAACCTTTCGGGTATGTCTTCATCTGATGCCGATGGTAGTATCAGCACTTATAGTTGGACAAAAGTAAGTGGTCCTGCCGGCGGTGCTTTAACAACCCCTAATAATGGCACATCACCTGTGAGCAGTCTTATTGCAGGCGTGTATGGATACAGGCTAGTAGTTACAGACAATAGTGGATTATCTGACGACGATACAGTGTTTGTAACAGTTAATGCTACCGCACCCCCTCCAAATCAGGTTCCAATTGCACGGGCGGGAACTGATATCACAATTACTTTACCAACCAATTCAGCCAATTTATCTGGTATGACATCCAGTGATCCGGATGGCACTATCAGTTCATATAGCTGGTCAAAAGTTAGCGGACCTGCCGGAGGAACACTTGTGACCCCAAATAATGGCACATCACCAGTTTCAGGATTAATTCAAGGAACATATAGCTATCGTCTTGTAGTAACCGATAATGGTGGCGCAATTGATGATGATACTATTCAGATAATTGTAAATGCCGCGGCACCTCCTCCAAATCAAGCCCCAACAGCTAATGCTGGTGGAGACATTAATATCACATTGCCAACAAATAGTACTACTTTAAATGGATCTGGTTCTTCTGACCCGGATGGTACAATTAGTACATATAGTTGGACAAAAGTTAGCGGTCCTGCAGCCGGTACCATTGTAAGTGCAGGAAGCGCATCTTCATCACTTACTGGCCTCATTCAAGGAACCTATAGCTACAGGCTTCGGGTTACTGATAATGGCGGATTGAGTTCTTCAGATACTGTTATTGTAACAGTAAATGCCGCTCCTCCTCCACCAAACCAGGCACCGATTGCCAATGCTGGTAGCGATATAAATATCACTTTACCTACAAATAGTACTACTTTAAATGGATCTGGTTCTTCTGACCCAGATGGAACCATCAGTACTTATAGTTGGACAAAAGTTAGCGGCCCTGCTGCTGGTACAATTGTGAGTGCAGGAAATGCATCTTCATCACTTACCGGCCTCATTCAAGGTACTCTATAGCTACAGGCTTCAGGTTACTGATAATGGCGGATTGAGTTCTTCAGATACTGTTATAGTAACAGTAAATGCTGCTCCTCCTCCTCCAAACCAGGCACCGATTGCCAATGCTGGTAGCGATATAAATATCACATTACCTACAAATAGCACTACTTTAAATGGATCTGGTTCTTCTGACCCTGATGGAACCATCAGTACTTATAGTTGGACAAAAGTTAGCGGCCCAGCTGCTGGTACAATTGTGAGTGCAGGAAATGCATCTTCATCACTTACCGGCCTCATTCAAGGTACTTATAGCTACAGACTTCAGGTTACTGATAATGGCGGATTGAGTTCTTCAGATACTGTTACTGTAACAGTGAATGCTGCTCCTCCTCCACCAAATCAGGCTCCTGTTGCTAATGCAGGAGGTAATATCAGTATTACTTTGCCAACAAACAGTACTACATTGAATGGTTCCGGATCATCAGATGCTGATGGTACTATTACAACCTATAGCTGGTCGAAAGTTAGCGGACCTGCTGCTGGTACAATAGCAAACGCCGGTAGCGCATCAACAGCCCTTACTGGTCTGGTTCAAGGTTCTTATAGCTTCAGGCTTCAGGTTACTGACAATGGCGGATTAACTAATGCAGATACAGTTACTGTAACTGTGAATGCAGCTGTTCCTCCTCCAAATCAGGCACCAGTTGCTAATGCAGGTGGAAACATCAGTATTACATTGCCAACAAACAGCACTACTCTTAATGGCTCAGGTTCATCTGATCCTGATGGAACGATAAGTACTTATAGCTGGACAAAAATCAGCGGTCCTGCTGCTGGCACTATTGCAAATGCAGGAAGTGCTTCAACAGCCCTCACTGGTTTGATTCAGGGAACTTATAGCTACAGACTTCAGGTTACTGATAATGGTGGATTAAGCGATGCAGATACAGTTACTATAACTGTAAACGCGGCCGTTCCTCCTCCAAATCAAGCTCCTATTGCTAATGCAGGTGGAGACATCAATATCACATTACCAACGAACAGTACAACACTAAATGGTTCAGGTTCATCTGATCCTGATGGCACCATCAGTACTTATAGCTGGACGAAAATCAGCGGTCCTGCTGCTGGCACTATTGTAAGTGCAGGAAGCGCTTCAAGCTCATTAACAGGATTAGTACAAGGCACATATAGTTACAGATTGCAAGTAACCGATAATGGAGGATTGAGTTCTTCAGATACAATTGTTGTAACTGTCAATCCAGCACCACCGCCACCAAACCAGGCGCCGGTTGCCAATGCTGGACAGGACTTATCTGTAACACTGCCTAATTCTACTATTTCTCTGAACGGTAGTGCATCATATGATCCTGATGGAACAATTGCAACATACGATTGGGTTAAGATCAGTGGTCCTGGTGCCATTACTCTAACAAATTCTAATACAGCCACTCCGGGAGTAACAGGTGTACAAGCTGGGGTATATGTATTCGAATTAACAGTTACCGATAATAAAGGTGCTACTGCTAAAGACCAGGTTCAATTAACTGTAAATGCAGCAAGTAATGCTTTACCAGTTGCAAATGCAGGAAGAGATACTACCATCGGATTGCCAGTGACTTCAATAGTGCTCAACGCTTCTGGCTCATATGACCCAGATGGAAGCATCTCAAGTTATTCCTGGAAACAAGTAAGTGGTCCAACAAATGCAGTGATTGTAAATACCCAATCTGCAGTTAGTACAGTAAATGGACTTACAGCTGGTACTTACATCTTTGAGATAACAGTTACCGATAATAAGGGAGCTAGTCAAAAAGCAACTGTAAGTGTGAATGTTGTAAATAACTTACGATATGTTGAAAGCCTTAAAGTATATCCAAACCCTGCACGCGACAATATCAACATTCGTGTGATTAGTGACAGTACCGGTGTAGCAATGGTAAATATCTACGATGTAAATGGTAAAGTTGTGAAGAGGGCACAGTATACCAAAGGCCAGCCTTACTTTGAATCACCAGCGTATATACAAAATCTTAAAAATGGTATATACTATGTTGAAGTGATAATTGGAACAAGGAAGAAAATGATTACTAAATTCATAAAACAATAACTGAAACATTAAACAAAAAAGAGGCGATGCAATTGCATCGCCTCTTTTTTTGTTATTGACACTCCTCAATCTGATTGACCCGAATCAATTGCTCAATTTTCTCCGGCATTTACATCACATCTTTAATTGTCTACTTTACAATTATTAATTAAATGTGGACAAAACGATAACCTGTTGAACAGCAACATGGCACAATAAATAATAAAGACATTATGTGGAGTAACTTAAACCACATTCAATGTTAACAATGAATTGGCATAGTGCTTGCAACTCGTATGAAGCTTTTCCATCCCCTATACAAGACGAAATTGGTTATTCAAGGTTCTGCCAATGCCGCCCGGCATTGCATAGGATTCTATTGAGTAAGCTACCCAAATCACCTAACAATTTCTTGAAGATCTCAGTGTTGCTTTCCAGTAAAGGAAGGCAGGAACAACATTTATTAAACTCAAGTGAAGGAAGAAACATGAGAACATTTTTAATTGTAGCATTACTCCTGGCCCCGTTTTTAATTTCCGCCCAACAAGTAGCAAAAGGATTGACCGCACAGAATGGCACATTCATAGGATTCTATGAATACAAGCCTACCGATTATGCTACACAAACCTCTACCCGTTACCCTGTTATCATTTTCATGCATGGAATAGGCGAACGAGGCAATGGGACAAGTGAATTGTCAAGGGTATTAACCAATGCCATACCAAGGTATATCAATGCCGGTCATCCAATGCGTTTCACCTGGAACGGGAAAACAGAAACATTTCTTGTTTTATCACCACAGCTAAGTGCATCGTATGGTGATTGGCCTGCATTTTACGCTGAAGAGATGGTTAAGTATGCAAAAAACAATCTTCGAATAGATACAAACAGGATTATTGTTACAGGTCTGAGTTTAGGCGGTGGCGGTGTTTGGCAGTATGCTTCAATTAATGCAAGTAACCCAAAAAATCTTGCTGCCATTGCACCTGTATGCGGAACCTGCAGTATGGTAAGTGCCTGCAATATTGCAAATGCCTCCCTGCCAACCTGGGCATTTCATGCTACCACGATGGTACAGTTGGCGTTGGTTGTACTACCAGCGGCATCAATAATATACTTAATTGTAATCCGGCTGTAAAGCCTTTAATGACCATATATCCTGATGGAGGACATGCCATTTGGGACAGAGCTTTTGATACCGTTTATAATTGGCAAAATCCCAATATATACGAATGGTTTCTGGGGCAAAACAAAAGCAAGGCTGTAAATATCTTACCTGTGGCGCGCGCAGGAGCCGATTTAACCATTTCAACATCTACAGCTACTGCGAATTTGAGTGGAATCACATCAACTGATGCTGATGGGAATATTGTTCGCTATATATGGAAGCAGGTTGCTGGTCCTAATAACGCAACAATAGCCAGTCCGGTATCCTCTAACGGTTTAACCCTGATCAATAATCTTACAACAGCAGGAACTTATACATTCGAGCTCACTGTGGCAGACGATCGTGCAGGCATTGCCAAAGACAATGTGAACATAGTTGTTACTACATCTCCTACCAGCAATATTCCACCTGTTGTTGTTGCTGGTACTGACCAAACGACCATTTCATCAACCATTACCCTGGATGGAGAAAACACTTACGACCCTGATGGTGTTGTGGTATCTTATTTATGGAACAAGCTTAGTGGTCCGGCAACACCAATCATTTCCAACCCAGCCAGTATTACTCCTTTAATAACAAACTTGGTAAATGGTGTGTACCAGTTTGTTTTAACGGCTCAGGATAACCTCGGTGCCATAAGCACTGACACTATTATCATAGTGTCGACAGCCACTGCATTGCCGCTTAAATTCACTTATACAGGCATCAGAGTAGTAGCAGGCGAAAATCAATTGACCTGGATCACTTCCCAGGAATTCAACAACGACTTCTTCGATATAGAATATAGCTCAAATGGTACTGAATTCAAGACAATTGGCAGAGTATATAGTCTTGGAGATGCTGCCTCAGGCCATGAATATAATTTCACACATATTGCTTCCACAAATACTGTAAGTTATTACAGGATACTACAAGCAGACAAAAATGGCAGCCGTTCCTATTCAAAAATACTGGTTGCTGACAAGCAAAAAGAGATAGCCAAAATTTCGATTGCGCCAAATCCTGCAAAAGATGTACTTACTATTGTGAATAGTTTTCCACAAAATGGCAAACTTCAATTCAGGATATTTACTACAGAAGGAAAAGTGATACAAGAAACAATAAGTTCGAAATCTCAACCTGTTGTAGTATTTACACTACCGATAAATACGTTGGCATCTGGCGCATATTTTCTGCAGGTATTGCTTGATGGAAAGGCTATTGGGTCAAAATATTTTCTGAAATACTAAGAAGAAGATTGATTTGCAATCGTAAGATTTCGTAGTTATTCTATCAGTAGAACTACCTCTTTGTAGTATAAAAGTATATAAGTACTACTATATTACATTTAGCATGATTACGAATTCCCCCCAATTACTTATACGCGATTATGACGTAAATAAAGAAGTAATCATTATTTCCGTATAAGCTGGCTGGATAATTGCGTTGTTATAACAACAAATCCATACTTATGAAACCAAATCTATCTCAGCAACAGACAATGGGTTCAACCCTACTCTTTTTATACAAAAAGAAAGTCCGGCGATAATCTCTTCGCAAAAATCCGAAAGCAACATACCTGAAAGCAAGCGTTCACTTCAAAGGAAAAACGTATTTGATCGTAAAGTTAATAATCCGTAATACCATGAAAACCCTTTTACAAATAACAGCATTGCTGTTAATTCAACTTACATTATCAGCACAACAGATAGCAAAAAGTCTTACAGCTTCAAATGGCACATTCATTGGCTTTTATGAATATAAGCCAGCAAACTACAATGCATCAGGCCCAAAATATCCAGTGATTATCTTTATGCATGGAATTGGAGAACGCGGGAATGGAACCACTGAACTATCGCGCGTTGCAGCCAATGCCATTCCAAAGTATATAGCACAAGGCAATCCGATGCGATTTACATGGAATGGAAAAACAGAAACCTTTCTGGTGTTATCTCCTCAACTTAGTTCTGCATGGGGTTACTGGCCCAACTTTTATCCTGAAGAAATGATAAAATATGCAAAAGCAAATCTGAATATAGATACAAACCGAATTATTGTAACTGGCCTTAGTTTAGGTGGTGGAGGTGTTTGGCAGTATGCATCTGCTTCTGCAGAAAACGGAAGAACCGCTGCAGCCATTGCACCTGTTTGTGGAACATGTAATATGCAAGTAGCTGCAAATATTGCTCACGCTAATCTTCCGTTGTGGGCCTTTCATGCACAAAATGATGGAACAGTTGGAGTAGGTTGTACTACTGGGCAGGTGTCTCAAGTTAGTGCTGCAGGTACAGCCATTCAACCCATAATGACGATATATCCAGATGGCGGACACAGCATTTGGGATAGGGCGTTTGATACTGTTTATAATTGGCAGAATCCAAATATTTATGAATGGTTTCTTGCCCAAAACAAAAGCCTTACACCAAACATATTACCTGTATCGAATGCTGGTAGCAATATTACCATCTCCACTTCAAAAGCAACAGTAAACCTTAGCGGTGTACTTTCAACAGATGCAGATGGTACAATAGTAAGGTATATATGGACTAAAGTATCTGGCCCGGCAGCTGGAACTATCGCAACTCCTGTTTCATCAAATGGATTAACCGTTATTAACAATCTCACTATTACTGGTACTTATGTATATCAGTTAAAGGTTGTAGACGACAGAGCCAGTGTGTAGCCACTTCTACAATAACTGTAACTGTTACAAATGGAGTAGTTGCCAATATACCTCCTGTAACTGAAGCAGGTACTGATATTACCACAGCATCAGCTACCGCAAACCTTAACGGTTCAGCTACCTATGATCCAGATGGCGTTATTACAGCTTATAAATGGACAAACTGAATGGTCCTGCTCAATACTCTTTATCAAGCACTACCACAGCCGCACCAAGTCTTACAGGACTTACTGCAGGTCAATATAGTTTCGAACTGGAAGCAACAGATAATGCGGGAGCAAGTAAAAAAGATACTGTAGTGATTACTTCATCTGCACTCGGCTTACCTGTGAAATGGCTTTATTTCAAAGGAAAGAATAATGGTACCAAACGAACTACAGTGGGCTACCAGTGGACAGTTGAATACTGAAAAATTTGAAGTGGAAAAGAGTATAGATGGATCTCGATTTGTAAAAATTGGAGAGATAGCCGGTGAAGAACCAATTCCATTGACATGTTCTATTCATTCACCGATAATGCATCTCCAGCAGCAAAAACATTTTATAGAATCAGGGAAATCAGCACTTATGGAGCCAGCAGTTTCAGTGAAGTTATCACCATTCGTACAAGCGATAATAAAATCAGCACATTCGAATTCTATCCGAATCCTGCACTGCAACAGGTAAACATATCCATACAAAACAAAGAAAAAAGCACAACTACAATTAGCCTGTTCAGTCTTGATGGCAAACTGATGATGCAGAAACAGGTTATGAAAGAAACCGAGTTGCTTCAGATTACAATGGATTTGACTAAAGTAAATCCAGGCATGTATATGTTACAATATACAATTGGCAATAGCACCAGGGAAATGAAGAAAATAGTAAAACAATAATTATCTGAAAGGTTTATAAAAGGATACAGTGGCAAGCCCCAGCAGGGGCTTGTCGCCTTTTGTATCACCATAGCATTGTATATTTCTATAAGCCGACAAATCATATTTCTCTTTAACTCTTCTCACTTTCTCTTCTCCATAACAATTGTTACCTGAAATATTTCCAGTTATACAACCATTCTTTGTTTCTAGAATAGTTCCAAGTAAAGAGAGTCCTTCCTTTCACACCATAGTGTAAGCCAGTTTTCAGCAGAAGCGGAAACAATGACCACCTCAAAACCTGCATTCTTTAATTTATTGATTTCTGTAACCGCCTTTGGCCTTATCAGTGAAGGAATGATATTAGTGGCGAAATCATCTGACAGTTTCTGAAAATCTTCCAATTTTAGTTTCCCAAAAAACCATCTCAGCACTTTCTCCTTTGCTTTCTGGTTTGATATAAATCCTGCTTTCATGGCAAACAAATAGGGGCTATTCACCAGCATACCAGTGTAAAACTTTAAGGAACCATGTTTGAATTTAATGATCTCCAACAAGGAATCCTTCTCAGTAATTGTGCCATCGAAATCAAAAAAAGCGATACCCCTCACAGCTTGAGTTTTTTGAAGATGAATTCAGGAATACATTTTATGATAAGCATTATCCATCGCCAGAACCATTTCACATACACAACATTCTTCTTTTTCTGGATAGCATTATAAACTGTTTTTGCAACTATTTCAGGAGTAGCTGTAAGCAATGGCGGCAAAGTAAGGTGCGCTGTCATGCTTGTGAATACGAAACCAGGCTGAACGCTTACTACATGTACCCCACTTTGAAACAATTTGTTCCTCAATCCCGACAGATAAGCTGTAAAACCAGCTTTAGCACTTCCATACAGGTAATTGCTTTGTCTTCCCCTCTCTCCTGCCACAGAGCTTATTCCTACTATAAGGCCCTTTTTCTTTTCTGCATAGTCGGCTGCCACAACGTTGAGGATACTGACTGCACCAGTATAATTTGTATTAAGAATACGTGACGCCTCAGTCCAATCCGTAGCTGCTTTATCCGGATCTCCCAGATAACCAATAACACAGATTGTTATATCAGGTGAAACAGGAAGAGATTTATAGAAAGAAGTATGGGAAGTAAAATCCAATGCATCGAATTCATGCAATGTTGATGAAGCGTTAAACCGAATTGCTATATCAGATTTAAGCGCCTCCAAACGACTGGCATTTCGGGCAGCCAATTGGAATGAATATCCTAAGGGTGCCATATGCTTTACGATGGCAACGGCCATGTCTGACGCGGCTCCTAATACTAAAACAGTAGGCATAATAAAAACAATTAAGGAGTTGTAAGTAATAATCGATCTGACTGGTGTGATTTGATTTTGCCATCAGGATTAAATTTCCTGACAATGGACGTAAATTCCTGAAGTCTTGGATAGCCAGCTTTCAGCACTTCTGGTTTCATTCTGGCGTCTTTACTCATATATAAACGTCCACCGTACTGGAGTACGATTTTATCTAACTCATCAAGGAATTCAAAGAGTCCTGGTCGCACGGGTATATCCAGTGCCAGGGTATAGCCTTCTTTAGGAAATGAAATAAGACTTTCCTGATGTCCAAACACCTTTAAAACAGCAAGAAAAGAACCAATGCCTTTGTCGCTTAGTCTTCTGATAATCTCAACAAGACCAGCTTTTGCTTCCATAGGCAATACAAACTGGTATTGTATGAATCCTTTTTTTCCATAGCCACGGTTCCAGTTAAGGATAGCATCTAAAGGATAGAAGAATGGCTCATACCCTACTACATTATTTATCTCCCTCTTAAAATTCTTTCCGTAATAAAGGAAGTTAAACATCTTAACGGTAAAAGAATTCAGGACCCATGAAGGCAGGTTAAATGGGAAATTGATTTGCTTGCCCTTTGGTAATTGCAGCGGATCGTTCTTAAACTTGTCTGGAAGTTCTTCTTTTGTTGCATGCTCACCTAATATGAGTATACTTCTTCCAAACTGATCTCCCTTCTTAAGGCAGTCTATCCAGGCAACAGAATAAGTATAGTGTTTATATTCTTCAAAAAGCCTGATAATCTCTTCCAGGTTTTTTGCCTTAACCTGTTTTTGCCTGATATAGGAAGTTTCGATTTTCTTTAGTCTGAATGTAACTTTTGTTATCATTCCCGTTAAACCCATTCCCCCGCAAGTTGCTTCAAAAAGGTCTGGCTGAACCGTTGGAGAACAAACAGTAAATGATCCATCCGCTAATAGTAATTCCATTTCAGTAACGTGATTGCTGAAGCAACCATCCACATGGTGGTTCTTACCATGCACATCGCTGCCTATTGCCCCTCCGATTGTAATGAATTTTGTTCCAGGAGTAACAGGGAGGAACCATCCTTTAGGGACAATGACTTCAAGAACCTTGTCGAGCGTGAGTCCGCTTTGGCATTGAAATATGCCATTTACAGTATCAAAAGAAAGGACTTTGTCGAATTTTGTAGTGGTGATTGTGGCATCTGCCAAAGATGCATCTCCGTAGCATCGTCCGTTTCCCCGGGGTATAAAAGGCTTGCTGTCTTTTACTAATTGCTGTAACTGGTCTTCGTAGCTAAAGAATCGTTCATCGCTTTCTACTACAGGGTAGTTACCCCAATTTGCTATGAATCGTTTCATAATCAATTAAAATATGTCTGGTCTTTCAGATATAGAATAACCAAGAAGCTGGTCACCCAAAGCAACAAGGTAGCCTGGATAAACCTGTCTTTGTACAATATATCTGTAGGAGAGCCAGAATTGTTATCAATAAATATAATCTGCAGATATCGCAATACGCCGGCAATTACAAACAAGGAAGTATAATAGAGCCTGTGTCCAAACTCCTTGTATAATGCACCAGAAACGGTATAGTTAATATAAGCAACGATTATAATGGCGCAAACTAGTCCTAATACGATATTCAGATATTCGAGCGTATACCCTTTTATTGATTTTCGCATATCTGTTCCAGTTGAAACCTTAATGCGAACATCATCCCTTCTTTTACCAATTGCCATAAACAGAGCCAGAAGGAAGGTCATGATGATAAGCCATTCGGTTGTATTGATTTCACCCAGAACGGCGCCTCCCTTAACCCTCAGTACAAATCCTGCTGCAACAATCATTATATCCAGTATCGATATATTCTTCAAACCGAATGAGTAGCCGATATTAAGCAAATAGTAAATACCTGAAAGGAAAAGGAATTTTCCAGAGCTATCAAGCAGGTAAGCTAAGATGGCTCCTCCTGAAAATAAAAGGAATGCAATAATCAAGGCTAATTGCTTGGATACTTTTCCGGAAGCAAGAGGCCTTTTTGATTTTACCGGATGCTTCTTATCATCTTCAATATCCCTGTAGTCATTAACTATATATATGCTACTGGCAAGAAAACTGAAGGCAAAGAAACCGCCAATCAGAACTTCAATGGTATGAAGGTTGAATATTTTACCGGCAAAAAAGGCTGGTATAAAGAGGAAAAGGTTCTTTGCCCAATCTTTCGGGCGTAATAATTTAATAATCTCCGGCATGAGTAGGTGTTTCCATTTGCAAGATACACTAGCAATCCGGGATTGGCAAGTGTTGGGGGTTTGATAATCAATATGTAATTTGACGTCAGATTTAACGTTATAACCCTAACTATAGTACATGAAAAAGTTACTTAATTCTGCCGAATGGCTACTTATCCTTGTGGTGGCACTGGCCCCGGTTATGGCGAGTTTCCCTTACAGAATCAATATCTTCCTGAGCTGGGAAGGGGCTTACAGGCTTTCTCAGGGACAGATTCCCTATAAGGACTTCGGCATGCCGGTAGGCTATATGTATTGGGTGGTACCTGCTTTTTTCTTCAAGATTTTCGGCGCCCAGATGATTACTCTCATCAAAGCACAGGCATTCCTGAACATACTTGCCGGATTATCGTTCCGATCCATCTTTAAAAGTCTGGATATACCCCAGGGGATCCGTTTCCTTTCCGTAGCAGTTTTTACCCTTTCCTATACATTTTTTAACTACTGGCCCTGGTACAACCATACAGTAATTGTGTATGAATTAATAGGACTTGCTTTTCTAATGAAATTTCTTGTTCAGGATGCGCCTTCTACCAAAGCCTATGGATGGCTGGTGGGTGCCGGAGCTTTCATTTTCTTCTCTTTTTTCACAAAGCAAGATGGAGGAGGTTTAGCATTATTAGTCTGTTTAGCATTGTTATTATATAATGCCTTGAGCTTTAAAAAATGGATGCCCCTGTTTGTATTTATTGCTGGCCTTATAGCAACGGCCTTACTTATAATTGTACCATTGCTACCGTATGGATTTGGGTATTGGTTCAATCACGGACAAGCACCTCATAGTTCCAGGATTTCAATAACAGATATACTTAGAGAATTTTTTGTTGGCTCGCAATGGTTAAAGTTCTACTTGTTATTAATTTGTTTGTTGCTTTTTGCAGTAATCAAGAAAAATAAAAGCTTCTTACAAAACCGGAAATCGATGCTTTTATCCCTACTATGTCTTGGGCTATTGGCTGAAGCAGCTATTTTCCAGGTTACAAGTTATGTGCCGCTTGATAACAATATCTTCTTCCACAGTTTTGCTTTTGTATTCATTTTATCATTGCTCTCCGAACTGCTGCCAATCTCATTCAACAACTGGAAAACTGTTGTAGTAGCTACCGCGGGTGTATTCATTTGGTGGAGCCCTGTTTACTGGAAATATGTAGAAAGGTTTGTTTTGAAAAGGGATACTGCGAATTACACCAAAATAACGCATAATGGATATAGTTATGCCGACGTGGTAAACAAGAACACATTCATGATTGAACTGGATACAACTGGCATTCCACTTAGCGAATGGAGAAGCCCTTCCCTTCGTTCATTCCATAAGATAATGATGCCCGGTCCAACAGTAGATGGCATTGACAGGTTATTGAAAATGGACATTGTAAAGAACAAGACCTTCAAGAATTTCCTGAACCTTACGGAGCTGACCCCACTAACTGTTGAAGTACCATATGAATTGGAGAAAGGAAACGGTTATCCACTTTGGTATCACAAGGGTGTTGCGCTGTTCGACAAGGAAACAGACATGTTTGTACAACGGATTGATACCGGACACTACGATATTGTTTTGTATGAATACATACCCTACCTGAACAATTTCTATCCATATAAGATAAGGGAAGCGCTACAAAAGCACTACCAAAAAATAGACAGCTTCCCTGCACCCCGCTTTCCATCATCAAATGCGTGGATAGAAGTGTTTGTAAAACCAAGGGCGCAATAGGCAATTGCTGTATTTTTGTTGAAAGAATTTCTTATCAGCAACAGTACACATATACTTGCCAGCCCTATCGAATACCTTAAAGGAGTAGGTCCCCAACGTGCCGACCTTCTTAAAAAAGAGTTGGGGATATTCACTTTCCGGGATCTACTCGAATGTTATCCTTACAGGCATATTGACCGCACACAGGTAAATCTCATCCGGGATATTACTCCAGCGGCTGAATTTGTTCAGGTTTCAGGTAAGCTTATCAGTAAATTACAAATAGGAGAAAAAAAAGGAAAGCGACTTGTATGCGAGTTAAGAGATAGCACTGGGGTGATTGAACTTGTATGGTTTCAGGGAATTACCTGGATAGAAAAGATGCTCACTGTGGGGGACAACTATCTCGCTTTTGGCAGGGCCAGTTTTTTTCAGGGCATTCCACAAATAACACATCCTGAAATCGAAATTATTTCAACCGAACAAATTGCAGGGAAGAACTTCCTGGAGCCGATATATCCTTCAACAGAAAAACTTAAGGCAAGGGGATTGGGAGGAAGGCAACTAGCTAAGCTAACTCAAACCTTGTTCTTAATGCTTCGGGAAAAAGACCTTCCTGAAAACCTTCCTGAAAATATTCTACAACCTTTACAATTATTATCCAGATACAAATCTTTATGTGCTATCCATTTCCCTCCGAATAAGGAAATGCATCAAAAAGCTGTTGAACGACTGAAATTCGAAGAACTATTCATAGCACAGCTACGGATGGGATTATTAAAAGCAAAAAGACACCGGTCTTCAAAAGGCGTTGAATTCAGTCAGGTCGGCACTTTATTCAATACATTTTATCAGGAACATCTCCCCTTCCAGCTTACAGAAGCACAGAAAAGGGTTATTAAGGAGATCCGAAAAGATTGTGGAAGTGGCAAACAGATGAATCGCTTATTACAAGGTGATGTTGGAAGTGGAAAAACTATTGTGGCGTTATTAATAATGCTGCTAGCAGCCGACAATGGTTTTCAGAGTTGCCTTATGGCACCTACTGAAATATTAGGCCGGCAGCATTTTGCCAATATAACAAGGCTTTTAGAGAAACTTCCGATTGAAATCCGCTATTTGAGTGGTTCAGTAAAAGCGGCCCAGCGAAGAAAGATATTGAAAGAAGTGGAAGACGGCACTGTACACATGCTAATAGGCACCCATGCGCTTATAGAAGATACCGTTCAGTTCAAAAATCTGGGTATAGCAATTGTTGATGAGCAACATCGTTTCGGTGTTGCCCAAAGGGCCCGGTTATGGAAAAAGGCAAGCACGCCTCCGCATGTTTTAGTAATGACGGCCACTCCTATTCCCAGAACATTAGCCATGACAGCTTATGGCGACCTTGATTACAGTGTTATAGACGAACTACCTCCCAACCGGAAACCTATTTTAACCGTACATCGATATGACAATGCCCGGCATCAGGTTATGGATTTCATGAAGGCAGAAATTGAAAAAGGGCGGCAGGTATATATTGTCTTCCCTCTTATTGAGGAATCGGAGAAAATGGATTATGAGAACCTGATGAAAGGATATGAGAATCTGAAAGCCTGGTTCCCAGAGCCAAAGTACTGGATCAGCATGGTGCATGGCCGGCAAACAGGAGAAGTAAGGGAAACCAATATGCAACGATTCAAGGAAGGCGATACTCAGATATTGGTTGGCACAACTGTGATTGAGGTGGGGGTGGATGTTCCCAATGCTTCTGTAATGGTGATTGAAAGTGCAGAAAAATTCGGGCTTTCGCAACTACATCAGCTAAGAGGAAGGGTGGGAAGAGGCGCAGAAAAAAGTTTTTGCATTTTATTAACGGCCACCCAGTTAAACAACGAAGCCCGAGAACGGTTAAAGACAATGTGCGCTACCGGCGATGGCTTTAAAATTGCCGAAAAAGACCTTGAATTAAGGGGGCCTGGAGATATTGAGGGAACCCGCCAAAGCGGTCTGCTTAATTTCAGGTTAGCTAACATACTGCAAGACAGACCATTACTAGAACTAGCTGCTACAATGGCCCAAAATATTGCCGAAGAAGATCCAGGTTTGGATTCGGCCGGAAATTTGCCGTTAAAAACCTATCTCCAGGAACTTAAGGGAAAAACAGCCTGGAGTAAGATCTCATAAGAAAGCTCTCATTCTCAAAGGCTAGCATAAAGGCTATCGTTTAAAAACAAGCAGTATGAGGTAAGAATTAAAGGATTTAAGCGTTTATTTAAATTAACTTGTACATAGAAACCCAGGCAGGATGCGATTAACAATCAGTACACTATTACTCTTCACAGTTTTATTCGTAAAGGCTCAGCAAGGGGCTTCTTCTTTTGAATTTGTTGAAAATAAAGGTCAGTGGGAAAATGGAATCAAATTCAAAGGCGCCACTTCTACCGGTGCTTTTTTCCTGCAACAGAAAGGTTTTACAGTATTACTTCACAATCCTTCAGACCTGGCCTTGCTTTCCCAAAAAGCACATGAACCAGAAGCTATTGGGGCAGGACCAAGAAAAGAAGGAGAAAAGGAAATTGACAAAATTGGGGGAATCAGAAGTACCGCACCAGATTTCATTCTTCATTCACATGCCTATAGTGTACAGTTTGCAGGCGCTTCCGAAAGCCCCACTATAGTTCCTGATAAGGTACAATCCTATCACAACAACTACTTCATTGGAAACGACCCTGGCAAATGGGCCAGCAATGTAAAAATATTCCAGGCGGTAACTTACCAAAACGTATATCCGAATATCGATGTTCGGTATTATTCCGACTACGGCCGATTGAAATATGATTTTGTTGTAAGGCCAGGGGGAGATGTTTCGAAGATTGTAATGAAGTATCAGGGTGTAGATAAACTTAGTATCCGGAATAAGGAACTCATTATCCGAACTTCAGTAGGCGAATTGAAAGAGCTATATCCTTATTCCTACTCAGTAAGCAAGGGTATGGGAAAACAGGAAGTTGATTGCAGATATGAAATATCTGGCAACAATACAGTTACTTTCAAAATAAAGAATTACGATGCTTCAAGCACATTGGTTATAGACCCCACATTGATATTTTCTACATTTACAGGTGGACCGGATAACTATGGTTTTACAGCCACTCCTGGTCCTGATGGAAGCCTTTTCTCTGGCTGTATAGTATTCAGTGATGGTTTTCCTGTTACGCTTGGTGCATTCCAAACGGTATTCAATGGGGGCAATTCAAGTACAAGGCCTACAGATATCGGTATTATTAAATTCAATCCTACTGCCACTACCCGACTATATGCCACATATATAGGAGGAAATGGAAACGATTTTCCGCATAGCCTTTATTGCGACCCTCAGGGTAATCTGGTTGTGATGGGAAGATCCTATTCCACCAATTATCCGGGAACCAACATCGGAGTTGGCGGTGGTTCAGATATTATAGTTTCAAAACTCAACGCTACCGGATCAGCTCTGATAGGTTCATTAAGAATTGGAGGCTCCAGTAACGATGGGGTAAATATATTAGACCATTTTCAGACAAATGGATCAGGGTCAAGTTCTATTCTAAGGAACTATGGTGATGAGTCAAGAAGTGAAGTGGTATTGGATGCTGCAGGAAATATCTATGTAGCAGCAACTACTTTGTCAGCGAATTTCCCTATAAACGGAACTGTATTCCAACCTACAAAAGGCACTTTGCAGGATGGGGTTGTTCTTAAGATAAATCCATCTTGCACCAGTTTAATCTGGAGTAGCTTTTTAGGGGGAACAGGAGATGATGGTGCCTTTGTAATGGAAATAGATCCCGATAACGGAGATGTATATGTGGCTGGAGCTACAGGAAGCAGCAACTTCCCTGTAAGTCCTTCTGGTGTTATACAAACACTTTATCAGGGTGATATTGCAGATGGTTTTGTAACTGTAATAAATAACAATGGCTCTGCAATCAAGAAATCCACCTTTTTAGGAACATCAGGTATTGATGTGGTGTATGGTATAAAATTCGATAAGAAAGGATTCCCTTATGTAATGGGAACCTGCCGCAATGGAAACTGGCCCGTACAGCCTGCAGGAGTCTGGAGTGTTCCTGGCACGAAACAGTTTGTCGCCAAATTACAACCCGATTTATCAGGATATGTTTATTCCACTGTTTTTGGCGCCGGGGGGAAACCCAATATTTCACCTGTTGCGTTTCTGGTTGACCGTTGCGAAAACGTATATATATCAGGATGGGGCGGATGGTTAATCCCGAATTCCACACCAGACCCTTATGATTTGGGGGGAGTTGTAGGTATGCCAATAACACCAGACGCTATTAAAAAAGCAACTGATGATAAGGACCTCTACTTTATAGTAATAAAGAAAAATGCTTCCGGTCTTTTATATGGTAGTTATTTTGGACAAGATGGTGGATATGGTGAACACGTAGATGGTGGCACCAGCCGCTTTGATGCTCAAGGTGTCATTTACCAGGCGATATGTGCAAACTGCTCAGGTGGTGCTGCATTTCCAACTACACCGGGAGTGGTAAGTCCCCAGAACGGCGCCAGCTCTTCCGGTGGATGTAATCTTGCTGCCATAAAGATCGCATTTAATTTTGCGGGTGTTGCTTCCGGACCAAAAGCATATTTAAACGGGGTTCAGGATACAGCAGGCTGCGTACCATTGACTTTTGAATTCAGGGATACTGTTCTGAATGCGAAAACATATGATTGGGATTTTGGGGATGGTACGGTGCTTATCAACCAACCTACTCCATCTGTTTCTCATACTTATAATGTTGTTGGAAATTACAGAGTGAGATTGATAGCAGTGGACTCCAATACCTGCAATATAAGAGACACAGCATACATCAATGTAAGAGTAAGGGATGATAAAGCCAATATAGGTTTCAACCCTGTAAAGCTTCCACCTTGCGAATCACTTTCTTACAGATTCGACAATATATCACTGGCACCTCCGGGGAAACCTTTTAACAATAGCAGCTTCATCTGGGATTTTGGAGATGGAACAAGAGTTCCTTCTGGTTCAGGATCTGTTACACATGCATATGTTGCTGCAGGAACCTACAAAGTGAGATTGATACTAACGGATACTGTTTATTGTAATTCGCCTGATTCATTAAGTGTAGACCTCAGGATAGCTCCTAATGTGGATGCCCGTTTTGAGACACCTGCATCGGGATGTTTACCTTATAATGCAGTATTCAACAATACTTCATTGGCAGGACAAACCTTCAGCTGGGATTTTGGTGATGGTACAACTTCAACCTTGACGAGTCCTACACATTTATACACAACCGCTGGCACCTATACGGTTAAAATGATTGCTACTGATTTGGCCACTTGTAATGTGATCGATTCTGTAGAAACCACCATTACGGTTAATGTAAACCCTGTAGCTAATTTCAGTTTCAATCCGGTAACACCAGAGATAAACAAACCGACTGTTTTCTTCAATCTTGCTACCGGAGGAACAAGGTACAAGTGGCTATTTGGGGATGGTGACAGTACCATCAAGACAACAACAGATACAGTATTACATCAATACAATGCTACTGGTACTTATACTGCCTGTCAGATAGTTTATAACCAATTTGGATGCAGTGATACCATCTGCAAACCTGTTTCGCCAGTTGTACAACCTTTATTGGCTGTGCCCAATGCTTTCACCTCGGCAGATTTGGTACAAAACAGGCACCAGTAAGGGTTGAAGGCTTTTGGAATCATGAAAATGACCTGGAGAATCTATAAACTGATGGGGACAAAAAAGTATTTGAAACAAACGATCGAAAATTTGGCTGGGACGGCACCTATAAGGCAATTACAGCCAATGATGTATACGCTTACACTTTAGATGTAGAATTCTTTGATGGAACAAAGGCTCGAAAGACAGGAGACATAACGCTGATAAAGGGGAATGTTAAATATTGAACAGAACAACCCAAAAGGCAGGTTACCTGTAATTTTAGAATAATGAAGAGAAGCAGCAATAATATTGTAAGAATGAAAATAGCATACCTGGCTATCCTTTCTTAAAAGGGATTAGCAGCTTGCTATTATTTTCATTGATTTCATTTCAATCTTTTTTCTACAGGACCTGCATTGTTCTCAGGGTTCAATGCCCCACTAATTACCAATCCAGCTAATACTGGCTTTATACCTGATGCAGATTTCAGGATAGGCGCTAATTACAGAAACCAATGGTCTTCAATTATGACCGTCCCTTATAAGACCATGAGTATCTCGGGGAGATGCCCAATTATTCAGGGATCAAATAGAAAGGGATGGCTGGGAGTTGGCGGAGTAATTTTAAGGGATGTTGCGGGGAGTGGCCAGCTTACTTTCAACAAAAGCATATGCTTTCAATGGTATATCACCAAATGTTGGGAGAAGTTTCATCTTTTTATCAGCAGGTTTTAACGTAGGCTTGTCTAATAAAAGGATCAATAATTCTGCCCTGAAGTTCCCTGATCAGTTTGACGGCCAATTTTTGATAATAATTCTACCAACAAGTGTTGTATTAGACAGAACAAGCACCTTGTTATTTAGATGTTCAGGTAGGATTGAATTACGCCTACTTCCCTACTGATAAGATTTATTTAAACGGGGGCTTTTCAATTTGGCATATCAACAGACCCAGAGAATCCTTTTTTACTACAGATATTGCTGGATATGATTCAAGAATTGCTCCGCGCTATACGGGATTTGCAAACGCAAGTATCAAGATTTCAGACGAAATCATTTTAAACCCAATGGCTTATTACTCCCTACAGTCAAAAGCGAATTTTAATTGTGATTGGAGAAATATACAATACGACCCTGGTGTAGAGGTGATGGACCAATTGTTACTGGGAATATATGCAAGACCTGGTGATGCCATTATACCTATGGCTGGATTTCAATGGAAATTCATTCGACTGATGTTCTCTTATGATGCCACAACATCTAATTTGAAAACCTATAACAATTCCAGAGGTGCCTTTGAGTTTGCCCTCTTACAACACGGCTTCTATAGCGATTACAATGGAGATATCAGGCAATCCATGTGCCCAAGTTTCAGATAAGCTTTCCTCAATGTTCAATCTTTATTGCTTTTATTACAATAACTATAGTTGGAACAAATAAAAATCATTAAAAGCAAATAAAAACCACAACCCGTGACCCTTTACCATCTTTAATGAAACAAGACAGGTAACAACTAAGTATAAGAAAAATGACAAGGATAACAATCTTCAAGTACATGAATATACTTGCAAAATTAATTTGAGCGGACCTATTTTCCTTAATAGTACTATTTGGGAAATTGAATCAGCCAATTTTTGCAGGAATAAAATGTTAAGCCTAAATAAATAATAGTAGCAATAATAGAAAGTATGAACAAATTAGTCTTGCTACCATACCTATCTACTTCCCTGCAGTTAAAATGAACTGGTATTGATCTCATAAAACACTATAAGTTTCAAAATAGTTTGGCCCATAAAACTACTAATAAGATAGCAGCGGCTAATTCAAGTAGCATTCTACGGCCGACAGTAGCCATTTTTCCTTCCTTTTTTTCTTCAATCATTAGAAAATTGTGATTAACTGTATTGATCAACACCTCTGCTATATTTTCAATAATATCAAGATTGTATTAATATATATGGTTTCAATCTGCAAACAGTTACTCCAGAAATTGTTTCTATCACTTGTTTCTAATACTGCATTTTTCCGTCAATAACTATAACAGGCACTTCTTGTAGCTCACCGAGTGACCGTGTTTCTATATTACAGTAGTTTGCAAAACAATTTTCAATAAAGCTGTTCAGAAGCTTAGCTACCCATTATTCAACTTAATACAATAATCATCATATTTTATAAACTGAAATTATTCCCAATGACTATAAATGAGACCTGATAGTATAGACGAGAATAGTTCAGCTATAAAAATACAGCAGATCCAACAATCAGGCAATCAAGAAATAATTTTCTAAATACTAATCGACTAAAGATTTGAATGAAAAATGCTAGAAAAATAAGTTACTGAGTATTATTACCAGTACCTGCAGGTTTCAACTTTAGGAAACTTGCAAATTTTGCAGCACCCATAATGCCTTTCAATTTATCAAACAATCCGCTTTGTAGGTTGAACGCCAGATAATCTGTTGGATTTTTACTTGCCAGATCCATAATTCCACTTTGCTTTTCAGAAAAGACCCAACGGCATCTGAGATACCTGATTTCTGTTCCCGGAAGTTGTAACTGAGTTCATCAATGCATCAGTAATGCCGCTAGTAGTTTTTCCGATATCACCAATTGTTAGGTGGTTTTGCTAATTTTGACTACACTGCTGGCGTTTTTTGGAACTCCAGCAGGAACTGTTACTTGAGCATAGGACAGTGAAATAGAAAGAAAGCATACAATCAAAAAAATTACTTTTTTCATGTTTCAATTTATTAGAAGGTAAATAATACGAATGATATAACGATCTCAGAAAATGGTTAATCAGGATGGCAGATATTGTACGTTGCGAATCTACTTTATTTTTTTTTCGATTTGAACCAATCAAATTGAGTATACAACTTTTTATTTGTTGAATACCATGTAAAATAAAACAACTGAAGGCAACGGTGGTTCAGGGCCTGAAAAAGAGCTAATCCTGAAAAAGAAAAAAGCAATCTGTGTACAGTCTGTTGTTTTAAAAATCTG
>JBGAQE010000079.1:0-20344 GCA_044220885.1 Chitinophagaceae bacterium
ATCGAAGAACTTCCCTATCCCAATTGAATTTATTGGTACTCAGGATACTTTCGGCGAAAGTGGAACTCCGACCCAACTTTTGACTAAATATGGTTTGGATGCTCCGAACATTGTTGAAGCAGTTGAGAAAGTAATGAAGCGTAAATAAGAGTTTATTCTAAATTATACTACCGCCCTGTGGATATACCCTCAGGGCGGTATTTTTTTGTAGAAACAATAAGCTAATTTGTATCATGCAACAGGCCATTATATCCAGACTAATTGCACTTGCGTTTTTTTTCTTTGCAGGAGATAATCTATACGCACAAAACACTGAACTGGTTTTACCAGGTGATTTCAAGGGCACCATTTTCGCAGGAGCTATCTCACCTAATGGCAAGTGGTTAGCCACAGGCACATCAGTAGGGGAAGTGAAACTTTGGGATCTCATTTCCGGAAAGCAAATTAAGACTTTCAAGAACGATTCGGATATGACTGTCCATATAAGCTTCTCTCCAGATGGCAATCAAATCATGTCCTTTTGGCCACTTACGCTTTGGGATCGCAGAACAGGCTCCCGAAAATATATCGCAAAAGA
The DNA here is from genome assembly GCA_044220885.1 of Chitinophagaceae bacterium. GTDB lineage: Bacteria > Bacteroidota > Bacteroidia > Chitinophagales > Chitinophagaceae > Endoryza. Next base: position 578 of record JBGAQE010000079.1, read on the forward strand.
AGAAGACCCGGCCGCATTCTGCTTTTCTCCAGACAATAAATACATCTATGTATCTGGAAGATTAAATAATATCATTTTAAAGATTGACGGAATTACAGGAGAAATAATAAAGAAAATCCAACTTGTCGAATATCCGTATTCCATTAGCATTTCAGCTGATGGAAATTTTCTGGCATGTGCAAATGGCGGCGTCTCTACAATACTGGATGTTCAGAACTGGAAAATCGTAGATAAGATTTCAGACAAAAGTTCTGTTCATAATGTGAGGTTTAAGTTCATTCCTGGCAGCTCTAATCTATTAATTCTTTCGGATGATGAAATCGTGAACTGGGATTATAGAAACCATCTTAAAGTTATGAGCTATCCAGTTCAAAGCGGCTTCTTTCGCAATTTCGATTTAATACCCGGAACTAAACAATTTGTCACCGCTTCTACAGACAGCCTGCTACTATTTTGGGATATCAGCAAAAACAAACCCATTAGAAAAATAAAAACTAATTTCCTTGTTGACCTGGTATTAATTAATCCAGATGGTAAGAAAATTGTTTATAACGATACCTATTCAAGAGAGATCATAGTAGCCTCTATTACTGATTTCAAGAATCTTGCATTATTAGGCGGTTCAACCCAACCGATTTCAAATCTCGACCTATCACCAGATGGAAACAGAATTGCCATCCTGAACAAAAAATATATCCGAATCTGGGACCTTGAGCAACAAAAAAATATAGTATCCATCCCTACTCACCTTAACTACGTATATAGTGTTCGATTTTCGCCTGATGGTAAATATGTAGCATATGGTTCACCTAGAAATGATATAATTATTTCTGACGTAGCTAAAGGAGATGAAGTGTATCGTCTTAAAGGAGATCAAAGAATCATCAACACAATTGCATTTTCTCCTGACAATAAACTATTAGCCAGTGGTGGGGATGACAGTTCACTTTATGTATGGGACCTCGCAACAAGAAAACCAATAGTCATATTAAAAAAAATGAGATCTCCCGCCAATTCCATGTCTTTCTCCTCCGATGGCATGTTATTGGCAGTAGCACATTATGTGCCTTATATCTCCTTGTTTGATGCCCATTCAGGTACCAGCATCAAACAACTCAATGGCACTATTGGACCAATTGAAACAGTGAAATTCTCAAAAGACGATAGCAGAATTTATTTTGACATGAAAGATTCTGTAATAAGGTACTGGGACATTGTAAGAGATAAGTTCGGCCCACTTACAAGAATGGATATGCATGGAATAAGAGCCAGTATAATTGAGCCTGACAAAGATCTATTTATATCTGGTGGCGAATATGGCAATATGATTTTCCAGTATGGGCAATCGGAACAACAGAAAAAATCAAAGCCTCACACCAACAATATCACATCTTTAATATTAGCAGAAAAACACAAGCTTTTCATTTCATCCTCTACCGACAACACTGTCAAATTCCACAATATAAAAACGGGGGAATTGGTGGCAACATTATTACTAGTTGATTCCATCGACCAATTCCTTGTGCTACCCGACAATAATTATACTGGTACAAAGAGAGCTATCAGTATGGTCAATTTCCGAAAAGACAATGTCGTTTATCCCTTTGAACAATTCGATCTGCAATATAACCGTCCACATGAAGTGTATAAAGCACTGGGAGTAAAAGACACGGCTTTACTTACTGTGTATAAACGAGCCTGGGAAAAAAGAATGAAAAGGGCTGGAATCAAAGAAGAGGATTTTACAAGCAATATCCACGTACCACAAATCAGACTTTTGAATGAAGATTATATACCCGCCAATACCAATTCCAATAAATTAAGCCTACAATTAAATTCAACAGACGATACTTATTTTCTTGATCATTACAAGGTATTGGTCAATGATGTGCCTATTGCCGGAGGAGACCTCAGGATACCTGGACAAAAATCGCACGAGAATACCGATTCTGTTTCTATAGAATTATCAAATGGCCTCAACAAAATACAAGTATCTGTAAATAACGAAAAGGGTACTGAAAGTCCTTATGTAACAACCTATATTGAATACCGCCCAACCACGACAGTATCTGCACCTGCCACTTATTTCATTGGCATCGGTGTGAGTAATTATAAAGACGAAAGCAGAACACTTCATTATGCCGATAAAGATATCAGGGATCTTGCTGGCTTATTCAAATCGCGCTACCCCGATTTAAAAATTGATACCCTGCTTAACCAAAAAGCTACCAAAGAAAATATACTTCGCCTGAAAGAAAAATTAAGTAAAACAAAAGTGGACGACAGAGTTATCATTTCTGTGAGCGGGCATGGCATCCTTAGCGACAGTCTTGACTTCTATTATGCCACTTATGATATGGATTTCGAAAAACCATCACAAAGAGGGATCTTATTTCAGGAACTGGAAAGCCTCCTTAGTGATATTCCTTCCAGGAAAAAGCTGCTACTTATTGATGCCTGCAATAGTGGTGAAATAGATAAAGAAGATCCAATGGCTATTGCAAAAAATGGCAACCCTTGTAAAGACTTGAAAACATATAATTCCAAAGGAGGAAAAGTGAGTAAATCTACTGAAACAACCACAGGAACCACACAAAACAGTTTTATGTTGATGCAGGAATTATTTGCTGATACCCGTAAAAGCAATGGGGCCATAGTTATTAGTGCAGCCGCCGGATCAGAGTATGCTCTTGAAGACAGCAAATGGAAGAATGGCGTTTTCACGTATAGTTTCAAAAAAGCATTTCAGGAAAATCCAAAGAATTATTCTGTGGGACAATTAAAAGAATATCTAATCCAAAGTGTATACCTCTTGACTTGCGGTAGACAAAAACCTACGGTTAGAGTCGAAAACCTTGAGTTCAACTGGAATATATGGTAAATCGGAAACGGGCTCCTGCCTGTTTATCGTATAAAGAACAATATACCGTGGAGAGGGTATTTTTTTTCATATAAATTGTTGCAACTTAGGATAGCTAAATTGTTATGAAAAAACTACTCCTACTAATCGCCTGCTTCCCCTCTTTTTGTATGGCCCAGCCATTGAAGCTGCTCCTGCCAATTGGCCATACAGATATTATAACTGCAGCTGCCATATCACCCAACAATAAATTCATTCTTTCTGCTGGTGGCGAAACCGTGAAAGTATGGGATATGGCATCGGGTAAGGAAATGCTATCTATTACTGCCCATCGGGAACAAGTGACAAGTCTTTTTTTCCTTCCAGACAATAGCCACTTCATTACAACAGGTGTGGACAGTGTAGTACGGATTTGGAGCCTTAAAACAGGGGGATTGGATAAGAAAATAATCTGTAAGGGAGGAGCTATCAATTGTTCAGCCTTATCGAAAGACGGCAATACCTTAATTGTTGCAGCCGCCGATAAGAAAATTTATATCACCGATCTTTTGAATGGCAACCAGACTGTGTTTGCATCGGGCCATAAACAAAATATAGGCGACATAGCGTTAAGTGATGATGGGAATGAAATTCTAACAGCAGCTTATGATGACCCTATAATCTGGATGAGCCTGAAAGATGGGAAAATCCTGAGAAACCTGGTTACTTCAACTAATCCTAAATACAACAATGTAATTACAAAAGTCAGTTTCTTGCCTGGACAAAAACAAGTACTTATTGGCGATCGCGATATGGATGCCAGTCTTTGGGATCTTACAACAGGCAAACAAATACGAAGTTTTAAATCCGTTTATAACCTGCCAAGTTCCTATAGTTCCATGGCCAGTGTACTAACAGGCATCACTGCGGTGAACCCCATTCCAAACAGTAATGAGGTATGGTTGGCCAGGGAAAAAACTATTGCACGATATGATATAAGGACGGGTTCGTTAAAAAAATCCATCATTGCCCATGATGGAGACGTGGAAACAGCCTGCGTTTCACAAGACGGCAGGTTTTATATCACCGCCAGCAACGACCTTTCGCTCAAACTATGGGAATCGAATTCAGGCCGGCTATTAAATACCTTTAAAGGACATACCGAGGTCGTTACAGGTGCCATACTATCTCCAAACAAGAAGAATGCAGTCACTTATACAGCTTTTGGTTTTATAAAATTCTGGGATATACAATCCGGTGAGCTCCTTGGCAATATCCAGGAACATATGGGTAGTGTAGTAAATGCTCAATTCAACAAAAAAGGGGATGTATTAGTAAGCTGTGGTTTAGACAACAAGGTGAAACTTACAGACATAAAAAACAAAACAACTTTATTCACTTATTCCATTGGCAAACCCCGTGTAATGCAAAACTGGGCAACAGAAATGAAATCCGTTTGTTTTTCAGCAGATGAAAAAGAAATACTTGTGGCCACTGATACCAGTTTGCAACTGGTTAACCTCGAAAAAAAACAATTGCGGAAAGCATTTAGGTTCCCCTGGAATTTTGGTGATTTTTCTATTGCAATGGCTCGCTACAGCCATTCAGGGAATGAAATCTTGTTTGGTGAAGGATACGATATAAACCAACTCACTATCAGTAATGGACATAAATCTAAAATCTTTAAAAGCAATAATGGCTTCATCAAAGCTTTTGATATTACACCCGATGGTAATAAGTTGGTGGTAGCAACAGATGATAACAAGATATTTATAAAAGACCTGAACGATCTGCAACAACCAGTAATCGGGATAAGCGGAGAGTTCCAAATCAACAGTATACAATGCTCTCCTGATGGAAAATTTGTATTGACTAGTTCTAATGACGGATTTTGTCATATTTGGGATATAACAACGGGCCTGGAAAAGGCAAAACTCCGCGGTCATGACAACTGGGTGAATAGTGCTTCGTTTTCAAAAGATGGGAATCAGATTATAAGCAGTTCAGATGACCAAACAGCGCGTTATTGGGATTTACAGACTGGTAAGCTCATCGCAAGTCTGGTTGCTGTTGATGAATCAGATTATATAACAGTACTTGCCGACGGAAGTTACAGAGGTAGTCCGAGAGCTATTTCACTGATGTTATTCCAATATAATAACAGAGTATTTCCATTCGAACAATTCGATTTGAAATGGAACCGTCCCGATAAGGTAATGTCAGCATTACAACATCCAGACACATCCCTGATAAGCTTATATAGAAGAGCATTTGATAAACGCATAATGCGATTAGGCGTAAGCGATACCAACGACAGCATCGATTTCGATTTACCTGAAATTTCGCTGCCTTCACAGAATAGTTATCCAGCCAGTACTTCTGCCCCTTCCATCTTAGTAAACTGGACAGCCAGCAGTAAAAAATATCCTTTACAGCAATTGGTTGTAAAGGTCAATGGAATTCCGGAAAGAAAGGCTATTGGAACACAGAACACACAAACGGGTTCTGAAAAGATGAGTGATAGCATCCGATTACTATTATCTGAAGGCATAAATAAGATTCAATTCAGTTGCTTAAACAGCAAGGGTATCGAAAGCCTGAAAGAAACGTTTTACATACAGTATAATCCGTCGCAGAAAACAAAATCAAAACTTTGGTATATAGGTATCGGGATGAGCCAATTCGAAGACAGTTCGCACAATCTGCAGTTTGCAGCAAAGGATATCCGTGACTTAAGTTTATTGTTCAAACAGAAAGACCCTTCAAGTGAAATCGACACATTCCTGAACGAAAAAGTAACACTAAAAACACTGGACCAAATAAAAGCAATACTGGCTTCCACTAACATTGAGGACAGGGTGATAATATCCTTTAGCGGTCATGGTTTATTAGATCAACAACAATCGTTTTATTTCGCACCATATAACCAGGATTTCAATACACCATCTTATAAGAATAGTATCAGTTATGAAATGATAGAAAACTTATTGGAGCAGATTCCGGCAAGAAAAAAACTATTGCTTATCGATGCTTGTAACAGTGGAGAAATTGATAAGGAACCTATCGAAACTGTTGCTGAAACAAAGAATAACAATGGAACTGTGGTAATAAAGGAATATAAAACAAGAGGTGCTAAAATAGGTATTGGGAACACACAGCGTACCAGTATGCCGAATAGCTTCGAATTGATGAAATCGCTTTTTGCAGACCTGAGTAATAATAACGGGGCCATTGTTATAAGCGCAGCAGCAGGAAATGAATTCGCCCTTGAAAATAATAAATGGAATAACGGAGCATTTACTTTCTGTATCAAAAAAGCCCTTCTTGAAAACCTTGCCGACAAGGATAAGAATGGCACTACGGTCAGTGAATTGAAAACCTATGTAAGTAAGCAGGTGGAACAACTCACCAATGGCCGGCAAAAACCTACTTCCCGACAAGAAAACCCGGATCTTGACTGGAAAATCTGGCAATAGCTGAGGAACTTTATTTCCCCTATCATAATTAAGTAGCTGATACGTTTAAACTTATCTGGACTTATACAGTCTAAAACAAGTATCAATAACGATCGTAAACAGCTAACCTTATGGCGGTCACCCTTCAAGACAACGAACTGCTGGTTCAATTCAAAGACCCAGGTACCCGGGAAAAGGCCTATACAGCCATTATCCGGAAGTATCAGGAACGCCTCTATTGGCATATCCGCCGCATGGTGGTAGAACATGAAGATGCCAACGACGTATTACAAAATGTATTCATACGTGTTTGGAATGCCCTGGAAAACTTCAGGGAAGACTCTCAGTTATATACCTGGCTCTACAGGATCGCTACTAATGAGTGCCTTAGTTTCCTGGAACAACAGAAAAGAAAAAGCACGGTTTCGCTGGGGGATGTAGAAACTGGCTTAGCTAATAAGATTACAGCCGATAAGCATTTTGATGCCAATAAGTTAGAGTGGAAATTACAATTAGCCATCCAACAATTGCCTGAAAAACAGAGAGTTGTATTTACCTTGCGGTATTACGACGAGATGCCATATGCCGAGATGAGTGAAGTGCTGGAGACCTCTGAAGGCGCGCTAAAAGCCAGTTATCACCATGCTGCAAAAAAAATTGAGGAATATATCCTGAATCATTAAACTTTGAAACCCGAATTCCATCTCAGATAAGAGACAATGACAAACAGAATCACCATATTGAATGAATTGAAAGAGAGCAGCCCGGTTCTGGCGCTTCAGGATCCTTTCCGCACCCCTTACCAGGTGCCACAAGGGTACTTCGAAAGTCTGCCCGGTTTGTTACTGGACCTGGTGAAACAGAACGTATCCGTTTCCACCCTTCCAGTTACATCTACTCCTTTTGATGTGCCGCAGGGATATTTTGAAAACTTCGCCGATTCCATGCTTTCAAAGGTTAGAGCCCTTGAATCAGGATCAGCCAGTGAAGAGTTAGCTGCTTTGTCACCACTTTTACAGAAACTGAACCGTAACAATCTTTATAGCGTACCCGAAGGTTATTTTGAAGAATTACCTGAGAATATAACTGATGGTGCAAAAGCGATTGAACTGGTGAATGAAGAACTGGAGAATCTTTCTCCAATGATGAGTTCTTTAAAAGGCAAGAATGTTTATACTGTTCCTTCCGATTATTTTGAAAGGTTACCAGAAACAATTCTTGAGAGAGCTTCAACCGGCAAGAGCGCAAAAGTTATCTCTATATCCTTTACCAGAAAAATCACCCGTTATGCAGCAGCTGCAGCAGTGGCTGGATTGATTTTCCTTGGTGGATGGCAGTTGCTGAATACAAAACCTATGAGTGAAATGGGTTCCGTTGCAAGCAACGAAAAAGTGATTCCATCAACTGTATCGGATACCGAAATACTTAAGTACCTGGAAAACGATAATGCAACGGAAACTGAAACAGCGGTTGTACCAGCCACTTCTGAAGAATTGAATCCAGATGAAATGAAAGAAATGCTGGCCGATATTTCAGACGAAGAACTTCAGAAGTATGCAGAACAGGCAAACGGTGCATCTACATCTTTAAACAATTAATCAAATCAGCATCATGAAAAAATATTTACTCATAATCGCTCTTTTTGTAGGCTTCCTGTTACCAGCCCGGGCACAGGATGAAAACAAAAATGATGGTGGTGGAAGGATAGAAGCATTGAAAATCGCTTATATCACCAAGAAACTTAATCTTAGCCCTGAAGAAGCCCAGAAATTCTGGCCCGTTTATAATAAGTATACCGATGAAATCAGGAAACTTCAATTAGATATGCGTAAGAACCCTGAATCCGAACTTGACAGGGATGAAAAAATTCTGAACATCCGTAAAAAGTATAATGGAGAATTCGGAAAAGCACTTTCTGCTGAAAAAGTAAATTCATTCTTTAAAGTAGAAAAAGAATTCAACGGTATGGTACAGAAAGAAATGATGGAGAGAAGGCAGTTGAGGTTGGAGAATAGGAATAGGATTAAGCAGAGGTAAAACTCACACCCCCTGTCCCCCTAAAGGGGGAACCTGTTCGTAAACCTTGATTAAATATATACAGTAATATCTATAAAGAGGAAGCCGATAGTTTGAAACTATCGGCTTCCTCTTTATGATTTATGGTAACAACAATTAATTACGCTATTCGATCTGGGTTCCCCCTTTAGGGGGACAGGGGGTGAACTATATCATGATAAAACAAAAACATCCACTCCTCCCTCTTCCCTTCCTCCCACCATTTCTGTCTCAGCTCCATACACTTCCTTCCATCATAATCATATTTAGCGATGAAGCGGCTTTTCATTTGTTGCAGTTGGGGAGCATCGTCGCCGCCGTAAAAAACTTTTTGTCCGCCATCTACAATTAAGAATACCTGATGGAAAGGACAATGGGCACCGGTCACTTCATATTTTATATAGCCATCCAATACACCATCACCATCGAGCAATGTGAGTTTGGGATAGTTTCTTAACCATTCCAATTCATCTGTCATATAGGAAGGGAATCCCTTTTCAAAAGCATATTCCAGTTCCTGGCGCTGGAGGTAATATTGTGCTTGTGGAAATGATGGAACAATAGAACCATCTTCCATTTTCTTCCCAATACCACCGGCATGATCTTTATGCAAATGCGACAATAAAACTTTTGTGATTTCAGAGGGATTGATACCATTATCCATCAGGTTCTGATGCAATTGCAAAACACCGTTCTTTTCAAAACCCAACCCAGTATCAATAAGCAATACATCTTCAGAAGTAATCACAACAAATGGCTGCACTTCCACCAACAGACTACCTCTTGCTCTTTCCTGCAAATCATCTTTCTCTGTATCGAATGGTACAAAGAGTTTTGATTTGTCTATGGTGAAGCTGCCTTCGCTGAGTGGAATAACCCGCATGGGGGACAAGTTTAATTAGTTCAAAAGGTTCAAGAAGTTCAAGAGGTTACCCCCTGACCCCCTAAAGGGGGAACCAGGTCGGTCATCACTATTATTTATTGTTAGAATGTATTACAATTAGTATATAGTTGCATCAAAATTATCTATTTAACCTCTACTATAAATCTCTATCAATTTACTTCTACCCAAAAGAAGAACTGATTGACCTAGTTCCCCCTTTAGGGGGTCAGGGGGTTACCTCAACACCATCTGCCTATCCGCATCCAACCTAATCATAATAAACAGCATCACCGTAAACGTAAGCAACGATGTACCTCCATAACTTATGAAAGGCAATGGAATACCGATTACAGGAGCCAATCCAATTGTCATACAGATATTGATGGCAATATGGAAGAATAGTACTGATGCTACACCATAGGCATAACAACGGCTGAATACACTTCGTTGTCGTTCGGCGATCATAACGATGCGCATCAGTAAGAAGAAATAGATACCGAGGAAAGTGATACTACCTATAAATCCGAAGCCTTCACCGATGGTACAGAAGATGAAATCGGTTCTTTGCTCGGGAACAAAATCAAAACGGGTTTGTGTTCCTTTTAGAAAGCCCACACCTAATACACCACCACTTCCGATGGCAATCTTACTTTGCTTTACGTTATAGTTATCGTCAACCTTCTTTGGTTTTTCAGTTTCTACCTCGGTACTCTCCACCGTATTCTGGTTGGCATAAGGATTCTCTCTTCCTATCAGGTTGAATATTCTTTCCACCTGATGCTTCTGGAGTACTTTAGTGAATATGAATGGTACTGCAAATCGCTGTACAGATACACAAGTAATCCATATAATAACAATAGTGGCCAGCAACCCTCTTTGCCTTTTTATCTGACGGCGCAAAAGGTAAATGGACAAGAAAGCTATACCAGTCAATACGGCTGCCAATATATTCTTATCCACTAACAATGTAGCTACAACAAGCACTGCGAGTGAAAATCCAATTACAAGGTAAGATGGAGGTAAGCCTTCACGAAACATCACCAGGAAAAAAGAAAAGTATACCAAGGCCAATCCTGTTTCGCTTTGTGCAATACTGATAAGGGCTGGCACTAATGTAATAGCCGCTGCTATCAATTGCGAACGGGGTTGAGAGAAATTAGTTTCGATCCTCGAGAGATATTTTGCCAATGCGAGGTTCACAAATAACTTACAAATATCGGCAGGCTGTATCTGAATCACTCCCAAACGGATAATGGAATTAGTTCCTTTTACCTCCGTATGAAATGGGAATACCAATAACAACAGCAGTATGCCAATCACATACCAGATATTGGCGGTGGCTGTAAAAAACTTACTATCGGTAAGAAGAATGAATAAGCCCAATACTAAGGAAATAACAGCCCAATAAAACTGTCGGCTATAGTCTGTCTTGAAATTGAGAAAGCTCTGGAGTATCTGATCAGTTTCACGATAGGTGGCCATGAACACACTGAGGATACCGATAGTTACCAGTAACATGTATAACCAGATCACCACCCAGTCAACTCCTTTTGATATGGCAGGATTACGCTGACTCATGGCTGCTGATTTATTACCAAAAACTGATCATCGGGCAAAAGGATTGCATTCACTTTAGTGATATCGGTCTTTGGCTTGGGCTTTGGCATTGGTGGCATTACAGGAGATGCCCCTTTCCTCAAATACTTCTTGATATAACTGCTATCACCTGTTAATTTGAACCATTCAGTGGCACGGGTGGAATCGGCCTTGTATTGCATACGGGGCAGATAACTTGGCATCAGATTCGTGTTTTCTATCTCTTCGGCTTTTTTCACACTCACGGCCCGTAAACTGTCTGTCAGGTATTTCTCCATGATCAAAGATGCAATAGGCAGGGCTGAAGCAGCACCAAATCCACCATTTTGTATTACAACTGCAATGGCTATGCGGGGATTCTCTCTTGGCGCAAAAGCTACGAACATGGAATTATCTTTTAACTGTATCACTCTTCCATCAAGTACCATCTTATTTTCGGCCGTACCTGTTTTTGCACAGATATTGATGCCTGGAAGCTGAGCGGCTCTCGCTGTTCCTATATTCACCACATCCTGCATACCACTGATCACCACTTCAAATACATCATCCGGAATATGGGTCAGCGCTTCATGTTTCTGGCGGTAGCGGTTGAGCGTAGTATCTTCCTTGGTTTCCCCTTCAATAGATCTTACAAAATGCGGAACATAGTAATAACCTTTATTCGCAATAATGCACATTGAATTGGCCATTTGTAAAGGAGTCACCGTCATTTTATCCTGACCAATTCCCAGAGTTACCATGGTGCATGAATTCCATGAGCCCCGGTATTCTTTGTCGTACTGGGTTGTGTCGGGCATATTACCTCCATCTTCACTGGGAAGGTCCACACCTAACCGACGACCCAAACCAAATTTGCCCATGTATTCTTTCCACTTCGTAAGACCTCCACGCGGATTTCTATAATCGGGATTATCAATGGTTCTTCTTAATACATCGCAGAAAAAGGAGTTGCAAGACCAGGCGATAGCGGTACGGAGATTAGCAGCATGGCCAGCAAATTTCTCCGTGCAACGAACAGGACGGGTACAGCCATGATAAGCTCCTGCGCAACCAATACCAAAGGAGGGTGTAATTACTCCTTCATCCAACGCTACTAATGCTCCGATAGGTTTGTACGTTGAACCAGCGGGATATTGTCCTTTTATAGCGCGATTAAAAAGTGGTGCAGCTACATCCAGCGCCATTTTCCCATAGTTCTTTTGCTTTTCGGGACCTGTCAGGTCATTGGGATTATAGTTAGGGCCCGAGGCCATTGCGAGTATCCCTCCTGTTTTGGGTTCGATGGCCACAACAGCTCCGACTTTATTTTTCAGCAATCGTTCTGCCAATTGCTGAATGTCGATGTCGATATAAGTCTGGAGGTTTCTTCCTGCAATAGCCGCGGTATCAAAAGCCCCTTTCTCATAACTTCCCACTAACCTGTTCTTATTATCCTTAATCATATACTGAACACCTCGCTGACCCATCAGTACATTCTCATAATAGGCTTCCAGTCCGTTTCTTCCAACATAGTCACCAAGACGATAGAAATTTTTTGACCTTTTAATAATACCGGAATCTGCTTCACCGATATAACCCATGATATGAGCGGCGGCATTATAGGGATAGACCCTCACAGGTCTTTCCACCAGGGCAAAACCCGGGAACTTATAGATATTCTCATCCAGCCTGGCGTGCAGGGCCGGAGGTAACAAGTCTTCGAATATAGATGGGCGGAAGGGACCATTCTTGAAACGGGCATCCAGCATTCTCCGCCTGTATTCAGCAGTATCTATTTCCAGCAATTCACATAGACTTTGTGTATCTATCTTTTTTGCTTCATTTGGAGTCACCACCAGGTCGTACATGATGGTATTATTGAGAATAGCACGATTGGTAACAATGAAACTTGAAACGGGCATATCCGCCTGTATTCAGCAGTATCTATTTCCAGCACCACATAGACTTTGTGTATCTATCTTTTTTGCTTCATTGGGAGTCACCACCAGGTCGTACATGATGGTATTATTGAGAATAGCACGATTCTTCCTGTCGTAAATGATACCTCTATCGGGATATTTCACTTTTGGAAACACTGCATTGTTCATGGCCAGCTGGCGATACTTTCCAGATATCACCTGCAAATTGAATAACTGCAATACGATAATCACAAACACCACTCCGAAAATGAGTCGTATGATAAAGGAGCGTGATTGGTTGAAGAGAGCCATTTAAAGTTTTACGTTATAAGTTGTAGGTTATACGTTTCGTGTAATTAGTTAGTCTTTTAGATTGAGGCAACGTAATACTTATTACGTATAACGTTTTACTTCATGCTGTATTCGTCTTAAACCTCTGTTTCCTGTAAAACAAGATTTCGGTTACAAGAATTAGTAATAAGCTGACACCGGTTGTTCCCAGCACCTTACCCATAAAGTACCAGAAATTGCCGAATTGCATCCATTCTAAAAATACAAGATAGGTATGGTGCAAGAGTGTTAAAATAACCACATAAGTAGCATAAGGAGCCAGTCCCATGCTTGTTACCGAAGGTGATCTATAGTTCTGATCGGCACCTTCCTGAGAAATGAGAACACTTACCAGGAATGGACGAACATAAGCAATCAGGGTACAGGCGGCAGCATGCAGGCCGGGTGTTTTTGTGAAATAGTCAAGCGTTAACCCAAAAACAAATCCGGTAAAAGTGAGTGCCAATCTTGGTGTATTGAATGGCAACCATAATATATAAAGGAAATAGAGATAGGGAACAATGAACTGATGCAGGGGCTTTACCTGAAACAGTACGAAAACCTGTATCAGGATGAATAATGTAAAACGGATGATATTTTTTATCAGGTCACTCATTGATTGGTTTTTGCAGCCTCCTCCAGCTTTTTCTGTTCATCCTTTTGTGTATTCTCCACCACCATAACATACTCCAGCTTATAAAAATCGGTAGCTGGCTTTAAACGAAGAGTATAGAAATTACTGGCCTTATCGTTTACAATCTCCAAAACAGTTCCGATCATAATACCCTGTGGATAGAGATAAGAATACTGGCTCGTAACTATTGTATCACCTTTTGTAATTGAAACACTTTTGGGAACATTGGTCATATTAACATAAGAAGGGCTTTCGCCATCCCATTGCACTGTACCTACTTCACCAGACTTTTTGATTTTGGCGCTCACACTGCTTTGACGATGGAGCAGGCTCATTACTACAGCATAGTTCTCGCTTACATTGATCACCCTGCCTACGATTCCGGTAGCACTTATTACCCCCATATCTTTTTTAATACCTTGTAACTCACCACGGTGCAGGGTAATATAGTTATTCTGTAAACCGATAGAATTGTTCACCACTTTGGCGGAACGCCATAAGTATTGACGGTAATGGCCCAATGTATCGTATGGGATGGTATCCTTTATAAGCTTCGAAGTAGTATCGGGGGTAAAGTAATTGGACTTGAGCTCGTTTTGAAGAATCAAATTCTGGTTAGCCAGCTCTTCATTTGTCTTTTTGAGATTGAAATAGGTCTCAACCCCATCGTATTTGGTATTGAACCAGCCGGTTCCTTCATTGGCCACTTTCATAAAAGCGGCTTCATGGAATTTATTATAGCGGAAAAGAAAGGTGAGTGACAATGCCTGCACCAGCACAAAAAAAATAAAATTGAAATAACGCCTTATGAAAAGGAAGATATTACGCACTGCACTTAATTAATTAGTAAAACCCCTAACTCCGTTGGCAACAAGGGTGGGTTATTAATATATCAACGCATCACAAATGGGAAACGGTCGTAATTCTTAAGGGCTATGCCTGTACCTCTTACCACACTTTTCAATGGATCGTCGGCTACATGCACAGGTAATTTGATCTTTTGGCTTAAGCGCTTATCCAAACCTCTCAAAAGGGCACCACCACCAGTGAGGTACAGACCTCTGCGGTAGATATCGGCGGCCAGCTCAGGAGGTGTTTGTTCCAGGGCTTTCAGTATGGCTTCTTCAATTTTGAAGATGCTCTTATCGAGTGCTTCAGCTATTTCCTGGTAACTAACCATGATCTGTTTAGGGATACCCGTAACAAGGTCACGTCCGTTTACCGGAATATCATCTGGAGGACTATCGAGGTCCTTCATTGCTGCACCAATATTGATCTTGATCTGTTCTGCGGTACGTTCACCTATCAGAAGGCTATGGTAACGGCGGAGGGCTTCCATGATATCGGCCGTGAATTCGTCACCGGCAATACGGATACTTTGGTCGCACACGATACCTGCCAGGGCGATAACGGTAATACCTGTAGTACCACCACCGATGTCGATGATCATGTTTCCTACTGGTTCTTCAACGTCGATGCCAATACCCAGGGCGGCAGCCATAGGTTCATGTATGAGGTAAACTTCTTTAGCGCCAGCCTGTTCAGCACTGTCGCGTACAGCTCTTTTTTCTACTTCGGTAATGGAGGAAGGGATGCAGATCATCATTCTCCAGCTTGGTGGGAACAATGGCTTTTTGGGATATACCAGCTTAATCAGCTCTCTTATCATCAGCTCGGCGGCGTTGAAATCGGCTATCACACCGTCTTTCAGCGGACGAACCGTACGGATACTTTCATGGGTTTTCTCATGCATCATGAGGGCTTTCTTACCTACCGCCAATACATTCTTGGGGTTATTCCGGTCCAGCGCTACTATGCTCGGCTCGTTAACCACCACCTCTTCGTTATGTATGATAAGGGTATTTGCGGTCCCCAGGTCAATGGCGATTTCCTGGGTAAAAAAGTTGAATAGTCCCATGTTTTCTTAATCCGTTTTTATATAGGATGATAATGAATGCAAAATTGGAGGAAATAATCGGAATAAACAAAGCCAAAACCTTGCCAGTCAATGATTTTTTAAAACAAAGCCTCCCAATTAACGTAGGGTATCTGGGCTTATTGTGACCCTTGTCAATTGAATTTTCCGGCCCTTTCGTACCCTGATTTCCTCAGTTTCTGTAAGGTAAGCTTATTCTTCATGTTTATATGGATTTTTACCGCAGAGACGCGGAGGCGCAGGGATAAACTCTTTTCCGATAAAATTTAGCTTTTTTGAACCACAAAGACACAAAGGACACAAAGGAACACAAAGAGAGTTTGATTATGGCAGATCAAAACCAGTATTATACAGTAAGGAATTCCTTCGTGCATCTTTGTGTTCTTTGTGGCTTAGTGGTTCAAAATCAAAAATGAATTCCACATAAAAAACGCGTCTCTGCGTCTCTGCGGTAAAAAAAAAAAAATACAAAACCAAATACTCTCCAACTAAAACCCCGGAATAAATTCCGGGGCTGGCTAATTTAACCGAGGCTACGCCTCTGCTTTTCTTATAAATTATAAACCGTTTATTGGGTGAAAGTTTTAAGTGGAAAGTTATAAGTAGGGTTCTCCGGTTCATCCCGACACCTTAAACCTTAAACTCTAAACCTTAAGCCCCTCCTTGAACTTCTTAACCTATGGAACAATTACCTTTACCCGTATAAACAACAACTCCGTGAAGATCATCACCCGCAGCATATGGATCCTTTCAATGGTAAGCCTATTGGCTGATGTCGCCAGTGAATTACTCTATCCTGTAATTCCTGTTTATCTGAAAAGCATCGGCTTTACGTGGCAGGAATTGATTACTGGAAGGATAGCCGAATTAACTGTTGGACTCAGCAAAGGATATTTTGGAAAGCAAAGCGATGAAAGAGGTGTAAGATTACCATTTGTAAAACTCGGCTACTTTTTAAGCGCTCTTTCCAAACCTATGATGGCATTGTTTACTTATCCGGCCTGGATTTTTTATCACGAACTACAGACCGTTTAGGCAAGGGCGTTAGAACAGCGGCGCGTGATGCTCTTTTATCGCAACAGGCTACTCCTGCAACCAAAGCAAGGGTTTTCGCTTTTCACAGAGGATGGGATACAGCAGGTGCAGTAACAGGACCGGTACTTGCCTTGGTATATCTTCATTACAACCCTGAAGCTTATAAGCCTTTATTCTTTCTTGCTTTTATTCCGGGAATACTATCTGTTGCATTGATATTTTTATTGAAAGAAGAAAAAAAACCTGTTTCTACATTGGGCAAAGGGAATTTTTTTTCCTTCCTCTCCTATTTCAAAATTGCTGGCACTGAATATAAACAATTGTTGATTGGCTTATTGATATTTGCTCTCGGAAACAGTTCTGATCTGTTCCTGATATTACGAGCAAGAGAGATTACAGGAAGTGATAGCATTACTATCAGCGCGTATATCGGATACAATATCGTTTATGCATTAAGCTCCTACCCCATGGGTATACTCGCAGATAAATGGGGAAGCAAACGAATTTTCCTTGCCGGCTTAGTCTTATTCATGATTGTGTATGCAGGATTTGCCATAACCAATACTGCATGGATCATCTATATATTATTCGGTCTTTACGGTATTTATGCAGCCGCCACCGAAGGCATTGCAAAAGCCTGGATCAGTAATCTGGCACATGATAAGAATACAGGAACGGCATTGGGATGTTTTAATTCCTTACAAAGTTTAGCAGCATTCTCTGCTAGTGTTTTGGCAGGAATAGTTTGGCAATGGCAGGGTAGTGAAACAGTATTTCTGATGGCTGCTCTGACATTAATTTCTTTTGCATTCCTTTTTGTAAAAGCTGGCAAAGGGCAATACAGATAAATACATTTTACCGCAGAGACGCGGAGACGCAGAGAAATCCTACTCTATGCGTCTCTGCGTCTCTGAAAACCATTAAAAAATTCGAGGTCAAAACTTACAACTTATTAAACAACTCCCTACTGCCGAAACCCCAACCGCTTCTCCATTTCACCACTTAATACAGGCAATTTTCTTCTTTCAATTAAGAAACTTGTTAATTGTGCGAGTTCCTTGAAGATATAATGTTTATCTAGTGCAGCTTTCAGATAATCACGACCAGTACTGCCGCCAGTTCCGATACGCGTGCCAATCATTCTTTGCACCATACTCATATGGCGATAACGCCAGGTGCTTAACTGCTCATCAATTTCCATCAACACATTTAAAACCTGAAAAGGTAATTGCAGCATCGGATAACCGCGATAGAGCATTATGAATAGGGCTGCTCTTGAGGCTTTTACTGAAAGTTGATTGGAAGGATCATTTTTATGTAAGAACATCTGAAGAAAGCCTTCGCTGTTGGCGTTCTCTGCATCAGCGAGACTTAATTTATACCGATTGAAATACTCATTCCAGAATAGCTGTGTACCTTCTTCCTTACCAAATGCAATAGCTGTACTTGCATCGAAACTTGTTTGGAAGTTTTTCCAATTACTATTCTCTTCGAAAAACGGCATCCGTTCCAACCACTGATTCAATAATTGTAACACAGAACTTTCACTTTCTGTTTTCTTTATTAAATCAATCTGCGGTTGTCGTAATTGCGAGATATAATATTCCTGTCCATGCCGATGTTCATATTTCAATCCCAGCTTCGCTTCCATCACTTTGAACTGCCAGCTTTGGAAACCGGATGCAGGCCTCAGCATATCCCTGAAGTCAAGAAAATCCATCGGTGTCATTGTCTCCATTACATCGATCTGCTGTACCAGCAATTTCAATATCGTAACTGATCTTGATAAGCGATGAACTATAGTTTGTAATTCCGGAGAATTATCATTGAGCGAAGGCTGCTTCATCAACGCCGCCACAGAATCCACTTCATGCAATAATTGCTTGAACCAAAGTTCGTAGGCCTGGTGGATGATGATGAAGAGCATTTCATCATGGGCATGCTGGCCCTTTTTATCACTTTCTAATGCTTGTGCTTCGAGTATCTTTTCAAGTTGCAAGTAGTCGCTATAGTGTACGTTCATGAGAGAACATGTTTTGGTTGTAAGTTTAAAGGTATAAGTTTTGGGTTGAACCACGAAGACACGAAGAACACGAAGAGGCACGAAGGGATTCCTAACTGTATAATGCACCCAATAATCTTGCAAATAAGGACTCTCTTCGTGTTCCTTTGTGCCCTTAGTGCCTTTGTGGTTCAATTAGAAAAAAAGGATCCCTTGAACCACGAAGACACGAAGTACACGAAGAGGCACGAAGGGAGTCTGATTATATATTATTCAAACATTTACCGGCTGTTGGCTGTTCCCCACGCACTGCTGCGGGGGCAGGCATTATCAAATTTTCAAATCATCAAATTTTCAAATTCCCATCAAGCCGTATTCCTACAATCAAAAGATACCCAACAATCCAAAACTCTCCAATTGTTGCAGGAATAGTTAATAAACCTATATAAGAACTGTGCAAGCCGCCAGCATTCAAGAATGTCTGCAACAAGTATCCCACCCCTCCTACAATTAATACCCAACCTAACGCCACTGGCATTCTTTTCGAAGAAACAATGATATATCCCATAGGTAGCAACCAAAGACCAAAGAAGAGTCCACCGATACCCCAGCTATTAGAGATAATTTGGGTTAACACCTGCACCATCACCAGTTTATCCTCGCTGGATATTGAAGAAGCGGCAGCCAGCTCTATCACCGAATACATCGCCACCGCACTTACCATAATGATGACTGCGTTCACGGTACCCCATATGACCAGAGTAGTAGCCGCCCATTTGTTGATACCCACAAACAATTTATAAAACCATACAGCAGCCAATGCCTGAGACACAATAATTACCAATTCAAAGAGGAGCCGTATTCTAGAAACCGTACTAAACTCAATCAGATTATTCAGGGTTTTCTGTGCATCATCTGCCACAAAAACTTTGGGGTGAAATACCATAAATCCAAAGATGCCGGAAATGGCCAGGAGCAAATACCATATTCCGGTAAGTCTGGCGGTATACAGAAGTTGTTTTTGTTCCATAGAATTGTAGTCGCATTATTATTCGATATTGAAGCTACCCAGAATTATTGATGCTCCCAAATAGTGCAAGCAAA
>JBGAQE010000279.1:0-2028 GCA_044220885.1 Chitinophagaceae bacterium
TAAGAGGCTTGTCCAGTAAACACTCGCTTCTTCATCACTAAGGTCGCTAAGCGCCTTATTTCTTTCCAGGAAGCCAACATTCTTTTGGATAGCTGCTGCATACTCCAATCGTTTTGTTTCGAGACTGGCTCTTGAATTGTCCAGTATACTATCCTGCGAACTGATACCTGCTGCGAGCAAGGCTAATTCAGGCTGATATTGCTGTACGGCTGCTGTATAGGCATTCATTTTCAGTCTTGTCAGGTTTTCAATACCTCTTTGTCCGGAGCCACCTGTTCCATCAGCTTCCTGCACATAAGATAGTTGCAGGCGGTGAAGAGTATCTTCAATAGCCAGTTTTCGATCGGTGAGCCGGTTGCGTTCAATAGTGGCGGCAGATTGAGCGGCTATCATCTCCTTTTGCAGCAAACTATCGTTGCGTTGCACTTTCTTGTGATTATTCTCGACTACTTTAGTATCAATCTCTTTTTCGAAGATCTTCAACTCAAGTGGACGGGCAATTGTAACCCCGATAAGTACAGCCAGCAACAATCTCGGTATGGCCATCCAAACCTGTTTGCGTTTGCTGATACCGTATTTGCGCATTGTAGAAACTAAGAATCTGTCGAAATTGAAGATGATCAATCCCCAGATGAGAGCGAAGCCAAGTGTCCAGAGGATATTACCGAAGATGCTGTAGATGGCATAGCCTGCGGATAATCCGGCGAGGACAAATGTTGCCAGTAATACGCCTCCCAATCCAGCATATTTATTATGCTCAGAAGGGAATTCTTTTAACAAAGGTTGATGGGCGCCTGCGCACCACCATAAGAAGTTAGAATCGCTTTTTTTTGAGTTCCCACCAAAGGAGTCATACTGATACAACCCGTCGGTGTTTTCCTGTTGGTTAACAGCCATACGTCAATGCATTAAGTGAATAAAAAGTAAAAGTCAGCTATATGAGGTTGGAGTGGGAACAGTACAAAGAACGGCAAAAGGTTGGTATTAATTGTAAAGGAAAAGTGAAAAGAAATTTGGGGTATTTTTACAGGAATGAGAAAGCGGTTGGCATATCAGATAGCGGATACTTTATTTGTAAAGGGACTGTTGAGTATGCTGCTCCTGGTGTTCTTGCATCAGACCTTATCGCATCAGTCGGCGATGGTGGCACAGATCGCATTAGTGGCGCTAACAGGGTTCTTCTATTGGGCTTTCAACAAGATGGTTGATCAGTGGCGGTTATCGCATCCTTTAAAGATCACGGAGTATGATGAGGAGAATCTGTATCATAATGATGGGAAGGTTAATTTAACAATTCCATTGGAGAGAATTCAATCGGCGGTAACTATGGCCGGGCCGGCGTATAGGTCAAGAAAGAATCTGCAGCTTGTATATGTTTATGAGGGTGCTTTGGAAAAAACGATTCAATTATCGATACCGATTGAAGATTTGTATTTGTTTGAGGGGTTTTGTGAAGTGGTGGTTGGGAGGAATTCTTTGTTTGTTTGGCAGGATGAGGGGTAAGGTTTAAGAGTTTAAGGTTTTGAAGTGTTACAGTGTTACTGTTTACAAGCACTCCGTTGGGGAACTTTTTTTTCAACACATAGGGAAACATAGAACATAGGAAAACATAGTTAAATACATCTTCTAACTAGGAAACCCTATGTTCCTATGTGTCTATGTTTTTGGCTGATTAGCAAATACATTTTACCGGGAAGTCGGGAAGGTCTTTATTGTGTTGCTTTAAAATTGCATGAGTTAGGTTAAGAACGGGAAGGTCGCTTCGCGACTGGTTTTACTGATAGCAAGAGAGATAACCTATGTCTGCCTATGTTCTATGCCTACCTATGTGGTATGTATTTTTTTCACACATAGGGAAACATAGAACATAGGAAAACATAGTTAAATACATCTCCTAACTAGGAAACCCTATGTTCCTATGTGCCTATGTGTTTGGCTGCTTAGCAAATACATTTTACCGGGAAGTCGGGAAGGTCTTTATGGTGTTGCTTTAAAATTGCATGAGTTAGGTTAAGAACGGGAAGGTCG
>JBGAQE010000280.1:0-2969 GCA_044220885.1 Chitinophagaceae bacterium
CTTATAGAAAAAGGCTAGGCTACGGGTATAGAAATCTGAAGCAAGTAAAGTATTATGGGGAAAAAATGCTTGAACTGACCGGTAATTCAGGAATTGTAGCCCATTGATTCAATCCCTTTTTTGTAATGTATGTGGCGAGGGATTTTGTTCTGACTGTGGTATCAGATAAGAGGCCTTGAAAAGACTGTGAACTTGCCTCTTTCCCATTTAACAGGGCCAACACAATAATAATTTTATAAAATCGGTGCAATCAGTATCTTGAAAACCCTCGGAAGATGACATCTCGATTTCTCACCTACTCACAAGAACATCTTCAGTTTCCTCCATATCATTCCGACCCGGATAGGATGTTTTAAAATGTCCGTTTTCAAGATGGTGAATATAGTCGGCGAAAGTAACCGCTTCTTTTTCCTCCTGAACTGCCACCAGAATTAATCTTCCTTCACTGATTAGCTCCCTTAATTTCAGTTTAAGGTAAATCTTTGTCTTATCATCTATACTTGCAAAAGGATCGTCGAAAACAAGAATTGGTTTATTGGAAGCCAACACCCCCAGTAAGTGTAATTTCCTGATCATTCCTTGTGAGTAGGTATCTGTTGCTTTATCCAGTGGAAGTTTTAGGTGTGCATTGATAGTTTCAATGTCATTGCTATTATAATATCCCAAAAAATGCAGGTAATCGTTTCCTGTCATATGGTTGTATTGGAAAGATCGTTGTTGTGCGTAGGCAATACTATCGGTCTTTCGTTCCTGCGAATCAATAAATATCTTTTCCGTTTCAATCGGCTCTTCTCCTGTAAGAGCATTCAATAACATTGTTTTCCCTGTTCCATTGTTTCCTACAATGGCATGTATATGGCCAAATTCGAAATTATAAGAAAAGTTGGTGAAAATCAGCTGTTGGTGTTTGGTTATTGATAATTGACGTATTCTAAGCTTCATTGTTTATGTGAGTTAATATCTTGATGTTTCTTTATACGCAATTCTTAAGGAAGTGAGTGATTATCCATTCATCTCTTACTGGATGACTTTGTGTTTCCAATGAAATGCTTTCACCCCAACAGGTAACCTGTATGCTGGCAGTTTCCCGGCTCTTTATATATTTAAAAAAAACCAGCACTCACTGCATGATCATAAGTGTACTGTAGGGTAATATAGAAGGAACAATAGGGCTCCAGCGGTGGGTGATAATATTTTCCTGAGTTCATGGTCTTAAGGATTTTTTAGTTGGATTTTGATTCTGGCAACAAGCCTGGATACCAATTTAGATACTAGTTCAGAAAAATAAAATTCAAATCGGCAAATGGGAGTGGCCACACACTTAACAGATCAATATGCCTGTTTTTTGAATTTGAAAGGAACTATTGGGAATGCTTTACATGGTAAAGGCTTTTCAGTATTTCTTTCCTTCAAATGATTGGTATAATCAAGTGAGCCCAGCCTAAATCGTAATAATGGGATGGCTGTTTTCTTTTCAAAAAAGAATTCCTGCTTACAGAAAAATGCCAGATGGCGGACATAAATCAAGCTAAAATGAAACCCGGTTTATCGGTTTGAAGAGGCTGAAATGAATTTGGAGAGGCCCATTGATTCAACCCTTGTTCTAGTAAGGGTAACCACAGAGACTTTTATCCTGCTGGTGAAAATTTATCTGACAAACAGCGCTGAAAGACTGTGAATTTGCCTCTTTCCCAACAGGGCCGACACAACAATAATTTTATAAAATCGTTGCAATCAGTGTCTTGAATTAATATGTAAATTTTGACTGGATTTTTGTTTGAGATCGCCCGATTTTTAAAATTTATTTTTAGGACTTCCACAGGAAAAACCCCTGACAACCATGTCTTTAAGTCAAGGCCTACACCAGAAACTCCTCCAAAAGCTGTCGCCCCAGCAGATTCAAGTTAATGAAGCTGCTGCAAGTACCTACGGCTATACTCAGAAGAACGGATTAAGGAGGAGATGGAGGAAAACCCGGCCCCATGAGCTTTCAGAAGACACCCACGAAGACGAATTTGCCAACGACATAGCTGATGAGTTTGATGAAAGTGCCGACGATTTCGAAAGTGAAGGTAGTGAAGAAGAATACGATAATATAGATATCAGTGAATACGTGTCGGAGGGCGACGACGATATAGCGGAATATAAACTGCGCGATGATAACTACCCCGAAGCCGATGAGGGGAAAGTGAGCCCGCATAAGACAGAAACATCTTTCCATGAGCATCTTTTGGAGCAACTGGGGTTGATGCGTATGGAAGAAAGAGAACTTCGGATTGCCGAGCAGGTAGTGGGAAGTATTGATGATGATGGCTATCTGCGTCGCGAAACCGCTGCCATTGTTGATGATCTTGCTTTCAGACAGAACGTAGATTGTACAGAAGAGGAGGTGGAAAAGATGATCTTGCTGATCCAGAAATTTGATCCCCCTGGTGTTGCCGCCCGTAATCTGCAGGAATGTCTTCTCATACAATTGAAAAGATTGAAACTATCGGGCAAGAAAGTCGATAAGGCTATTGAAGCTATTGAAGAATACTTCGATGAATTTACCAAGAAGCATTACGAGAAAATACAACGAGGACTGGGTATTGATGATGATGGCCTGAAGGAAGTCATTAATCAGATCATTAAGCTTAATCCAAAGCCAGGAGGCAATCATTCCGATACCAATAAGGGCGAAACCTATGTGGTCCCGGACTTCTTCATTTATAATAATGCCGGTAAGCTGGAACTTACACTTAATTCAAGAAACGCTCCGGATCTCCGTATCAGTGAAGGGTATCGTGATATGTTGAAAGAATACGACCGTGGTAGCAAGAAAGATAAGAGACAAAAAGAAGCCGTATTGTTCATAAAGCAGAAGATAGATGCTGCCAAATGGTTTATTGATGCCATCAAGCAACGTCAGCATACCTTAAGCAGTGTAATGCAAACCATTCTTGATTATCAGCATGAATTTTTTCTTACAG
>JBGAQE010000281.1:0-2014 GCA_044220885.1 Chitinophagaceae bacterium
ATCTTACGAGTCTGGTCCTGAGTATCAATTGATCGATGATATCGGTTATCCTGCTAAGCTTCATGAAAGTCAGTACAGTGCTTCGAATTATGATATGAATGCGCCAACGGCGAAAGTGGCTAAACCAGCAGGTGAGTATAACCATACAAGAATCGTAGTAAACAAAGCACATGTTGAACATTGGCTGAATGGTGTGAAAGTAGTGGAGTATGAATTTTGGTCTCCAGAGTGGGAAGCAAACAAAGCAAAAAGCAAATGGAAGGATGTGAAACCTTATGGTATGTCGAAGGCAGGCAAGATTGCCTTGCAAGATCATGGGGGTGGGGTTTGGTTTAAGAATATTAAGATTAAGAGGCTGCCGTGAGGAATTTGAGAATTTGATGATTTGAAAATTTGAAAATGCCTGCCCCCGCAGCAGTGCGTTGGGAACAGCCAATACAGCAAATGAAAGTGTTTAAATTAATGAGGGGAGATAAAGTTCCGAACTCTCGAAGAGTTCGGAACTTTATCTCCCCTCATTAATTTGAAAATTTGATGATTTGAGAATTAGACAATAAACAGCCAAATACAATTAACCGCTATTAGGGTTCAAACTTAAAACCTATAACTTACAACGTACAACTTACAACGTACTACTTCATTTACTTCTCTTCTCCCTGAAAAACTCCTTCATCAACGCCGCACATTCATCTTTCAAAATTCCTTTATCGATGACTGTTTTGGGATGAAAAGGGAATTCATCTTTCGTGATTCTTCTATGTCCGTTTTTTTCGTCATCGGCTCCCCATACTATGCGGGTGATTTTGCTCCAGTAGAGAGCGCCGGTACACATGAGGCAGGGCTCTACAGTTACATATAATGTGGCATCGGGCAGATATTTTCCGCCAAGGAAACTGAAGGCTGAGGTGAGGGCAATCATTTCGGCATGAGCTGTTGGATCTTTTAGTTTTTCAGTCATATTATAGCCACGGGCAATCACTTTTCCATTCATAACCACTACAGCGCCAACGGGCACTTCTCCTTCTTCAAAAGCTTGTTCCGCCTGTTTCAGGGCCTGTTGCATGAAGTATTCATCAGTCATTTCTCCGGTTTTGGTAACTTGGTTCAAAATTACTCTATTTAAAGAGCTAATTGCAAGGCTATGGACAATTCCTATCAATCCATTTATAGTGCCCAGACTAAATATTTCAAGTCGGGGGCTACCCGTTCCATTGAATTCAGGAAACAACAACTTGATAAACTGGAGGCAATGCTTCGCAATAATGAGACCGCGATACAGGAGGCGTTGTATAAGGATCTCAGGAAACATCCACAGGAAGTATATATGACGGAATTGGGTGGGGTATATGAGGAGATAAAGGATTTGAAAGCTGGTTTGAGGGAATGGATGCGTCCAAGGAAAACAGGTTCACCCTTTTTTCTTTTTCCTGCCAGTTCCATGTTATATCCTGAGCCGGTAGGCAATGTATTGATCATCTCTCCCTGGAATTACCCGATTTATATAACCATGAATCCTCTGGCAGGTGCTATTGCTGCAGGGAATACGATCATCATAAAGCCATCTGAATATTCGGTGCATACTTCTGAATTAATGGCAAAGCTGATCAATGAAAATTTCCCTTCTGAATATATACATGTGTTTTTAGGTGATGGGGCTGAAGTGGTTCCTGCATTATTAAAGAATTTCCATTTCGATCAGGTGTTTTTTACAGGAAGTACGCCGGTTGGAAAGAAGATAATGGAAATGGCTTCCTCGCATTTGTCGCCTGTTACACTTGAGTTAGGAGGGAAAAGCCCTTGTATCATTTCAGCAGATGCCAATCTTACCATAGCTGCTAAAAGAATCATCTGGGGTAAGTTTGTCAACGCCGGACAAACCTGTGTTGCTGCCGATTATCTATTGGTGGAAGAATCAATAAAAGGAAAGCTGGTTCAGGTGCTGATAAAGGAGCTCGAAACTTGTTATGGTGAAAACCAGCAGCAAAGTGATAGCTATGCCCGTATCATCAACAAA
>JBGAQE010000282.1:0-2006 GCA_044220885.1 Chitinophagaceae bacterium
AGGAATATCCTGATAGTAAGCCACAGCAAAAACCACATCAGTGAAAAGGCCAGAAAAGATATGGGCTGTATCTTATTGAAGTAAAAAAGAACTGCAGACAATATCGCAAACACATTCACCAGTATCACCATCAATCGTATTTCAGGCCTGCTGAAAAAGTGACTACGCAATGCATCCAACACCTGTTTTTTCTCATATCCGAAATGAACCTTCATTTTCTATAGCTTATTGAGGGAGCGATATTACTTATTTTTCAACTCATTTTCAGAAATACTCCATTCAGCCAATTTTTCACCTTTAATTCCAAGGAATTCCACCTTTAACCTGCGTTCTTTTGGCTTTCCGGATACTGAAATACGGGTATAGTTCTGGGCTTCTACCAAAGTATTCGGCTCTCGGGCCGGATTGTTCTTTTCTTGTCCCCCAGCAAGGCCAACTCCCGATGTTAAAGGAGAAGAAGTGATATCATAAAGACTATAAGCAGCTTCTCTGGAATACTTTATGATTTCACTATGATGACGGTCACCGGTTAAAAAGAGTACCCCGTTGATTTTTTCTTCAGAAAGAAATTGCATCAGCTCCCTGAATTCAACAGGATAATCCTGTAAACAATCGAATGGTGAGGCAGGGTTCAATGTTTGGCTTCCGGTAACAATAAACTTGAATGGAGCTTTACTTACCAGTAAAGAATTCTTCAGCCACTCCAATTGAGCTGCACCCCACATTCTTTTTGAAGGATTGGGTGCCCCGTTTATCATCGGCTGCATATCATCACTGCTTCTGTAAGTCCTGTCGTCCATCATGAAAAAATCACAATCGTTCACAGATAGTCTTGTGTTGATTCCCTCATTCTTAAAACCATATGTTGGGTTAGCCCAGTAACTACTAAAAATAGTTCTGGCAGTTTCTTTAAAAGGATAGCCTGCTTCAGCATCATTGGGGCCATAATCATGATCGTCCCAGATGGCATAGTGAGGCATCGCTTTCAGGAAAAGCTGCAATATGGGAAGGCTTCTATCGTGATGTGCCCTGTTCCATAATCCCCATTCACTGAAATAGTCTGCTTCCCGGTAGTACCAGTTATCTCCCAGCCATATCATACAAGCGGCTTTTTCCTTAGCCATAGCTTCAAATATGGATGAGTCTTTTCCATAAGGAACACCAGGACGGTCATACTTCGGTTCGTTGAAATAGGCACAGCTTCCGGTAAGGAAGGAAAAATCAGGCGCCGGTTTACGCCACTGCCAAAGATCGGCTGTTGTAAAACTGCCATCTGCCTTTACAGGCTTTTTACCCGCTTTGTTATTTACAGTCACAGCATAATCGTATGTTGTGTTCATTTCAAGGTCCACAATATTAAAAGTAAGAGGCGCATACCAGGTAGATTTAAGAGAAGTCTGGCTTACTGATTTTACTTTTTCAGGTTGTCCCTTTTTCCAGTACCAAACATCAGCACTGGAACCGGGCACCACTTCGACCCATATCTTTGCCGTTCGAAGTTCAACATGACCAAGCATAGGGCCGGCCACCAACTGCGCCATTAACAATTGACTGGAAAAAATAAGTAAGGCTGTTGAAAGAAAAAGAACTGTACGGTACATAATTTTGAAGGTAATTGGATACAAAGTAAATAAATAGCCATCGCATATGTCCCGAAACATGCTAAAATCTTTATTGCTGCCCGCCTTATTACTGTTTTCTGTTTCTTGCCAGAAAGAAAGAAATGTAACAAGATCGTTTTATTACTGGAAGTCAAGCTACAAGAACAATCCTGCAGAACAGGCTATGTTACAACAATTGGGAGTAAAGAAACTCTATATGAAGTTCTTTGATGTTCAGTGGGACGTAAAACATCTGAAACCCTTTCCTTCAGCAAAAATCCAGTTCGACAGCACTGCATTGAAACAACTCAAAGATTCGAATATAGAAATTATACCAGTGGTCTTTATAACAAATGAAACCATTAGTAATATCATACCCGAATCCATCAATAAACTGGGAGAAAG
>JBGAQE010000080.1:0-17895 GCA_044220885.1 Chitinophagaceae bacterium
CAAAAGATGAAAACGTATTTAAATAGCCTGTATAATTGAAACTTGTAGCAGTAGGAGTGCTTCCTCCTGCCTGATACACCCACTGTGATGAACCTCCATCGAAATGATATAATTTAGGAACTGTGGTGAATGGTTCATAATCGGCGTCATTCCAATGGAATACAAAATCCACTCCTGAACCTGCATTACTATTAGTTTTATGTATATCCCATGTGCGATACACTCTTGGTAAAGTGATTGTAGCACCACTACTTCCATTTTCATAAACCTCGTCAAGTACTTTTACACTGAACAGATCTGAGGCACCGGAATTATTTGTGATCGTAACAGGATTATATGTGCTGTTACCAACAGGGAAATCAACTGCTGCTGTATTAGCTATAGTATTTTTCAATAAACCTGTTCCTCCTGTTTTTACATAGGAACTCAATGAACCTCCAGTTATATTGTTGGCTGTAAGATTGTAATTACCCAGACTCAATATACCATTGGTCAATGTCAGGTTATCAATAGTGGTAATAGCATTTAGCTGTACCCCATTGATTGCAGAGTTGTTTATCTCTAATGATTTTATGGCGCCAGAAAATACCGAGAAAGGCATTGTTTGTGAAGCACCACCATTAAAAGCAACTACACTACTGGCTGCAGAAGCGTCTATAAAGCCGCTGCCCGGAGTTATTGATCCCCCAATGCTCAACGTGTTAGCACCAGTTATTAAAGTTCCATTAATTAAATTCAAAGCATTTGTTACAGAAAGGTTTCCAGACATTGTAATTGAAGGAGAACAATCTACTTCGAGATTATATACTGGACTTGCAAATAAATTCGCAGGTAAAGTATATGCAGAAGAATGATTGAATACCAGTGTGGCATCGGTACTGCTGCCATCAATCTGGCCAGTCTGTGTAGTGCCATCTCTGTTAATTGCACCTGTCAATTGAAGTGCACTAAAACCAAGTATCTTAATTGTCCCTTTTGTTAGTGTAAGACTCTTTGCTAAAATCGTCTGACCTACATTAAGGTAATTGCCATTCACATTTACTTCCAGATCATCAAATACTGTGGTATATGTACCATTTATATTCTGGTCCATACCAGCAGGTCCCATAAATTCTACTAAATGAGTGAACTCAAGAACGTCTGCATAGTTGTTTGTGAAATCACCCCTGATGTATAATTCACCTGTAGGAAGTGTTTTTGCACCTGTTCCACTCAATATCAGATTGTGATATCCTCCCCCAACACTACCGCCATTTGGATTGATTACGGTTTGGGGTATACTACCACTATATTCAATAGTGTTTTCATTCGTACTGGCATCCAGCGTACCATCATTGGTCAGGGTTCCGGATATGATCATGGTATTGTTAGTGCCTAAAGTAAGTTTTGCCCCAGTATTAATTGTTACATTATAGAATGTAGTAGGATCGGCCATTGTAGCGGAAGCATTTGTAAAGATCACAGTGCTGGTTCCGGCATTGAAAGTTCCCAGATTTAACCATGCACCATTTGACCCTGCAATAGTCAATGCAGTTCCAGTTCCTCCATTAAGTGTTCCGGTCGGCTCAATATACATTGAATTGATAGTGGTGGATGCAGGTAAGGTTGGTGCATAAGTGCCCGGGCCAATTAGAACGTCACTGATATTCGTTGGAACAGCAACTGGTTCCCAATTGGATGCAGTTGCCCAATCTGTACTGGTTATACCTATCCACAATGCACTGTTAGGAATTGAAGTGGTTCCAAGAGTATAGTATTTTGCATCGAATGAAGAAGAGGAGGCTACATAGCTCAGGTTCATGCCTGATCTTCCAATAAATTTATTGGTGAGATCCCTGTTTGAAAATCCGTGGTCGTGTACAGAAGCAGCTCCAGTGGGGTTGTGTATATCAAAATAGCCTAACTGGTTTTCTGTTGCACCATTCAGTTCATCAGTTCTGTAATGCAAAGTGGTATTGATTACAGCACTCGCTGAATTACCCTGAGAAGATATGATATCGTAGTAACGATCAATTGCATTTGGCTTCCAGGTATGTGTAGCTGTCTTTACTATTTTAACCGAAATGGATCCTGGTAATGGCTGTGCTCCTTGTGATGATATATTTATTACAGTATATGCACTTCCAAAAGTATATGGTGTTGCTAAAGCAAAAGAATTACGTGTTACTATTCCAGTAACATCACCATTACCAGTTGTAGAGGAAGAAGCTCCCATGGTAAGCACATAGTTGCTGCCTGTACTGAAATCGAGACAACCTTTGCTGCTGGTTGCGTAAATGCTTGTTAGAGTTAACGCCCCATTTACTGTAATACTGCCTTCAGCGTCAGTTCCTGCTGCATTTGTTATTGTTAAGTTGTTGTATGTAAGAACCGGAACTGTTTGAGTACTGGTTCCATTGAAATTTACAGTAGAACCAGTTACAGTATAAGTGCCCGAACCTGTTGAGAATACTCCAGCAATTCCAACTGTACCAGAGGAAGCTAAGGTTCTGTTGCCATTTCCAGTGTTTGACAGATTACCATAATTGGCTGCTACAATTGTTTGTGCAGAACTGGAAACATAATCAACAGTAGTTGTAGCTCCGATATTCTTAGTTGCAAACGATGGGAAGTTTGTTGCAGTTGCACCATTACCTAGCTTGAAATATCCTGATGTAAGATTTAATGTGCCTGAGGAAGTAAGCGTACGACCTCCATCATTAAAAATACTATTGGCGGTACTGTTGCCAATGGTAAGGATTGTTACTGTAGTTGTTCCTGCAAGTGTTGCTCCCGTACTGTTGTTGATCTCCAGAGTTCTATAAGTAGTGTTTCTTACCGTTTGTGCGGCGCTACCTTTATAGTTTACAGTAGAGCCAGTACCACTTAGTGTAATCGTGTTATTACCTGTTCCACTAAGGCTGAATGGGTTTCCCGCTGCGCCAAGGTTTAATCTTGGACTTGAACTACCAAGTATGAAAGAACTGGTGTTATTACCATTTGAATTGACTGTGGTGATTGTTCCACTAATAGTAAGTATGCCACTAGTAAGATTGAATGTACTATTCAGTCTTTTACCTGCGCCATTATTATAGGTGCTGTTTAATGTAAAACCTCCAGAACAGGTAAATTGACTAATTGATGAGTTCACTGTAATTGTTGAATTGTTTGCAACAGTTGGCGACACTATCGTATTAGAAATAAAACTGGCACATGAAATACTACCACTACCCGATAATGTCAATGTTTCACTATAGGCTGTATTTCCGGCAACTGTAAATGATGTTGTAATGGTAAGCGTAATACCATTATTAACTGTTAGAACTTCTGTTGATGAACTGGCAGTAGATGACTGAATCTTAAGGGAATTGCATGTTGCATCTGCTGTTACAGTAATCGTATGTCCATTGATGATTACAACATCATCACCGGCTCCGGGTACTACACCACCCGACCAGGTACCAGTAGAATTCCAGTTACCTGTACCTGCGCTGGTTATTATTCCAGCAATCGAAATGTTGGAATACAGCATGAAAAATGCTGTAAGTACGAAAAGGAAAAAATTTGTTTTGAGTGAAGAATGAAACGATGCTTTGGTTTGGCGGGATAGAATTGATGAGGATTTGGCATCCGCCTCTGATGTGTTTTTCATACTGTTCCGGTTTTAAGTTTGCTAAGATTTATCTAAGGACACTGTACTTGTGATGGATTCCATCAGCTGATTCTGAAGTATCAGTTAATCTGTAGAAAGTGAAAGTGCCTTAAGTTTTTCCGCTAACTACAGTTAATGGTAATGCCATCGCATCAAATCTATCTTAATGCAAACTACTAGGATATGACTTGTAGTATTACTGCATTATTTAGTTGATGTATTTTCAAAAAATAAATGGTTACCCTAA
The DNA here is from genome assembly GCA_044220885.1 of Chitinophagaceae bacterium. Taxonomy (GTDB): domain Bacteria; phylum Bacteroidota; class Bacteroidia; order Chitinophagales; family Chitinophagaceae; genus Endoryza. The sequence continues at coordinate 3,879 of JBGAQE010000080.1, forward strand.
ACCTGATGGTATGTAAGTGTATATGTAAACGAAAGTATAAGTAATCAATGTTTAAACGGCTAAGGGAATTCCTTCAATAGCGGAAAAACTTGAAAAACATCGAATTCAGTTGATTTCGATGCGTTAAATATGATAGTATATAAATTTATGATGGGTATGCTTTGAATATTATTCAGCATAGATCCTGTCAATCGCCCCCTTGTATTTCTCCATCACCACTTTCCTTTTTAAGGAAAGTTTAGGTGTCATTTCTCCAGTATCAACACTCCATTCATGCGATAATAACTCAAACTTCTTCACTTGCTCTACATGGTTGAAGAACTTATTAAAGCTCTCGACTAATTCCCGGAACAGGGCTATCACTTTTTCGTTTTTAATAAGATCATCTGGATTTGTATCAGCCACTCCATTATGACGGCACCAATCCCTTAGGTTAGGGAAGGATGGTACAATCAATGCCCCAACGAATTTCTTTTCAGCCCCAATAATCATCACCTGCTCCACAAAAGGTGATTCCTTGAGTTTGCTTTCTATTGGTAAAGGGGCTACATATTTACCTCCACTTGTCTTGAACAATTCTTTTTTCCTGTCGGTTATCTTGAGGAAGCGGTTGTCAATTATAGTGCCTATATCACCGGTCAATAACCATCCGTCTTTTATCACTTCTTGGGTAAGGTCGGGACGTTTGTAATAACCAACCATTACATTAGAGCCTTTACAAAGCACTTCACCGTCTTCAGCAATCTTTATTTCAACACCATCTACTGTGGGTCCTACCGTGCCGAACATTCTATCAGCTTCGTTATAGCGGTTTACACATATTACAGGAGATGATTCTGTTAATCCATAGCCTTCCAATATGGGTATCTGGGCAGCAGTAAAGATGCGGATCAGTCTTACCTGACATGCAGCGCCACCGGTAACTATACATTTGATATTGTTGCCGAGCCCTTCCCTCCATTTACTAAAAACAAGTTTGTTAGCCAATGCCAGTTGGAAGTTGTAACTCATGCCCATATCCTTATTCAATTCAAATTTCTCCGCAAGATCATGAGCCCAATTGAAAAGTTTTTTCTTTATGCCAGATAGCTCACTTCCTTTCTGCATTATTCTGTCATAAACTTTTTCCAATAACCTCGGTACAGTGGTGAACATATCAGGTTGCACTTCCTGAAGGTTGGCGGCAATGGTTTCAAGACTCTCGGCATAATAGATGGATGTTCCCTTAAACAGATATAAATAGGTGACCATCTTTTCGAAGATATGATTGAGAGGCAAGAAGCTTAATGATTTCATGTTATCGCCTGGAGGAAAACAGTTCATACTTGCCTTTACATTACTCAGGATGTTTTTATGAGATAGCATTACTCCCTTTGGAGTGCCTGTAGTGCCTGATGTATAGATTATGGTGGCTATATCATCTTCCTTTATTTCGGCGGCAAGCTTGTTTACCTCTCCAATTAATTCAGGGGTACTGGCTGCTAACACTTCTTTCCAGTGACGTGCATTTGGTGTATGATCGAAAGTGAAGATCTCTTTCAAATGAGGGAGGCGCTCTTTCAAACTATATACTTTTAAAAAAAGGTCTTCGTCATTTACAAAAACCATTTTCACTTTGGCGTCATTCAAAACGAATTCCAGTTCGTTGACGTTGATGGTTGGATAAATAGGAGTCAGGATTCCCCCAGCTTTTTGAACAGCCATATCAAGGAATATCCATTCAGGCCGGTTTTTAGATAAGATAGCCACTTTATCGCGGCCTTCAACAGTGTTATCATTTTGGCTAATTCCAAGACTTCGTAAGCCAGCACTAAATCTGTCTACAATTTCCTGAACATTAGCTGTAGAGTATTTTTTCCATTGACCGCTTTCTTTAGCGGCAACCATAGCTTCCAATGGAAAGTTGGCTAGCTGGTTTTCAATACAATCAAATAGGCGACCAGGAGTATTCATAGCAAGCAGCAATTTAGTAGGGAATCGTTAGTTCTTTACTTCTTCAAATTAGGGAAATATTACATAAAGAAAAAACGCCATTAGAAATGGCGTTTTTGTAATAAAAAAAGGTCTTATTTCGACGTGGTCTGATAATATTGTCCTGCCGGGGTCTTATATACCCTGTTCTGCTGTAAACGAAGGAATTCCTTATTCTCTTCTCCATTATTGTTTGTCCACTGCTGATAGGCATTGAGATCGGCGGCGGCTCCAAAAATCCATTGGTTATAGGCTGAGAAAAAGCCCAGTTTCAATAATTGGTTTTGGTGCTCGAAAAGGCGACAGGGGAATTTCGCCGCATTGTTAGCATACCAATCCAAAATGAAACGGGTCCGTAAAGCGGTAATGTTCTCAGGAGTTATTCCTGAAGCTACAATACCGGCGTGTTTATTCATAGTTTCCAGGAAAGCTTTTACAAACTCGTTTTTCATATCCTGGTTGCTATAGATATCATTTCCTGTAAAAAGCTTTTTGTAGCCATCGAGCAGTAAGGTCTTTATTTCTACAGTACGGGCAGAATAACTTTCCTGGTTTACAAATATTTCACCGTAAATCAATCCCCATACTTTATCTGCCGACAAGTAATAATATTTGGCAGCGTTATAATAGTTGCCTGAATGATTTGGATCTGTCTCTATTCCTTTTTCCCAGAGTTTAACAGCTTCGGAATAATCTTTCTTTGTCCATAGCATCTCCCCATATTCATTATACAGCACACCGCTGGTTGGAAATTTCTTCAAGGCTGCCTTGTAGATCTTTTCGCATTCCTTTCTTTCTTCCAAAGCCTTATAGATGAGTGTCAATACTTGTATAGAAGGAATATCTACATCTTTTCTGTCTGCAAGGGGTTTGGCAATTGTCAATGCATTGGCATAATCCTTTTTCAGGTAAAGAGCGAATGCAAGATCCTTCTGTAATTCAATATTATTGGGGTCGAGTTGTATTGCTTTATTCAAAACCAATACCGCATTATTATAATCTCCGGTACGGATAAATGTCTTGGCGGTTTCATGCAACTTTTTTGGGTCTGGGTCTTGTGCTTTTGCACCGGCACTTACCAGCACTAACAAAAAGAGGGATAATAGGAGCTGTTTCATACCCTTCAAAGATAAGTGATTGGGGAAAGTGGTTGTATGGGGGGGTGTTAAACTTTTAGAAATTTGAGGTAATTTGAAAATTTGGGAATTTGAAAATTTGAAAATCTTTGGCAGTCTATCCGATGAGTGTATTTGGCTGCTCATTTTCAAATTTTCAAATCATCAAATTTTCAAATTCAAAGAACGACTTAGACTAGTAAGTGTGTCAACAACCCATCCCTCAACTTCGGTTCAAACCAGGTGCTCTTCGGTGGCATCACTTCGCCCTCATCGGCAATGGCGAATAGCTGCTGAATGGATACTGGATAAAGGCTGAAAGCAACTGCCATTTCTCCACTATTCACCCTCTTCTCCAGCTCTTCCAGTCCACGGATGCCTCCAACAAAATCAATTCGTTTGTCGGTACGCTGATCTTTGATTCCGAATTGCTTGCTTAATATGTTCTTGGAAAGAATAGTTACATCCAGTACCCCGATGGGGTCATCAGAATAACTATCTTCTCTTACTGTAAGTTTATACCATTTGCCACCGAGATACATTCCAAAATCATGGAACTGCTCCGGACGGTAGGCTTCTTTTCCAATGCTGGTTACATCAAAATCGTCGTGCAAACTGCTGATGAGTTCATCTTCTTCCATACCATGAAGATCTTTCACTACGCGATTGTAGTCGAGTATATTCAATTCGTCGGCAGGAAATAAAGTGGTCAGGAAATAATCAGCTCCCGCTGGTGCTTTTTTACCTAATGCTTTGCGCACTTTGGCCGCTGAAGCTGCACGATGATGGCCGTCTGCTATATATGTACATGGAACTTTTGTTGCAAAAAGGTTAGTGATGGTTGCAATAACGTTATCATCATTCACAATCCAGATGGTATGTGATATGCCATCTTCCGCTACAAAATCATATTCAGGTGCATGTGATTTTTTCCAAAGCTCAACCAATGAATCTATAGCAGATACATTTCTATAAGCAAGGAAAACATTTCCTGTTTGTGCCCCTGTTGTTTTTATATGATTGATACGATCCAGTTCTTTTTCAGGACGAGTGAACTCGTGTTTTTTAATGATACCTTTTTCATAATCATTTACAGAACTGGCGCAAACAAGTCCTGTTTGGCTGCGACCATTCATGATTAACTGATAGATATAATAACAAGCCTTTTCTTCACGAAGCAAAATCCCGTTTTTTATCATGTTATCGAGATTCTCTTTCGCCTTATCATATACCTGTTGGGTATGGATATCGGTGTTTTCAGGTAAATCGATTTCTGATTTGGTGATATGAAGGAAGGAATTCGGATTGGAACCTGCTTCAATGCGGGCTTCTGCTGAATTCAATACATCATAAGGTCGGGATGCTACCTGGGCAGCCAATCCTGCTGCAGGTCTTAATGCTTTGAAGGGGGAAACGACAGCCATAATATTTTTTATCCTTTACGTTTTGCAAAATCTATCATAAGGTCGGTCAGTACCTGAACACTTGAAAGAGGTAAGGCATTATATAGTGATATACGGAATCCACCCACACTTCGATGCCCTTTTACACCTATCATTCCATTTTCTTTACATAAGCCCAGAAACTCTTTTTCCAATTCCTTGTTTTCCATCACAAAAACAGCATTCATATAACTACGGTCTTCTTTTGCCACCGTTCCATGGAAAACAGGGTATTGGTCAATAGTATTATATAGCAATCCTGCTTTCTGGTTATTAAGGGCTTCAATGGCAGCAACGCCTCCTTGTTTTTTTAACCAGCGTAGCGTCAGTAACACTACATAAACAGCAAACACAGGCGGAGTGTTTAACATGCTGCCTTCTTTTATATGATTGCGATAATCTAATATGGTTGGAATAGTACGATTCACTTTTCCAAGAATATTCTTATTGACAACCACAAGGTTAACACCCGCTGCCCCCATGTTTTTCTGGGCTCCTGCATAAATAATATCAAAACGGCTGAAATCCATCTGCCTGCTCAATATATCGCTGCTCATATCTGCTACCAAAGGAACACCGCAATCATAAGGGATATTCTTCCATTGTGTGCCCGCGATGGTTTCGTTGGTAGTGATATGCAGATAAGCTGCATCAGAAGATACATTCAGGTTTTTTGGAATGCTGGTGAAATTGGTTTCTTTGGAAGAACCTGCGATACTTACATTTCCAAACAGCTTTGCTTCCTTAATTGCTTTATCTGCCCAGGTACCCGTTTCGGTATATGCAGCAGTGCTGTTTTCATTAAGTAGGTTCATCGGCACCTGCATGAACTGCGTGGTGGCGCCACCGTGAAGAAATAAAACCTCCTGATCGGCATTCAGTTGCATCAACTCTTTTACCAGATTCCTCGCTTCATCCATTACCGCTTCAAATAGTTCTGTACGGTGACCTATTTCAAGTATAGATAGTCCTGTATTGTTGAAGTTTAATACAGCAGCACTCGCTGCCTCAAATACTTCCTGCGGTAATATGCTGGGCCCCGCATTGAAATTGTGTATGGTTGCTTTTGCAGTTGTCAACGTAATTCCTTTTGAACATTTAGAAAGAAGAGCGCAAAATTAGGTAATTAAACTACTAACACTCATTTGAAATTTGGCACATTTCAGTTACAGTCTTTGCCTTTAATTTTCCCATCCTTCCATTGCTGATCCAATACTTCAAAATCTTTCAAATCTGCTTCACTAAATTGGGAATTACTTAGAGTTTTCAGGTCGGGTTGACCAGCATTTACCCAGGCGGTATACCAAAAGCTGGCCACCGCATATATAGACTGTTGCATTCTTCTTCCCGGCATTTGATTCAGTTGTTCATAATAACGGAGGGCATAATTGCTTGAATATTGTCTTACAAGCACCCCATTTCTTTCTTCAAATGCATATTTCTGGTCTGACGGAAAGCTTCTGCTTAGTTGGTATTCAACCTTTAACACAGTATCGGCCGCTGCCGCACTTTCTAAAACACGGCTCCAGATGAACTGTAAGGGGTTTTCGATATACCCGGCTTTGCCTATGAAATAATCCCATTCTTTTCCTGCCAGCATCTCGGGTAACCTTGATTCCCAAAAACCATGAATTCCATGCTGACCGGTTAACTGGCCATTATGGTTGCTGCTGGCATGCAAAGGAACATGGGCATCAGCAATATAATGACCTATTTCAGCCGATAGTTTCAAAATCCTGGGACCATCTTTTGCCTTGAAAGCGGAAGTGAGCCTGAAAAGCATGGTCTGAATCCACCAGGGTACAATGCCATGCTGCCGAAGGGTATCTTCCGAATATACGGCTACAGCATCTTTCCATTCTCTTGGCAGACTTTTGTAAGGGAACTTACCATATCGATCGATATCGATAAAGTGGCGGGGACCTTCCTCCGCTACCATATACCGGCGTTTATCCGGATCTACAGCATGTTCGCTAAGGAAAAGAAGTTGTTTTTTATAGAAAACCATCATTTCAGGCGGTAAAAGGAATACCGCATGATAATTGATCTGTTGATGGGCGAAAAATCCCCAACAATGAGCTTCTGGCAGGTAAATCAGCCAAAATCCAAGAACCAAACTCCACTTTTTCATTCACCTCATTTTTATAAGACCCACCTAACCAGCTTTAACCGGCTCAGTATGGTCTTCATCATCAATTTCTGTTACACCTCCTGATATGGCAAATTTCATAGCATCGGCAGAACTTACATCTGTCAATAATCGTATTCTTTCCTTCTTAACAAAGTATAAATGTCCTGCAAAGGCATATGACTGAGGTACATATACGGCTACATATTCCTGTAAGCCGAATTCTGTTACATCATCCTGTGTTATGAATCCTACCCTCCAAACATCAGCAGATTCGATGCTTACCAACACAGAACGGTCGAATTTCCGCTTGTTTCCTGCAAAAGCCTCGAAAAAATCTTTTACCGTAGTATAAATGATCTTGATACCAGGTGTTCTTTCCAGTACTTTATCAAAAAGCTCTACCAAACGGCCTACAATAAAGGAAGAAGAAATATAGCCAACACCTATAACAACCAGTATTACAACTATGGAACCCAGGCCTGGTATCTTGATAGGATGACCCGTTGCATCATTGGGTAATAAAGAAGGCGCAATTCGCTCAATAAGATCGGGTAATATATTATCAACAAAGTTAAACAGACTGGTGACAGCCCAAACCGTAATAGCTATCGGTGCCAGTATTATCAATCCTTGCAGAAAGTACTGGAACAATTTCTTAAATGTAAGTGGGGCTTTCATAAATCATCAGTATTTGCACCAAAATTAACGCTCTCATTCGGGTTCAGGAAATATGCGAACAAACAATAGTTGTGTGAAGGAATTGTTACGAAAGGCTAAGAAAAAGGATGGAAACTTTGACAACGAAAAAAGTTTCCATAGTTTTGCTCCCCGATTAGGACAAATATGGAAACAAAAGAGCGCATTTTGGTTAAAGCTGGTGAAATGTTCATGCGATACGGTATCCGCTCCGTATCGATGGATGATATCGCCGCACAACTGGGAATGTCTAAAAAGACCATTTACCAGTTTTTTTGGTGACAAGGATGAGTTGGTAGATGCTGTTATGGAGGTGGAAATTGGAAGGATGCAGGAAGATTGCTCTATGTGCAGCTTTTCTGCAAGAGATGCGGTTGATGAAATCTTCCTTACAATGGAACAGATTCAGGACCAGATGCAGAATATGAACCAGATGGTTGTGTATGACCTGGAGAAATTTCACCACAAGACATATCTCAAATTCAGGGAGCATAAGGATAACTACCTCTATAAAATCATAGCCGATAACCTTGTTAGAGGTATGAATGAAGGTTTGTACCGCCCAGAATTGAACATAAACATAATTGCCCGTTTTCGACTGGAGTCAATGATGATGGCTTTCAACATTGATCTTTTCCCAACAAAGAAATTCTCTTTGGTGGAAGTTACAAGCGAGCTGATAGAACACTATGTTTTTGGGTTAGCTACCAATAAAGGCCATAAGCTTATAGAAAAATATAAACTGGAACTACAAAAAAAATTAAGTGCACATGCAAAATAGACTATTGCGAATTTCAACTGCTGTACTCCTGGTACTGGGAAGCTATTCAGCTTTTTCACAGCAACAAAATGCCTTCACTGCCAACCAATGCGTTGAATACGCAATGAAAAACAGTGCTCAGGTGAAGAATGCATTATTGGATATCAAGATCCAGAATGAAACCAATCGTGAATATACCGCCGCAGCTTATCCTCATCTTGGTGCCAGCGTGGGAGTGAATTATTTCCCGAATGTGGCCACACAGGTATTCCCCAACTTTATTGCCGCCGCCACCTATGGTGTGTTGGAAAAAGAAGGTGTGAAAGACGGTAATGGTAATTCAATTGTAATGCCTGGCGATTTCGGATATGTTCAAGCGCAGTTCGGTACAAAGTATAATGCCTCAGCTGGATTTGAACTTCAACAACTCCTGTTCGATGGACAGGTATTCGTAGGCCTTCAGGCACGTAGCACTGCTTTGAAATTTTCTGAAAAGACAGCTGAAGTTACTCAGGAGAATATCAAGGCGAATATCCTGAAGATATATTACCAACTCGTTGCTGGTAAAGATCAGTTGGGAGCTCTCGATGCCAATATTGCCCGTGTAGAGAAACTGCTTCACGAAACAAAAGAGATGTTTAAGAACGGTTTCGTTGAAAAACTCGATATCGATAAATTGGATGTGAGCCTTATAAACCTGCAAACTGAAAAACTGAAGATTGTTCGCTCATTGGAGATTGGTAACATGGGACTGAAAGTGTTGATGGGTATGCCGGTAAAAGATAACCTGGTATTGGTTGATTCTTTGAAAGAAACTGAACTTAAGAAAGATATCCTTGATCAGAATTTCAACTATTCCGACAGAAAGGATATTCAACAATTGGAATTAGGGGTTCGTTTACGGGAGTATAATGTAAGGAGATACCAGTTGGCTAAGCTTCCTTCAATTGCATTGGTAGGACAGCTCACTACTCAAGCTCAGCGTAACAAATTCGATTTCTTCAGTGCTCAGAAATGGTATCCAAGTTCATTGATAGGAATAAAGATAAGCGCCCCCATCTTCGCGGGCTTTTCAAGAAATGCCCAGATCAACAGGGCAAAATATGAACTGGAGCAGGTACAGAATAATATGAATCTGCTGAAACTGGCGGTAGATAATGAGCTGGAAAGAGCCAGACTGCAATTCCAGACTGCATTGACTGCAATGGATTTTCAACACAGGAATATGGATCTCGCAGAAAATGTATATAAGACAACTGTGAAAAAGTATGAGCAGGGTCTCGGTTCCAATATTGAGATCACAGCAGCTCAAACTGAATTAAGGGTAGCTGAAAGCAGTTATTTCAACTCATTGTACGAAGCTATTGTGGCCCGTGTAGATCTTATTAAAGCTTTAGGAAAATTATAATCAACTCAACAACAAGATAAAAACCAGAATAATGAAAAGAATAGTAACCACAGGGCTTACACTAACTGTGATTGTTTTATTAGCTGCTTGCTCTTCAAAAGAAGAGAAAGGAAGCCTTAGCGAGAAAAAAAACCAGTTAGCAGATTTGCAAAAGGAACAACAAGCGATTTCCGATAAAATAAAAACCCTTGAAGAGGCAATCCAGAAAATGGATACTACTGCCAATTTTGGTTTAACAAAGCAGGTTGTAGTAACACCGCTTGTGTTGCAGAACTTCTCACATTATATTGACCTGCAGGGTAAAATTGATGCACAGGATATTTCCTATGTATCACCAAGAGGTATGGGTGGTCAGGTGAGAACCTTATTAGTTAAGCAAGGAGATCGTGTTAGAAAAGGGCAGCTTCTACTTAAGTTAGATGATGCTATTGCCCGTCAGGGAGTAGCTTCTGCACAACAAGGAGCTGAAAGTGTAAAAACCCAACTGGCACTTGCAAAAAACCTGTACCAGCGTCAGAAGAATCTTTACGATCAGGGAATTGGTGCTGAAGTACAACTTCTGAATTCAAAGAACAATGTGGATGCTCTGGAAAACCAATTGAAGCAGGCTAATGAGGGAATCAAGATGGCACAGGAGCAACTAAACCTTACCAATGTTTATAGTGATGTTGATGGTGTAGCAGATGTTGTTGCTATCAGGGTTGGTGAAATGTTCCAGGGTGCAACAGCAGCTGGTCCACAAATCAAGATTGTAAACACCAGCCGCTTGAAAGCAGTTGTTGATGTTCCTGAAAACTATCTTTCTAGTATTAAGAAAGGAACGGAAGTGGTTGTTGAGATTCCAGATGTAAATAAGAAAATCAATTCTACTATCGATGTAATTGCACAACAGATCAACTCCAATTCAAGAACCGTTGTTGCAGAAATAAAAATCCCGACTGATGGTTCTTTGAAACCAAACCAATTGGCGAAAGTGAAAATAAAGGATTATGCTTCTAATAATGCTATGGTGATTCCGATGATGATTCTGCAAACTGATGAGAAGGGCAAATTTGTTTATGTGGAAGAAACAGAAAAAGGAAAGAAAGTAGCACGTAAGAAAATGGTTACTGTAGGAAGCATTTATGGTGAGTTCATTGAAGTTCTTAGTGGATTGCAGGAAGGAAGTAAACTGATCACAAAAGGTTTCCAGGGATTATACGATGGACAAGCGATTGCTGTTAATTAATCTGAATGTTTAAAATGATAAGGCATAAAGCCAGCGTCGCCAAGAATTAAACTGACTATCATGAGTATCAAACATATCATATCTGAGAAAATAAAGGGATTTAAACCCACCAACTGGGTGATAGATCATTCCACGGTCACTTATGTGGCCACCATCGCCATCACGCTTTGGGGACTCAGCATTTTTACCTCCTTGCCTAAGGAACAATATCCCGATATTGTATTGCCACAGATTAATGTGAGCACTATCTATGCCGGTAACTCTCCAAAGGATATTGAAAATCTTATTACACGTCCTATAGAGAAACAAATTAAAGGTATTAGCGGAGCCCGTATCCATAATATCAAGAGCACATCTATCCAGGATTTCAGTAACATCCTTATCGAATTCGAATCAGATGTTAAGGTTGAAGTAGCTAAACAGAAAGTTAAGGATGCAGTAGATAAGGCAAAAGCGGATCTGCCTAATGACTTAACAAGTCAGCCCGATGTATTGGAGTTGGCATTCTCCGATTTTCCTATCATGTTTATCAATGTAACTGGTCCTTACGACGCATTGCAATTAAAAAAATATGCTGAAGATCTTCAGGATAGAGTAGAAGAGCTTCCTGAGGTTACGCGAGCCGATTTAGCCGGTGCCCCTGAAAGAGAAATACAGATCAATGTAGATAAATATAAGATGGAAGCTTCCGGTGTCGGATTTAACGATATCGCTCAATCCATCTCAAATGAAAACAGGGATATCAGTGCTGGTAATATCAAGATCGGTGATATGCAGCCTACTATTCAGGTAAGAGGCCAGTTCTTACGTGCTGAGGATATGAACAGTATCATCATCAAAAATATCTACGGGCAAGCTATTTATCTTAAAGATATTGCCCAGATAATTGATACTGTTAAAGAGAAAGAAAGTTATTCCCGTATTAATGGCAAGAACGTTGTAACCCTTCAGATAGTAAAGAGGTCTGGTGAAAACCTGATCAATACTTCTGAAAAGATAAATGCCATCATAGATGAAATGAAGAAAGGAACTTATCCTCCTGACCTCGATATCTCTATAAGCGGTGACCAAAGTATACCAACCCGTATATCATTTAATGAATTGATCAATACAATTGTAATCGGATTCATTCTGGTATTATTGGTGTTGATGTTCTTCATGGGAGTAAGTAATGCATTTTTCGTTGCATTAAGTGTTCCCTTAAGTGTGTTTGTAGCCTTTCTGTTTATTCCTGCGGCGGACAATATCGTTGGTACATCAATTACATTGAACTTCATTGTGTTGTTTGGCCTGTTGTTCGGGCTAGGTATTATTGTGGATGACGCGATTGTGGTGATCGAGAATACACACCGGATATTCGGGAATGGAAAGATTCCGATAAAGACGGCAGCAAAAACAGCTGCAGGGGAAGTGTTCGCTCCGGTATTATCGGGTACAGTAACCACTCTTGCACCATTCTTCCCGTTATTGTTCTGGCCAGGTATCATTGGTAAATTCATGATTTATCTGCCAACCATCCTGATCCTTACATTAAGTGCCTCATTGATAGTTGCCTTCCTTATCAACCCATTGTTCGCAACCTCGTTCATGAGGCCAGAGCATTACCCTGATATAGAACCGAAAAGCGCAATTTTCAAGAAGAAATGGTTCTGGGCATTTGTGGGAGTGGCACTGGTATCTTATGTATTCGGATTTTTTGGATTTGGAAACTTCATCAGTATGCTGGTGCTTATGTTTATCCTGAATAAATATGTTATCCACGACCTAATACATAATTTCCAGGCGAAAGTGCTTCCATCACTGATGAATCGATATGAGCGTGGGTTGAAATGGGCATTGACAAGAAACCGTCCGGGATGGCTTTTAGCCTCAACTTTCGGATTGTTCATCATTGCAGCTATCGCTCTTACTATATCAATTGTTTCTGGACGTACAAAAACTTCTTTCTTTCCAAGTGGTGACCCTAAAGTGGTATTTGTGTATCTAAAGATGCCGATAGGTACCAAAACAAATGTTACCGATAGTGTTACACAAATATTAGAAGGTAAAGTTTTCAAGGCGTTAGGTAAAGACAATCCTATTGTAGAATCAGTTATTACAAACGTTGCAGTTGGAGCTACCGATCCTTTTCAGGGAGAAAGAGGTACCCAGCCACATCTTGGTAGAATACAAATATCTTTCGTTGAGTTCGATAAGCGGATGGGTCAAAGTACAGTTGACTATGTAGAACGTATTCGTTCAGAAATAAAACCTATAGCTGGTGCAGAAGTGACTATTCAAGGTCAGCAAAACGGACCTTCTAATGGAGCTCCTGTAAATATTGAAGTGGTGGGCGAGGATTTTGAAGAGATTTCATCTACAGCAGTTAATCTGAAAAACTATCTGGATGGTATCAATGTACCAGGTGTAGAAAAACTGAAAATGGATGTGGATGTAACACGCCCTGAGCTTACCCTTACCATTGACAGAGAGAGGGCATTAAGGGAAGGATTGAGTACTGGTCAAATTGCAAGCGAACTCAGAACAGCCTTATTTGGTCGTGAAGCAAGCAAGCTTAAAGATGGCGAAGATGAATTCAAGATTCAGATCCGTTATACAGATCAGATGCGTAATAGTCTTTCCGATCTGCAGAACATGAAAATCACATACCGCGATTTCACCTCAGGTGCTATTCGTCAGGTGCCAATCAGTAGCCTCGTGAAATTCCAGTATAATAATACATTGGGAGGAATCAAAAGAAAGAACCTGAAGAGAATGATCACGATCTATTCTAACCTGATAGATGGATACGACCCTAACAGGGTGAATCTGGAAGTGAAGAAAGCCATTGATAATTTCAAAGGCAAACCAGAAAGTATCATCATCCGCCAAACTGGTCAGCAGGAAGAACAACAGGAAACTTTAAGCTTCCTCGGTACAGCTATGATTATGGCATTGGGTCTGATCTTCGGTATCCTGGTATTGCAGTTCAACTCATTAAGTAAACCTTTCATAGTATTGACAGAGATATTCTTCAGTATTATCGGAGTATTGTTAGGCTTTGCAATTACCGGTATGACTATGTCAACAATCTTTGTTGCCTTAGGTGTTGTTGGATTAGCGGGTATAGTCGTCAAGAACGCTATCCTTCTTATTGAGTTCACGGATGAGCTAAGAGGAAGAGGTATAAAGACAAAAGAAGCGGTTATACAAGCGGGCAAGATTCGTATCATACCCGTATTGCTTACTGCTCTGGCAACTATATTAGGTCTGTTGCCACTGGCAAT
>JBGAQE010000081.1:0-18283 GCA_044220885.1 Chitinophagaceae bacterium
GAATGGCAGACTTTGAAAATAGGTGAGAAAATTGATGATAATCGTTCTTCATCCGATTACGGACTAAGCTTTAATGGAGGTGTTCGGTTTGCCGGTGGCAACAGAGTGGTTAAGATGGGTGTGCAAACGCAATGGGGTTTGAAGAATGTTGTTCCAAAAGATGCACAAAGCGATCCGAATAATAGTCCTATCCGTTTAAGGAATATCACAGCTTATCTTTCAATCGCAATATTCTGATAGAATAGAATGATGGAGTAGGACGTTTAAAGATGCTGTTGCCAGAAATGATCTTCTTCCTTATTCTCCTGCCAATCATATTCTATTTGGAATGCCACTTTACGGGCGAAGTCTATATCGAATGTATCACTCAGGAATCCAAGGGTCATATCCATGCCGGCACTTACTCCTGCTGAAGTGTATATATTCCCGTCTATCGTCCACCGGGCTTTTCTATTCCAGTTGACTAATGGTCCCTGACTCATAGCCCATTCAAACGCTTTTTTATTGGAAGTGGCTTTCTTGCCATCTAATAAACCTGATTTAGCTAATAATCCACTTCCTGTGCAAACGGTGAAAATGAACTGACTTTTTTTGCAGGTGTTTTTTATTTGGTCAAGCAGATGAATATTGGAGACTTCTTTTCTGGTTCCATGTCCGCCAGGTATAAGAAAAATATAAGCACCACCTTGCTCTAATTCGTCGATAGGTTCTGTTGCTATAGTAACTCCATGTTCATTTGAAATCAACCCGCCTTCTTCAGAATAGAAGCTGATTTTGAAATGTTCTTTAAGTCGCCCCAATATCTCTACGGGACCAAAAACATCCAATGTTTCAAAATCCGGGAATAAAAGTACGGCCACAGTCTTCATACTCCTAAGTTAGTCATTCGGCGCCTACTTAACACATGCAATTCAATTTGATTTTTTTCACGCAAAGACGCAAAGAATTTGTGCTTATAAAAGTACACCCTGAAATTAATTTAAGGCGCAATGAATCGCTTCGCGATGAATACAAATACAATGCTAAGAGGTCAAAAGAGGAAAAGGAGAGTATAATTAGGTAACTTTTCCAAATTTCAGCTACTAGCTTATCACTAACTACTTACTATTTAAAACTTAAAACGTAAAACTTAAAACGTACTACTCCTTAAGCTATCTTCACCGATGTCATGCTCAAAGAACCTGCCATCAGTTTATCATTGAATAGTGATATGGCATCTTTTTCGTTCTTTAAGCCTAGAGTATAAATGAGAGGGAAATAATGGTCAGGAGTAGGGATGGCTAATAAAGCGGATTTCCCGAGTTTTTCATACTCAATGAGGGCCTTGCTATTGCCATCTAACAGATGTGTATTGAATTGGCTATGGGCTTCAATAGCCCAATCATACCCATAATTATCACGATACATGTTCTTGAAATCAACCAATCGGAGGTTATGGATAATATTCCCGCTTCCGATAATCAGAATGCCTCTGTCGCGAAGTGCACTCAATTCCTTAGCCAGTTCATAATGCCAGGCTGCTGGTTTTGAGTAGTCGATGCTTAATTGAATTACCGGTACATCGGCTTTAGGATAAAGATGCTTGATAACTGTCCAGGCACCATGATCCAAGCCCCAACTCATATCCAATTCAACAGGAGTGGTTTTGATGACTTCTTTTGTGGCAGCTGCCAGCTTTGGTGATCCTGGTGCAGGGTATTGTTGTTTGTATAATTCATCTGGAAATCCACCAAAGTCATGTATTGTGGCTGGTTTTTCCATGGCAGTTACAAAAGTGCCATTGGTAAGCCAATGCGCAGATATGCAAAGAATGGCATTAGGTTTTGGCAGGGTAGTGGATAATAAGCGAAAGCCTTGTACAAATTCATTCTCTTCAATGGCATTCATTGGACTACCATGTCCGAGGAATAAAACAGGCATCCTTTCAGATAAAGGGAAATTTTCGCTTAAAATTCTTAATGATTGTAAATCCATGGTTATGCTATTTACCAGCCAGATGTAAAGATAAATTGGGATGCTATGGATCTTATTGATATAAGTTAAGAAATAGCATACAGCTGCACTTTAAAGTATTCTGCAACAATTAAAAAGAGAAAAAGTTGAGAAATTTTGGGAAAAATTATTTGGAAGCTGGGAAACAAGATTAATTCGTATAGATAGGCTCATCTGGCAAGTCGGGAAATTTTATGGCAGTATGCTGAACCAGCTGCAAAAGGTTGCCACATGTGTCGTCAATTACAGCTACTGTTACATCACCCATTGTAGTTGGTGGAAGGGTGAATTCAACTCCTAATTCTGTAAGTCTGTCTTCTTCTTCCATTATGTCGTTTACTGCAAATGAAAATGCCGGAATACCTGCATCATATAATGCTTTCTGATAAACCTGCGCTGGCTCAAATCCAGTCGGCTCTAATAATAACTCTATGCCATCCTGTTCTTCTGGCGATACAACAGTTAGCCATTTGTATTCACCTACAGGGATATCCGTCTTCTTGATGAACCCAAGAACTTCAGTATAAAAGCTCAAAGCTTTTTCCTGATTATTTACCATTATGGAGGTGACAGCGATTTTCATGTGTTAAAGTCAAAAGTCAAAAGTCAAAAGTCAAAAGTCAAAAGTCAAAAGTCAAAAGTCAAAAGTCAAAAGTCAAAAGTCAAAAGTCAAAAAAAATAAATGGATTGAAAGATACAATTATTTTATGGATCATGCAGCATTTGTTATTGGTATTTTGTCATCAACTTTTTACTTTTTACTTTTTACTTTTTACTTTTTACTTTTTACTTTTTACTTTTTACTTTTTTACTTTTTTACTTTTTCCCTTATCTCACTAACCTTCGCATACGGATAACTTGCAAACTTAATTGGCTTATAGTAAGTCTCAAGTCCGGAGATACTCACAATCTCAGCTTTATCAAGTTGTATGTTTCCATCTTCTTCTATTAAACCATCTTCTGATTGTATTAGCTGTATTGCCCCGATAATAAGTCGGGTATTATTATGCTTGATAAAAATCTCCTCAACAAATTTCAAGCCCATCTTAACCGGACTTTCTTTTACAAAAGGTGCGATAAAACCTTCGGTATAATTTTCTGTTAACTGGCATTCTTTAAATTCTGATATTTCAGGATCAAATTTTGCTGAAGTATAATGAGCTCTTTCTACTATTTCTGTGTTTACCTGATTGATTGTGTAATAACCTGTTTCAATGATATTACGATAAGTATCTCCTGACACCCCAACGGGCCTTTGAATAAAGCCTATTAAAGCCGGATCAGCACCCAGATGAACCACAGAGCTGAACAATGCCAGATTGGTTTGTCCTTTTGAATTGATAGTTCCAATCAGGTTGGCTGGTTTAAAGCCACTGATGCTGTTTACAAGATTGGCTCTGTAAAACCGATCGAATGATTGTAATTCTTCTTGTAGTATTTTTCTCATTATTATAGATTGAATCTTTATTGTTGGCCTGATGTTTATTTGAATGAACTTATGAGAACAAAAGGGGATAGGTTTTGTTCAATCCCTGTATTGATTCTGAGTTTGAAGTCATTTTAAATGAAAGTATTTCTTCAACGAGAATTCCCCGTTTTTTAACAAAATGTCATGAAAAGAAGAGTTATTTTGAACGCTAATATATACTAAACATCAGGACATGGTTTCATTAAGTAAGAGTGCATTATTTGGGTGTATTCTTTTTTTAGTTTTAGCACCTTTTCTGTTATGTAAATTAGTTTGGTTGGCGGACTCAGAAAAAGCAACAGGTACGATGGGTTTTAAGGGGAAAACCCAAACAGGTCAATATGTCCATAATTATTCTGTTATTTTCTTTAAAATAGATACTGTTGAATATTGGTTTAATGGTCTAGACAATGTTTTCTTTAAGAATGGGGAAAAAGTAGCGATTCGTTATAAGAAAAAGGACCCATACGATGCAAAGATTGATTCATTTGTCTCTATCTGGGGCGATACACTTGTTTACGGAGGTATCCCTTTAGCAATACTTGTAGTGGTATTTCTTCATCCACATATCATAAGAAGAGGATCAAGGTTTGTTATACAAAAGAAAATGCCTTTAATCCGTCTTGAGGAATAAAGGCATTCTTTATTTGATTTCTTAGTTTACTTAAAGCTATTTGGAAGTAATCTTTATTAAGAAGTAATACAATATAAAACTTGCAGAAAGACTTAATGCCATGATGCCTATTGAATGAATGCCCAGTGGTTGTGTATAGTTTACAATGAAAAGGCCTGCACCTAATCCTCCAAGTAGACAAGCCCATTTAATAGTGCTTTGCTGATCATTTTTTGGAGTAGTTTGCAATAGAGAAGCAGCTACACTATCCTGTATCCCCTTATCTACAATTTTATGCTTTAGTCTATTATCAAAAAACATCTTCAATAAAGTAATAACAAAGATCATGAAGATTATTACTGTGCTGATTATTGATACAGATCGGAATATTTCTTCAGTGAAGTAATAGTTTTGTATCAGTTTCGTTTGATAGTCTTGTGCTGATACTGCAAATGAGCTCAGCATTAATGCTAGAATGGAGATTATTTTTTTCATATTATTTATTATAATCGATTTGACGAATTAATAAGGTATTTGTTGCAGGTTTATAGATGATTTAGTTTTTCTATTTTTTTATCATATTCTCTTACCATGTCAGCTATCAGAAGGAATAATAGTACAAAGCCGCTAATAGTTATCAGGAAAAGAGTGATTTCGTTGGGTATCTTTGAAATATATAGTAGCTGCTTTCTAAAAATATAACATAGTATAAGGGCTGAAACAAAAACCAATATCATAACCAGATATCCTGATGATGCTCTCTTTTTAGCTTGTACTACTGTACTCCTTTCAGGCAGATTTTCCAGTACAATATCCGTCAGGTTGAATTGAAAGCTGGCAGTTGGTAATGATTCTACTGATTCTATCATATGAGAAATCAATCTTACCTGTGCTTCGCAGGTTGGACATTCCCTTAAATGCTCTTTGGCAGAAGGATGATTTCCGGTGCCCTCCATTGCAACAAGTTGCAACATTTCTTCAGTTAGATGCATTGTGTTCATAGCTCCTCTTTTTTATATTGTTCTAAAAGGATGTCTTTCATTTTCTTTCTGGCCCTGAATAGATAATTCTTAACAGTGCCAGAGGGCAAATTGGTGATTGCCCCAATTTCATCATAACTCAATGATTCCTGATGAAAAAGAGTAATAAGGGTTTTGTATAATGGTGGTAATGATTCGATGGCAGAAATCAGTATTTCCCGGCTTTCTTTATTTTGTAAGGGCAGCCCGGCTTCTGAATTATCAGACAGCAATTCACTGGTTGCTAAGAAAGGTCCATCCTCTTCGGTTTCCAGGTTGCTGGAATGCATATCATAGATGGGAATCTTCTTCTTTTTCAGATAATCAAAACAGGTATTATAGGCAATTTGAGCTATCCAGGTGCTGAGTTTGGATTGAAATTGAAATCCAGATAATCGGTTATAAGCCTTCAGGTAGATGTCCTGAGCAAGATCTTTTTGGTCTTCAGGGTCTTTAATGAGTTTCAATACAACACTGGCCACTAGCTTTTCAGTCAGCTGGATAATTTTGGCAAATGCACGGGTATCACCCTGCAAAACCTTATGCACCAATTGCTTGTCAGTTAATAAATGGTCATTATTATTGTTCACTGCTGGGTTAGACGAGGGATCAGGTTTTTTGTTGCAGTGAAGGTAAGGAAAGTCAAAAGTCAAAAGTAAAAAGTCAAAATTGGCAGACAGTCTGATTTGTAAATGACTCTCCGAATTTCAGTTTTTGACTTTTAACTTTTGAATTACTAAGTAAACTTATTGTAACGATGTTTTTGCCTGAAGTTTCTGAAAGAAGTAAAATGATACTCCTGCTACTATCAGGAACACCAAGGGTGCTACTGCGTTACTAAAAGGGTCTCCAACGGCTAAGTGGGTGATGAAAGCTGAAGCAAAAACTATTGCGAACCCGGCATATGTGAAGTTTTTTACAAGAGCAGGTACAAAAGGTAAAGCCAAAACCACCGCTCCAGCAATTTTAGCGATTCCTAATTCTATACGAAAGAAGGAAGGAAAACCGAGATGCTGGAAGCCCTCAACGACTTTTGGGTCTGTGAAATAGGCAATCCCGCTAAAAACCATCATTGCACTTAATAAGCCTGTACTTATCCAATAAATCAACTTATTTCTTTTCATGTTTTAGTATTTGATAGCAAAGCTATACCTGATTGCTATACTTTGGTAACTACTATACTTTTGTATAGCGGTATACTTTGGTATAGCGACAATTAGTAATTTTGAGTATGGTAACATCTAAGCAATTGCAAAAAGCACATAGTTGTGCAGCAGGTTTTGTGCTCGCAATAAATGACACATTGAATGTCATAACTGGCAAATGGAAGCTTCCTATCATTGGTTCTCTTATCTATGGAAAGAAGCGGTTCAAGGAGTTAGAAAGGGAAATTCCGAAGATTACTCCCAGAATGTTGTCTAAAGAACTGAAAGATCTTGAAATGAATGGAATAGTAAAGAGAACCGTTTACGACACCACTCCGGTTACGGTTGAGTATGAAGTTACAGAAGCTGGGCGCTCTCTTAAGTCTGTTCTCGATAAGATGGTGGAATGGGGATTAGCCCACAGAAAACAGGTTATGGGCAAGAAATAAGTGCATTTAGCATCTCTTTTATTAGCCGTCGCCCAAACATTAACAGTCTGCCCGCTTAAATAAGACTACCTTTCACGGCTTCCGGTAATTCTACTGTCGGCTAAATTATCATATATGTCAAATCTTACGCAGGTTGTTAACACAGAAAAGAATATGAAAACATTGAAGCAAGGTGTACATGCTTCAGACCTGGATCAGTTATTAAGTAGTACTGGCCCTTATACCATTTTTGCCCCTACAGATATCGCTTTTGAGAAGCTCGATAACGGTACTATGTCCAACTTGCTTCACCCCGATAATAAAGCCAAATTGACTGATTTAATGAATAATCATATCGTTAAAGGAAGATATAAGTATCACGATTTTAAGGATGGTGATATCCTTACGACTTTAAATGGCAGAACATTGGAAGTTGAAGTAAAGAATGGTGCTGTTCACATCGGAAAAATACAAGTATTAGTAAGAGAAGCGAAAATATCAAACGGTGTTATGCATGTTACAGACACTGTTATTGTATAAATCCTAATATCATCTATAGATGAGAATCACTCTGCGAAAGCGGGGTGATTTTTTTTATAACCGGGAAGGAGAGGAGAAGTACTTGTTCATTTTTTTAATTCAGTATTGATTTTTGCAATTACAGCTTCAAGTATTTCATCTTTTCCAGTAATTATTGATTCGATTGTTGGTTGGATTAGGAAATCGGGCTGTACTCCATGTGCATCTCTTTTGTCTTTTGATATGTGGTATGATTGTGTTGATATTTGACAGTATAAGCCGGTTTTTGGTAATACGATATCAATAGGCTCTCCGCTTAATATAGTACTATTACCAGCGGTTTCTTCGCCATAGAAGACGGCTCTTTTACTTATAGCTAAATAAGAACTGACTATACCGCTATTAGAAAAGCTACCTCCATTTATGAGTATATAAACTTTATTTTGAAAAGCATTCTTAGCTGGGTTTATAGTTCTTTGTTGTGAACTTCCTTCTAAATAAATAATAGGTTCTTTTACCAGATATGACAATAATTCTCTGCCTGGTTCAAAGTCGCCGCCTTGGTTATTTCTGAGATCCACAATAAGGTTCTCTGCTTTTTTATTTTTAATTTGTTCAAATGCTTTATTTATAGTCTTACTGAATTGCTGACCATATTTTTCCTTTAGTATTTGACGGTCGAAACTCTTTATAGTAAGAACTGCAGTTGAAATGGTATCATTTATATAAAGAAGTATTCCTTTACCAATATCAGATTTGCTTTCTGAAACAGTGTATCTTAGGTTTTTGTAATACTTGATACTGTCTTTTTTAAGAGCATCAATACTAACAGTTTGCTCCCCTTTTTCTGCATCTATGAACTTGATTTGATAAGAGGCAGGATGTCCATATGAGAAAGAGTAATATTCCTTGAAATAATTTGTAAGTATCCAAAAAGGGTAAGTATTATTTTCGCCATCTCTTACCGATCTTTTAATTAGTTCACTCAATAGTATTTCAGTAGGTTTCCCATTTATGCTTAGAATCGCTGATCCTTCTTTTATCAGTGAATTTGATGAACAATTCATAGTTACTCTTATGCTATTAGCGGTTATGTAAAAATAGAATGGAAGAAAACTACAATTTGAATTATAGTATTCTGTTGCTGCAATACTTGGAAGAATCATTGAGTGGCCATCCTTAATCTTTGAATTCAGAATGGAAATCAGATTGTAAAACTCCCTTTCGGTTAGTGGTTGGTTTATGCTATTGCGTATACTGTCAAAAAGGGTAGTCATTTCATTTTCAGGAGTATACAAGTAGAGATTTGGATGTCTTTTTTCAAATTTTTGTATAAGATAGTTCAGGTCACTTTTTAATTCTTCAACTGGATATTTTTTTGTTGTATCAAATTCTGTTTGTTGGGCAAAACAATAGATACTGCAACTTATGTAAAGAAGAAAATGGAGTATTATAGCTTTTGAATTTAGTTGATTCATTTTCTACATAAAAATTTAAATCAATTAGAATTTATAATCTTATTCCAAGTCCAAATCCAAAATATAATGTATTGATACTTTGCTTACCATTTCCTGTTATGGAGCTTTGAGAAATACTGAAATCAGGGGATCCAGGGCTGCCTTTTATAATGGTGGTCTTGGCAGTAATATTTTTAAATGAAAGAGAAGGTGCAGCAAAATGTGAGGCAGTGAATTGGAAGAAAAGTTTCTCAGTGATATTTCTTTTGACTCCGGCATTAATATCGAAGCCTAATCCCCAGGCCTTGCCGCCACTTTGTTCATGATATGCACTTGCCACAGTTCCAACACTACTTCCTTTAATGGGTGGGGCTGAAGTATAACTGGGGCCAAATGCAAGATTTACAACAATACTTGTTTTTGAATCCTTGGAAATAGGGAATTCACCATATGCACCAATTAAAAGGGAGGTAGTCCACCATGATTTTTTTTCGAATTTCCAATTGGGATACTTGGTTCCTGTTGTGGGGGCAGGTGGAATTTGGCCGGGACTTGTTCCCGCCCATACTGTAATATCAGTAATAAGCAAGTCATTGAAAGATTGCTCAAGTTTGGAATTGGCTAGTGGATTTAGCTGCCCTTGCAGCGAAACGGAGAACCCGATTTTTTTGCTGGCTAAATGAGTGTAACTGATAGCTACAGCACCACCAGTACTAGCGAATCCGGAACCATTATTTCTTATGTTTTTTGATCCATAATTTCCTGTTGGAATGGATGGACCTAATGAAATTATCAGATTATTTTGTCCTTCACTTAAATAGACTGAACATAAAAAGAAAATAAAAAGAGGAATACCTTTTTTCATATAAGTATTTTAAGTACCGGGATTTGTATAATCGAATTCCGATACTTAAAATTAATTCTTATATCCCATAGAAAGCCCCAAATCTCCAGTAACTTTTAATTTTACATTTACAGTATCATTTGAAGCGTTGCTGATATACAAAGCAGTATTCTTTTCAACCTTAACTGTAACAGTTTCATTAGGTTTTACTATTTGAGAGGAATGCTTTCCTCCATTTATTGGAGCATGATACACTTCAATATCTTTTTCGGATATGTTCTGCAGCACCACTTTAGCTGTTCCGTGTTCATTATTTCCCAGTATAAAGCTATCCTGAGGTTTGATGGTAGTGGTTGAATGTAAACTTGAGAAAATACTGCAGGAGCTAAATGTTACGAGGAGGATTGCAAGTAAAGAGTATTTCATATTAAAATTTTAATCAGGTTGGTTTTCCTGATAAAATGAAATACGAGATTTTGAGTTACTTGGATTTAGAAAAGTTAAAGGGTTTAAAGTTTAATGTTTAAGAGTTTAAGGTTCTTCAATTCAGTGAGTCATTTAGAAATCGAACAACCTTAAACTCTTAAACATTAAACTTTAAACCCTTAAACTGAGCCAGTCTCCAAATCAAGAATCTCGATCGTCCTGTCATAATACTCCTTTGCTTTCTCCGGAGTGCTTCCTACGCAGAGTAACCCTAATTTTCCGAATTCAGATAATGCTCCAACCAAATGGAACATAACACCTTCCTGGGCCGCTCCATCGTACATTAATTCATGAAATATGGAAATGTCGATTAAGTCATCAGGAGAATGAACCTTTGTATCGGTCGCTGCTAACATTGTCTGATGCGAAATAATATCTTTTATTGCCACTGGCTGTTTCGGTATTCTTCCTTTTCGGCATCCTTACTTTCCATCTAGTGAGAAATTGTAACATCAATAAAGGATGGGTAGTACCTCCCTTTCTGAGATTTATTTCTATAGCATAGTGTTTCCAGCTATCATCATTTTGTTTTACGGAAATGAAGTCGATGGCAAAGCGACCCATCGCGCCTTTGTCTGCTAATACTTTTGCTATTTTTTTGCCTTCAACTGCAAGCGTTACATTATACATTTCATCTGCAGGGAATATGGCACCTATGAAGACTTGTCCATCATCTCCTCCAAGTACCTGGTCGTGGGTGCTTACAATTTCTACTTGTTTCGAAGGACTAATCACACATTGTACAGAAGGGGATACTTTGATTTCACCTTCCAGGAAGGTTTCAACAATACCACCCATAAGTTTTAGCTTTTCAAAAAAGAGTTCTTCTGAAACATCATGTGCTACCGTTTTAAATCGTTGTGAAAATTCGGCTGTAATGCTGGTTGCCATTATTGCCTGATTATCCAGACCTTTATAAGAAAATATGGCGTTGCCATCACCGCTGAACCCATCATTCAATTTCACTACAGCTTTCCTTAAATCAGGATACTTCTTTTTTAATGCCACAAGAGAATTGATCACTTCTTCTTTTGTACTGAGGTCCTCGAATCCATCGGGGAAATTGACCTTCGCTTCACGGAAAGTCTTTCTTCCTCCCGATTTAGACCCCTCATACGATTTATCCGGATCCGTTCCGAAAAGTGGTATACCGAGTTGAACTGCCAATGTTTTTTCGAGAGATGTAATATTGAAGCAGGTAAGATGCGCTGATTCCGGATCAGGTATCATTTCCCTGATGCGCTGAATAAGATGAGGCCTGTCCAGCACTTTTTGGGTTAAAGAAGTATGTGAAGCATCATAACAACTAATCATTGTTAAACGCTTGCGGGCATGACGACCTGTGATACCTGGCAGCAGATGCAGATAATAATCCACGATACTTTCTGTTACAGGCATGCTGGTGATATAGATGATATTGGTCAACGGCATGCGTAACAACATCAAAAGGCAAAGCATCCTTTCTTCATAATAAACTGAGCCTTTGATTTTGGATAAAATATCAGGATCAGGGGTTAGGGAAGGGAGTATCACTACTGTCCTTGGAGCCAGCTTGTCTGGGAATACGGTTTCAAATTGTTTGCTAAAACCCTTTTGTAATTGCTGGAAAACAACCCTTTCCTGTTCTGAACCAGGTTCTGGATGGCTTTGAATGGTTGTAAACACTTTACGGGATGTCTTTGACGCTCCGCTCATAGTTAAAAGCTTTTTGAAAAGATAGGAAAAAGGGTTGAAATGGATGTGTTTTACAACGGATGCCATCCTACCCCCGGATGTCATCCTGGGTATAGGATGACATCCGGGGGTAGGATGGCATCTCCCCTTGTAAAATACAATCACTTTCCATAAAATGTCATCACCTGCTCCCCAATCACGAACTCTCCACCCGACGATAACTGATCACGAACACAACAGCCCCGATATATTTTAGCACTTCGTTTCTTTTTTCCATAGGGTAAACCTGTCCGCTTAACCCAATCAGGTTCTGATGGTATTTCCATTATCACAACAGCCGGACTAGCCGCAAATTCCCACCATAACCTGAACTGCGTTTTGTCGTTTGGGAATTCCATATCCGCCTTTCCCTGGTTATCATATTTGATTTTGGGTGTCCCTCATTTTTCAGGAATCGGAGTTGTGGAATTAAATTTATTAGCTCTTTCCATAACTTCTTTTATCTGTTCAATAAAATTGTTTGGTACACGAAGCCAATGTTCAACTTCATCAACTGTTGCCCCATTTGAAAGATGATGATAAACCTATTGACGCATCTGCTCTATTCTTCCTGCTTCAATTAATTCCTTCTTTCTTTCTTCAAAATATTTTTCATGAAGGGTTTCACTTTCTCTTTCTGCCTTTCGATGCATTTCAACAGCCTCATCTTTTTCTCTGATAGCTTCTTCCTTTATAGCATTTGCTTCTGCAATTATCTTGTCGGCAGTTGATAATGCATCCTTGAATACTTTTTCTAGTTCACCAGAGAAATTGCTATCATTCATTGTAAAAAAGTTATGGACTGAATCCTTGTTAAATGATCTTTTATCCATTTGTCGAAAAATGAAATACAAGCGAACTCGATTTTCTTATATTCAGAGGGTTCATCCAATGCAGCTCTAAGTTCCTTTATCGCAGGCATAAGGTTGAAGCCTTGATCTTTAAACCTGTCAGCAGTTCTTAAGACCCTTTCCACTTCCCATGAAAATAAACCAGGGTAGAAATGTGATTCATGTGAACTTTTCCTGATTGTTTCCCGACGGAATCTGGCCTGAATTAAGATGCCTTTTGGAATAGCTTCCTTAAAGAGCAGGACTATCAACATCATTCGAGGCCAAAAAATTGAAGGCTCCGTGCCCAGTCATTTTCCAGCCGTCCTAACTAACTCTCCCTGCCAATCCGGATTAGTTTTTACTTTTGCTACTGCTTTTTCTTTTACTGCTGCAGTTTGATTGGCATCACAGAAAACGTATATGAATACACTGTTTTTTGTTACGTCGCAGGAATCTATTTCCCTCAACATCCTTTGCTGGTTTTCATCATACTGTTGAACTTCAGATGCAGCAATTGCCTGTTGGTTTCGGTTATAGTCTTTCATCCAAAACCCGATGCTGATTGTTATTCCTATAATTCCTGTGATCATAACTATTACCAATGGCCATTTGTAATAGGCTACTGGCATAGACAGCCGGACAGTTTCATTGTTTAAGATAACAGATGCACCAAGCAATACTAAAGGGATGATTGCGGGAATTACAGAAGTGCCGATTCTAAGTATTTGTGGGCCATTATGTATTTCATACTTGAATAGACCTGCCAGAGCTACAGTTACTACAGAGCAAAGCAATCCTATGGTTACTATAAGGAACCTTTTTCCGGAACTGTTAGCCACCCAACTAAATCCCCCTTTCCATCCAATGATGCTGGCAATAAGAATGGAACCTGCAAGAAATAAGAGGTTTAGGATGATAACACTCCAGGTATATCCCATAGCTGCATCGCCTGTTCTGGGGGGTGTTTTATCAAAAAGTATAGAAAGGATAATGAAATAGATGATGGTTGAAATGGCAATAAGAATATTTCCGAGAATAGTCATGGCAGTAGGAGGGTTGACCCAAAAATATAGGAATTACCCGTAATTCCTGATTTTCCAGGGTAATGCATGTAAAAATTTAAAGGAGTTGCATCCTTAACCTAATGCAGTATCGAAAAATATATTATTTGCCAGGATTGATTAGCCTGATTGGTCTTCCAGTTTTACTATATTTTTTTATGCCAGAAGTAAAGGAGAGACCTGTAGCCTTAAAGTTGTTTTTGCCTACAGATGATATTTCAGAGCCTCCAAATATCAGGTTTTCTTCTTTTTATATTAAGAATTATATACGGCAAAAGAAAGTCAAATATTTAAAGTTGCCATATTATTATGAGTCAATGGAAGGGTTAGAAGAATACATGTATTGGAGTGATAAGGCATATGTTTGGGATCAAATCAGATTAGGTAATCTGGATTGCGATACAAATAAAGTATTTAGGGTTGATTTATCTAGTAGTCATGATTATGGGGATTTTGTTTGGGTGCTGAATTTAGCCACTATTCATGGCTATAGAAAATATGCATATATGGAGAATTCTATTTATTTTTTTCCAAACCCACCACCTAGACCAGAAAACTTTGAAGGCTTAGGCGATATTTCAATAGAAAACTATCAAATAGATGAAATTAAAGACTCTTCTAGTTGGGTGTTATTTAAGAGGAAGTTTGAATGGTATACCGATGAGTGGGTAGCAATGATAAAATATCAGAAAACATTTGCTATTTCATTCTGCATTTTAATTGTATTGCCTTTTTTGATAAGGGCATTCACTAAAAAGAATTTGAAAAGGTTGTATAAAACAAGGGGAAGTCATCTTACCCCCCAAGATGACATCTCCCCTTGTAAAACACAATTGTACCCCACAACCCTAATTTACTTTTATACTTATCACCTGATTCGGCTTTTCTAACATAAACTTCGCCTCCTCAAAACTCGCCGCCCTGGTTAATGGATACACATTATTCGATATCCCATAATACTCTGTAGGAATCCCCATGAAATTCTTATCAATCTTCCCATTCCCATTCTCATCCAGGAATAAGGCAATGGCATATCTTCCTGCAGGAAGCCCTGGAAATAGTATCGTAATCGTACTCTCCCCATTCATGGCTATCTTTTTCTTGTAAACAGCTAAAGCAGGTTTCCTGAATGTTTCAGCACTGTTGAACCAACCAATAAATAACTCCCCCTTCTTTGAAGGTAATCAGTTACTACCAATCTGCTTTCAATGGTTTGTGCTTCAAGACTACTGCTAAAAAGTACAATCGTGAATGATACTATAATTCTTGATGGAAATGGATGGAGAAAGTCTCTTTGGTAGCATCCAGTAAAACTATTTCATTATCACCTCGCTGCCTATTGTTTCATGCTATTTTACATTTTAATAATGGCAGGTTTAAGCTTATGTAAGATTGTGGCGTAAATGATTAAACAGTATAAGGCGCGATTCCTCATTTTTTTGAAGATCTGGCAACAGTTAATTTTACTAATGACTCAATTAGGCTGTTGATTCTTTGTATTGGAATATCCTTCTCGGGATCCAATAGTAGTATTTTCATTTTCTTCCGGTCTTCTATTATTAAGTCATGGTCATTAATCAATTTCCCATCTACAATTCCAATATATGGGCATCCTGATTTTTTCTGAACCCATAATTAACAAATCCTTTTTCCTTTATAATAATAAAAGGGCATCCCATAACTCCAGGCTTCCGTTATAGCAGGATCCATTCCTAATAAATAATCGCGAAGGAAAAGCATATAACCCTTCACAGGTTCTTGTAAATTGGCGAAATATTGATCAGCGGGTTTTAGCAAGTAATAAAGTGTTGAACTGTTATTTGCATTTGTATTCTAAAAAATGATTGTCGGATGTTCCCATATAATTTGTAGTGTAATTGGTTACATATCCATCAGTATTTTTTTGATAAGTAATCGTAATGGGTTGGGTGTTCCCATTGAAATCGGAACTATATGATTTTATCAAATTCTTATTGCTTCTTCCAAGCCATGGAAAATATAAGCCATTATTATTATAAGGACCGATATTCTGATATACCCACGACTTACTTGAATCAGTGTAGTAATCAAATGTTGCCTGCGAAGTAGTTGCATTACTATTATAGATGACAATCTTCGCCAAATTTTCATTTGAATACGTCATAATCACACTGTCTTTCCCAAATGCATCCGTATACCTCACAGATTTTATAAGAAATTTGTACGCATCATAAAAATACAGGGTCGAATCAAGTAATACCCCGCCAATATAGGTTAATGAGTAATTCGTAGTAGTATCGTTATTCAGATAGTAGATGGAATAGTTTCCAGAATATGGCGCAACTGCTCTTATGGTTATACTCTTATTTCCATATTCAATCGTATTGTCAACCGGACCAGGGCCATCCCAAAACACCAACCTGTCCTGTGCATCATATGTAAACTTTGTAGATGTCTGCGATGTGTCGCCCTGCACATATAATTTCGTTACTAAACAGTATTTTGGTGCATCAGGAGGAGTAGGAGGGTCCGTTACCCCTTTGACACAGCCGATAAAAGCGACTGGAATAAATAGTATAATTAGTATAGGGTTATTTGTGATTTTCATAAAAAAGGTTGCGAGTATATAGCTAAAGTTACGGGTAGGAATTCTGGTTTGCAAGGTCTAGCCCTTTTTATCGCTTTTTTACCGCAGAGTCGCAGAGACGCAGCCCCCCTGCGCCTCCGCGTCTCTGCGGTAAAATGTATTTATCTGTTCCCCCACACTCCAGTTAGGGTACACATTTTCACATTTCCACATTTTCAAATTTTCAAATTCTCAAATTTCTCCGAACATCCGTTAGCTTTTCCCCCATTTTTCTATTAGATTTGCCCCACAATTATAACCACATGCAATTCCAACTCTCAGAAGAACACCTGATGATTCAAAAGGCCGCCAGAGATTTCGCCAATACGGAATGTCTGCCCGGAGTTATTGAACGCGACGAACACCAGAAATTCCCAAAAGAACAGATCATGAAACTGGCCGAATTGGGATTCATGGGTATGATGGTTAGTCCCGATTATGGTGGCTCAGGAATGGACACGGTAAGCTATGTTCTCGCTATGGAAGAAATCAGTAAGGTGGATGCTTCTGTAAGCGTGTGTATGAGTGTAAACAATAGTTTGGTTAGCTGGGGACTGGAAGCCTTTGGTAACGAAGAACAAAAGAAAAAATACCTGACTCCTTTAGCACAAGGGCAAAAGGATGGTGAATTATATATCGGTGCCTTCTTATTAAGTGAGCCTGAAGCAGGAAGTGATGCTACTTCTCAAAGAACCACTGCCGAAGACAAAGGTGATTATTACCTGCTTAATGGTATCAAGAACTGGATCACTAATGGTTCATCTGCCAGTGTATACCTGGTAATGGCTCAAACAGATGTAGCTAAAGGTCCTAAAGGGATTAATGTTTTCATAGTTGAAAAAGCCTGGCCCGGCGTTACAGTAGGGGCAAAGGAAAATAAACTCGGTATCCGTGGTAGCGATACACATAGCATCTCATTCACCGATGTGAAAGTGCCAAAGGAGAACCGTATTGGTGCAGATGGATTCGGTTTCACCTTTGCAATGAAAACATTAAGCGGTGGCCGCATTGGTATTGCCTCACAAGCTCTCGGAATTGCAAGCGGTGCATACGAGCGTGCATTGGCTTACTCTAAGCAACGAAAAGCATTTGGAAAGGAAATCATGCATCATCAGGCTATCCAGTTCAAACTAGCTGATATGGCTACCCGAATAGAAGCCGCCCGTTTATTATGTCTGAAAGCCGCCTGGGAAAAAGATAATGGACTTGACTATACACTAAGTTCTTCCATGGCCAAAGTATATGCCTCTGAAACAGCCATGTGGGTATCCACCGAAGCCGTTCAGGTTCATGGCGGCTATGGCTATGTAAAAGAATTCCACGTTGAACGCCTCATGCGCGACGCCAAAATAACCCAGATTTATGAGGGAACGAGTGAGGTGCAGAGGATTGTGATTTCGCGGGCGATACTGAAGTGATTTGAAAATTTGATGATTTGAAAATTTGAAAATCTTATTCTGGATCCCTGATATTTTTTTGCACAATGATTTGTATAAAATTTTGTTTCGGATTATCACCTGGATTTTCAAATTTTCAAATCATCTAATTTTCAAATTTGGTTTCTCAAGTAATTGCTACATTCGTACCATGACCGTCATCACCCTCTCCTCCCTCCGCAAACAATACAGCGGTAACTATGTACTGAAAGGCATCAACCTCTCTTTCGATCCTGGCCAGATAGTAGGCTATATTGGCCCGAATGGTGCAGGGAAAAGCACTACTATAAAAATCCTGACAGGTATTTTGCCCGACTTTGAGGGAGAAGCTACTGTGCTGGGAATGGATATTCGTAAAGATGCGATGGAAATCAAAAAGAGGATCGGGTATATTCCTGAGCAAGCGGCCCTTTACGATGTTCTTACACCGTTGGAATTCCTTGAATTCATTGGCAGCCTTTATAGTATCTCTAAAGAAGATGTTCATCGGAAATCAATGGAACTGTTACGTCTTTTCGAATTACATAACCAGGCAGAGAACCGGATGAATAGTTTCAGTAAAGGGATGAAGCAGAAAGTACTGCTTATTTCAGGATTGCTTCATAACCCCGAAATCATCTTCCTCGATGAACCGCTAAGTGGTTTGGATGCCAATGCCGTTATT
>JBGAQE010000082.1:0-19548 GCA_044220885.1 Chitinophagaceae bacterium
CGAAAAATATATTACGAAGCCGTTATCAGTTGGATAACTAATCTAAAGCGCTGACGCCAAACCTTAAGCCGCCGACAAAAAACGCATCAGCATCAACATCCAGCATTTAGCATCAAACAAAACGCCTTCTTCTCTCCCCTCCTTCACAACAGTCTCTGGCATCAGCACCGCTGCAATTGGTTCTTACCATCAAGTAACAATTTAGCGGTTGCCTGGATATCTTTACAGTGAGTTTATTGAGCTTCTTCTCAAATTCAAGGAAATAACTTGGATCCATTTTTTTACAGCTATATCCCATAAAGTTGATGACCAGGAACCATTTTCTTTCATTGCTACTTTATCTTGTTCAATCAATTGCTTTTTCACTTTTTCGAGATAAGTAATAGATGGACCGTTTTTAACCAACATTTCAAACTCTTTCCTAATTGCTTTCAATAAAGTATCCACTTTCTCAGGACCACAAGGCAATTGTACAATGAAACTATAATTTCCATAAGGCACTTTCTCCACTTGGGCAAATGTGCCACCACCATAAATACCTTGAATTTCTCCTCAACTCTTCTGTAATACGGATATTTAGTATCTACTAAGCAAGCACTTCTGCTTTCAATTGAGATCTTCACTAAAAGGGGCATCTCCATAATAAAATGCAAGAATCAAACTCTTCTGCTCTTTTCCTTTCTTAACAGTCATCGTTTTCTTTCCTGGTATCGGCCTTACTTTATTGTCGACAAAGTCGGTTTTTTAGCAGACACTGGAAGACTTCCGATATATTTTTCTATAAGGGGAATGATCTGTTCTTCAGTAAAGCTACCAGTGAATACATAATGCATACTGTTGGCATCACCGAAACGCTCTTTATAGATTGTCATGATCCTGTCGAGATTGAGCTTATCAAAATATTCGCTTTTAGGAACAGCTATCATTGCCAGCGGATTATTATTGAAAAGCACCTTGTACATGGTATCAATAAAAGAAGCTTGTGGATTGGCAGCCACCATAGCAAACTGAGATTTATTCTTCTGAACAAAAGACTTAAACAAAGAAGTATCTTTTCTAGGTGCTGTAACATAAAGATGAGTCAACTGGAACATGGTTTCCAGGTCCTTTACGGTTGAACTTCCACCAAAGCCTTCTGTAACTTCGGTGAATGATGGGTTTACAGAAACAGCTTTTCCAGCCAGTGCTTTCCTAAGGTCTGTTGGAGAAAAATCTCCCACTCCCATAGAACTTATAGCCTGAACTGTATACTCAGCATTATACTTATCCGCCACCCCATAATTATTCTTACCACCATAACGACCGGCATTCATCAAAACCTGGTCGTTCTTGAAATCAGTGCGTTTAAGGGTTACAGTAACTCCATTACTTAGTTTTAATTCGGTAGTTTGAAGAACTGCATTATTTACTTTGGCCAACACTTTACCGGGTTTAGGCATTTTTGTAAGAAGAGTGGCAGCCACTACTTTTTCTTCATAAGCCTTAACATCTGCTTTCTCCCTTTCATCAATGGCAGCTAACAGATCCTTAGCGTCTGGCAATGGCTGATCCGATTTCGGCTCAGGACCCATCACATAAACAAAGCGGTTTTTTTCATCTTTGAATTTCTTTGATACCGCATTAACATCATCAAGTGTAATGCCTGCCAACAATTGTTTTACATAATCATATTCCTTTTCAATTCCAGGAGTAGGCTCATTCTCCAGAAAATGTTGCACATATTCGTCCACATAATTTTCTGAAGCGGTTTTGTCACGATCGTTATAAGCCCTTTCATACACTGCTAAAAGATTCTTCTTTGCCCTATCCAGTTCACTTGCCGTAAAGCCATATCTCTTTATTCTTTCTAACTCTTCTACCATGGAATTAAGACCACGTTTTACGTCGCCAGTGCCCACATAAGCATTTGCAGAAAAAGCTTCATACCCTCTGGCATAGCCGCCAAAATTAACTCCGGCACCCAGGAAAGGTGGATTCTCTTTCTGCGTCAATTCCTGCATACGTTGTCCAACAAGTGAAGTAAACATCCTTACTACAAGGTCATTCCTGTAATCGCCTACTGTTGTTGTAGCTTCTTTCTTCTGGAAAGGATAGTTTATGGCTATAGAATATCCGGTAGCTTCCTTATCGGTAGCTATAATAGCTTCGCTGTTATTGTAAGGGAATACTTCTGATGCAAGGCGCTTAGTTTCATTGGCAGGGTTAGTTAAAGAAGAGAAATGCTTCCTTATCATCTCTTCTGCTTTTGCAGGTTCAATATCTCCTACTACAACCACGGCCATAAGATCGGGACGATACCATGTCTTATAAAACCTGCGGATAGCATCGGGAGGAAAGGTCTTAATGATACTATCTACACCTATTGGTAAACGGTTCGCATATTTTGATCCTGCAAAAAGTTTTGGATATATCTTCTTGAACATCCTGTCGCCTGCTCCTTTTCCAAGACGACTTTCTTCCAATATGATTGCGCGTTCTCCTTCTATATCTTCATTCAGGTAAGTCACATTATGTGCCCAGTCTTCCAGCACCTGAAATCCTTTTTCAAGATTTCCCGGCTTATCAGTTGGGATAGGCAGAATATACACTGTTTCATCAAATGATGTATAGGCGTTGAGGTCATTACCAAATCCAACCCCAATATCCTGTAAAAAAGAAACGATATCGTTCTTCTTGAAGTTCTTTGTTCCGTTGAATGCCATATGCTCACACATATGTGCCAGACCCTGTTGGTCATCATCCTCATTTATAGAACCGGCATTCAACACCAGGCGTAATTCCACCCTTTGCTCAGGTTTCTTATTCTGCCTCACATAAAACGTAAGACCATTATCTAACTTTCCAATTTTCACTTTTGGATCAATCACCAACGGATCTGTTGGTTTTAATTGTCCAAAACTAAAAACGTAACAAGAACTAAAAGGACTGATAAGGTTATTTTCATATTTTAAAAGTTTGTTTTAAGCTTAAGGCTTAAGGCCTAAGGCCAAAGGCTTAATTTTGTAATCCGTACGACCAATGATTAGTTCTTCGTAATTTGTTCGTCTCTTCTCTGAATTCAAGCTTAAGGCTTAAGGCCTATGCAAAAGCTTTATTTTGTAAACAGCTCTAAAATCAGGCTTCGTAATTTGTTCTTCGTAATTCACTAATACTTTCGTCTGTTCTCTGCTTCAAGCTTTATGCTGAATGCTGGATGCTAAGTGCTTTATTCTGTAAACAGCTCTAAAATCAGGCTTCGTAAATTAATAATCGTAATTCACAAATACTTTCGTCTGTTCTCTGCTTCAAGCTTTATGCTGGATGCTGGATGCTAAATGCCTTATTCTTTAAACAGTTCTAAAATCAGGCTTCGTAAATTAATAATCGTAATTCACAAATACTTTCGTCTGTTCTCTGCATTAAGCCCTAGGCTTTAGGCCTTAAGCCTTAGGCAAAAAGCATCAAGCATCTAGCCTCCAGCATCTGTTCTCTGCAGCCCCCGCATTCCGCCTCACTTCAGCACCTCCGGTATCACCTTCCCCACCGCACCACTCGGCATCTGAACATGGAGCAAGGCGGCTAAAGTTACCGCTATATCGGTCATATATACTTCCCTGTTTAACTTACCCGGACGTATACCCCAACCCATCCATAATAATGGAATGTGAGCATCGTATGGATTGAAACTTCCATGGGTGGTTCCGGTTTTACCTCCGTAAAATATTCCGGCTTTCAATACAATTTGAATATCACCTCCGCTTTTTGTATTATATCCCTGAATGAACATTTCTTTTACGTTAGCTGGAAGATTAATATTTGCAGTATTCTCATAATCGAATGCCACTAAAACTTCTGGCAGCTTATTGATATAAGAAATAAGGTATTTTTTGATAGCTGCTTTGTCGGCACCTGCACTATCAATTGCTGCATCGTTCAGGTATATCTGGTAGTTAGCACTTGCCCTGATAGCATTCTTTACATGGAATTTCTCTTCCAGTAATTTATTCACTTCAGGAGTAGTAGAACTTACTGTATACGCTGGGATCTTATGTTGCTGGAGAAAGCCTGGTACATGGGCCACCGCATGATCTGCTGTAAGGAATAAGGTGTATTGTCCCTTACCCACTTCCTTGTCAAGAAAACTGAAGAAATCAGCGAGATCCTTATCAAGACGTAAATAAGTGTCTTCAACTTCGATGGAATTGGGACCAAACTGATGTCCAACATAATCTGTTGATGAAAGACTGATAGCCAAAAAGTCTGTTACAACATTCTTACCCATTTTTTCAGCAATCAAAGCATCTTTTGAGAACTGAAGCGTCATACTATTTCCGAAAGGGGTAACCCGGATGGTACCATAGTCTTTACCAATCCTTGACTTCAAGTCGTGCGGGAAAACCGGAGCCGCTTCATAACTGAATTTACCTTCATAGGGTACATTATCCTCATCACTTTGAGTGTAGGTATTCAAAGGATACAAGGTCTTCCAATCATTATTATAAAAAGTATCTACCCATTTCTTGCTGTTGTAAGAACTTACCCATGATGGAAGAGATTCCATATAATAGGTACTTGTAACCCAATTACCAGATGTTCCATCGTACCAATAGCAGCATTAGCAGAATGTCCGGCTGGTAAAATACCCCTGTCCTTAATAGCTATTCCAATAACTTTTGACTTGAAATTGGTAGCAAGCCTTAATTCATCACATATGGTAGTAGTCCATAAGTTAGCTGGCGACATAGGTTCCCCTTTTTCAGCCCCAACAATCTTTACCTTCTTGTCTTCTGCGCAATACACTTCCCTGTTCTGGCTTTTATCGAACCACTCATTACCCATGATTCCATTAATAGATGGAACCGAACCGGTGTATACGCTGGTATGGCCCGCCGCTGTAACTGTTTGGGCATAGGGTATCATTGTATTCTCGCAGCTCATTCCTTCACCTAATAGTCTTTAAAGCCCCCTGAGCTATATCTTTCATAATACCGGTACAGATAATCCCATCGCATCTGGTCAATCATGATTCCTACAACCAGTTTCGGTCGCTGAACACCCTTAGCAGGGGCATTTTTAACCTGTGCATTTGAAAGCAATGAACTGAGCAAGAGGCATAAAAGGAGGGATTGGCGAAACATATCATTCAAATTTTGGCAAAGATATATAGCCGGCTTCTTGCCTGTATTATTTTTTTGATAAGCTGTTGTTTATCTGTTTTTGCCTTTGAAATACTAGCCACATAACAGCCCTTGCCGACTGAGGCCAAATTATTACCTTTGCGGCATTCCAAACCTGTCTGGACAAAAGGATTTCCGGGCATAAAAAAGTTGAAGTATGGCAGATATTTTTGAAAGGTTACTCAAAAATTATGGCCCTCTCGGGCAGCACCGTGAAAGAGCTCATGGTTATTTCGCATTCCCTAAGCTGGAAGGTGAAATCGGAAGTCATATGAAATTCCGCGGAAAGGAAATGATTGTCTGGAGCCTGAACAATTACCTTGGACTGGCAAATCACCCGGAAGTACGCAAGGCTGATGCAGATGGAGCCGCAGAGTTTGGTCTGGCCCTTCCAATGGGTGCCCGTATGATGAGCGGAAACAGTAATCTCCACGAACAATTGGAAAAAGAACTGGCTGCTTTTGAAGGTAAGGAAGATGCTATACTGCTCAATTTCGGATACCAGGGTATGGTAAGCCTTATTGATGGCTTATGCAGCCGCCATGATATAATTGTTTATGATGCCGAAAGTCATGCCTGTATCATTGATGGTCTTCGTCTTCATCCAGGACACAGATATGTTTTCAAGCACAACGATGTGGCAGATTGTGAAAAACAGTTACAAAGAGCTACAGCACTTATAGAGAAACAACAGGCCGGCGGTATATTATTGATTACTGAAGGTGTTTTTGGAATGGCTGGTGATCAGGGAAGACTGAAAGAAATTGCAGCATTGAAAGACAAATACCAGTTCCGTATGCTGGTAGATGATGCTCATGGATTTGGAACACTGGGAAAAACCGGTGCAGGTGCCGGAGAAGAACAAGGTGTACAGGATAAGATAGACCTCTACTTCTCAACCTTTGCAAAATCAATGGCATCAATCGGAGCTTTTATTGCTGGTGATAAGAACATCATCGATTATATACGCTATAATATCCGTTCACAGATTTTTGCCAAGAGTTTACCAATGCCGCTGGTTGTAGGTAATCTGAAGCGTCTTGAGTTGCTTCGTACCGTTCCGGCATTAAAAGAAAAACTCTGGGAGAATGCCAAAAAACTGCAAGCAGGATTAACAGCAAAAGGATT
The DNA here is from genome assembly GCA_044220885.1 of Chitinophagaceae bacterium. Taxonomy (GTDB): domain Bacteria; phylum Bacteroidota; class Bacteroidia; order Chitinophagales; family Chitinophagaceae; genus Endoryza. The sequence goes on from JBGAQE010000082.1 coordinate 6,285, forward strand.
TGATATCGGCAAAACAGATTCAGTAGTTACTCCAGTATATATGACCGGAGGTGTTGAAGAAGCCACTGCAATGGTGATGGACTTGCGTGAGAATTATAATATTTTCTGTTCGATAGTTGTATATCCTGTAATTCCAAAAGGTCATATCATTTATCGTCTTATTCCAACAGCTGTTCATACAGATGCTGATATTGAAGCAACATTAACAGCCTTTGAGGAAACAAAGAAGAAGTTGGATGCGGGAGCTTATAAAGCAGAAGCTATTCCAGATATGGCAGAAGCCTGATTGATAAAAAAAACTCTTCGTAAACCCGGTCTTCAATGGCCGGGTTTTTTTATGCCCTTACTAAAAAAAGCGCCCCGCTTTGAGGCGGGGCTGCACTAATCAAATACCATTAACCATTAAACCTTATCCTATGAAAAATCAAATATATGTTGTTGAAGTTGTAACAATAGGCTGATAAAAAAAGATTTTACCCATTTACCATTAAATTGACTAAAGTCAATCATCTTATTCATTCTCAATTGGTTTTTGTAATACGCAAACGGTTTGAAATGTAGTCGTAACTCTACAGGTATAAAAAAGGGCCAGAATAGAAATTCAGCCCGTTATTAATCCAATATCCTATGAAAAACCAAATAATAGACGATTTGATACTAATTGTGGTTGCAAAACGACATAAAAAAACCGGATAAAATCCGGTTTCAAATTCGTTCATAAATATCACCAACTTGGTTTGAAGCTTTTTTGATAACTATTGAAGGCAGTTCTTCCAAAATGTCCCTCTCCAAAATATTTTACTATCAATTCAAAATCCTTTGGTTCCAGATAACCTGGAATTGCCTGTGGTTCACTACCATCAACAGGAATGATTACCGTAGTAGGATATGAAAGTTGTCCTTGTGTTAAATACAATGCAAATTCATTTGTCTTGTACTTTGCATTGAAATTATAGGTCTTGCCATTGAACTCATAAGCTCCCTTGCTTTCAGCATCAATCTTTACAGGATAGAATTTTCTGCCAGGTATTGACTTACGTTTTTATTGGTATAGGTCTTTTTGTCCATCACCTTACACCAACCACACCAATCAGTGTACAGGTCAATCAGGATGGGTCTTTTTTCAATTTTCATCTTTTCCATGGCCTGGGCTAGTGTAAGCCACTGGGTTTTTTCAACAGGCTCGGGCGCCTTGCTGAAATTGGAAAATACGAGCCAACCGGCCAACAAAAAAACGAGTTTGAGTGTTTGCATATCTATATTTGTTATCTCTGTAAAAATAACTCAAATACCATGCACAAAATTGTGTTGGCCGTAACTGGAGCGAGCGGTGCCCTCTATGCAAAGAGGCTGATGGATAAACTTTTAACAGTTCGGGAACAATGGCAGGAGCTTGCTGTCATAATGACGACAAATGCCCAAATGGTGTGGCAGACGGAATTAGGCGACGAAACCTATAAGAATTACCCCTTCTCTTTTCATAGTACCATGGATTTTATGGCTCCTTTGCTTCGGGATCAGGACGCTTCCAGACAATGATAATAGCACCCTGTTCAATGGGCACATTGGGACGCATTGCCACTGGGGTGTCGAACGACCTTATTACAAGGGCTGCCGATGTTATTCTGAAAGAAAGAAGAAAACTGATTTGTGTTGTAAGAGATACTCCCTATAACCTTATTCATATCAGAAATATGGAGACCGTGACCCTTGCAGGAGGAATAATATGCCCTGCAACCCCATCTTTCTATAGCAAACCAACAACCCTGGAAGCTGTTGCTGATACGGTGGTGGACAGGGTACTGGACCTGGCGGGATTACAACTTAAGACATACAGGTGGGGTGAAACTGAAGATCAGGAATAAGAATCGCTCTTAAAAAATAAAAACGGTCAGTAAGTTTTAAGCACTTACTGACCGTTTTCAATTTATTGAAATATAATTACCTCAGATCTACTACATCTACACCCGGATACTTTGCTTTGTCGAATACGAAAGAAGCATCAGTAAGATTTGCCTTACCATTAAAAGAGTTAACGATATAACTGAACTTATTCCCACCCTTCTCCAGTATTTTGGTACTTACAATTGATTGGGAAGCCTTATCAACAGTTAGATATACTTTATGGAAGTTTCTTGATTTATCTGTTGGAGTCAGTTCAATTTCCTGCACTTTCTTACCAGCTTGTGTTTTTTCGCCATTAAGTTTATAGAGGAAATCCTTGTCGTAAAAATTTGTAAACAACTTTTGAGGAGTAATGCTATTAGCAGAAGGGTCTGCAGAAGTAATTGTAACCTCATTAGCTGCTTTATCATAAGTCCAGATAGTAGTTCCATCACAGAATATCTCTGACCTGTAATGATCACCTTATACTTGTTCCCTTTCATGAAAACAGTTCCTTTCTTATTACCCTGTACTTTTCCTTTGCCGTCTTCAGCAATAAGAGTAAACACGGCCTGAACCCCTTTATAGGTCTTGAATTTTGCACTTACGGCATCCAGGATTTTTTTTGCTGCCGGATCACTATTTCCTAAACTATTATTCTGTGCCTGACTGGCAGATGCAAATAAAATGACGAGAAGGGATAGGTATACTTTTTTCATTCTAGGTCGTTATTAGTTAGGGGTCTGCAAATATATCTGAATTACAATATATGAAAGTATTTCAATCTCAAACCCATTGTTATATAGATGAGAATAGAAATGGAAAGGTTTATTGGTGCTGAGTGTATTAACAAAAAACTAACCCATTGCCTGCAGATGTTGCTCCAGGTCAATATCTGTCTTGATCAATACATCCCTTGCCTTGCTACCCTGATTTGGTCCAACCACTCCGGCTGCCTCCAATTGGTCCATAAGCCTGCCAGCCCTGTTATAACCCAGCTTCATCCTTCTTTGGATAAGCGAAGTGGATCCCACCTGGTTCGACACTATTAAACGGGCTGCATCCTCAAACAATGGATCCCGGTCGCTCAGATCAAAATCCTTGCCCTCCAAATCCTTCTCATCAATATATTCAGGCAAAAAGGAAGGCCTGTGGATAGCCTCGCTGGTTTCCAATAAACTCACAAACATTCTCTACCTCCGGTGTGTCTACGAATACACACTGCAGTCGTGAAAGTTCGCCATTATAGGAAATAAGCATATCTCCTTTCCCAATAAGTTGCTCCGCTCCTCCTGTATCCAGGATTGTTCTGGAATCGACTTTTGAAGAAACTTTGAAGGCAATCCGGGCCGGAAAGTTAGCCTTAATGGTACCTGTAATGATATTTACTGAAGGACGTTGAGTGGCAATGATAAGATGAATACCTACCGCCCTTGCCAGCTGTGCTAAACGGGCTATTGGCATTTCAATTTCCTTACCCGCAGTCATGATTAAATCTGCGAACTCATCAATCACCAAAACGATGAATGGAAGGAATTGATGCCCTTTCTGCGGGTTCAATTTCCTTTTGATGAATTTCTCGTTATATTCTTTTATGTTACGGGCACTGGCCTCCTTCAACAAATCGTATCGGTTATCCATTTCAATACAGAGCGCATTCAGGGTATTGATCACCTTCTTGGTATCTGTAATAATGGCTTCTTCTTCTCCGGGTAGCTTAGCGAGAAAATGTTTTTCAATGGTTCTGTAAAGACTCAATTCCACCTTCTTCGGATCTACCAGAACAAACTTCAATTGTGAAGGATGTTTCTTATACAATAAGTGATACAAGAATCGCATTCACCCCAACTGATTTACCTTGTCCGGTGGCACCTGCCATCAGCAAGTGCGGCATGGTGGTAAGGTCAACAATGAAATTCTCATTATCGATCTTCTTCCCAATAGCTATTGGCAAGCTGAATGTATTGTATTGGAACTTTTCAGAAGCCAGCAAGGTCTTCATACCTACTATCGACTTCTTGATATTGGGGACCTCGATACCAATGGTACCCCTTACCAGGAATCGGAGCTATAATTCGTATACCCAGTGCTGCGAGACTTAACGCTATATCATCTTCCAGGTTCTTGATACGGGAGATACGGACACCTGGCGCAGGCACTATCTCATATAAGGTTACCGTTGGTCCTACTGTTGCACTTATTTTCTGGATAGCGATATCATAATGCTTCAGTGTGTTTATGATCTGGTTCTTATGTGATTCCAGTTCAGAAGTATCCTGAACAATCTTATCGCTGCTATGTGTTTCCAGCAAATCGAGTGTTGGATATTTATAATCGCGAAGGTCTAAAGTAGGTTCATACGGCTCCATTTCAGGAAGCTTGTCTACTATCACAATCTCTTCTGGTTCCGGAACAGGAACAGATTTTATCTCCAGTTCCAGATCTACATGTGGCAGTTTTGATTTCTTCTCCGGAATCACAACTGGTGGTACTTCTTCTTCCATAGCAGGTGCCTCAACTGAATCTTCTAATTGTTGTTGCAGGTTCTTTCTTATATCAGCTGCAACAGGAACTATTGGAGCAACAGGTTCTTCTTTCACTACAACTTTAAAATCTGTAGGGGTTTCAACTTCTTCAACAGGAACAACATTCATCCCCTTATCACCCTTTAATTTATTAGGCTTTACAGGTACCTTCTTTTCTTCTTCAGCTTCAATGTCAACTACCTCTTCTTCCCCATCTACTACAATGGGTTCTTCCAAAGTCTTCGTGCGCTTAAAGTCAGGAACGGAAGATACAGGATTGAATCTCCATATAAAATAAGCCAGTCCACCAACAATCAATAAAGCAGCTGTACCGATATTTCCCAGCATTTTCACCAGCCAGTCACTCACCATATCACCTACCGCCCCACCCCATGGGAAATGGTTTCTGGCGAAGATGAAGGATAATACTACACTGAAAAAAAGAAGCCCCATCATCACATACCTTACATTTCTCAAAACAGAAAAGATTTTACGGGTAAACAGCCAGTTAGCGCCCATCACAAAAAAGAGGGAACAAAAGAAATAGGATGCAAGTCCGAATCCATTATAAAAAAACTGATGGGAAATATAAGCCCCAATATTACCAAGAAGGTTGTTTGTTTTAATAGCGCCAGAAAAAGTATGGAAGCATGGTTCAATACTACATCTGGTCTTCTCTCGTGTGTAAAAGATAAGAAACTGGAAAGCTATAAAGGAAACTGCTGTAGCAAACAGAAAGTGCCGGCTATCTTATGGGTACGTTCATCTTTTACCAGTTGCCGCATCGTAACCTGTTCTTCTTTTTCAGGTTTCAATTGGTCGGTGGCTGGTTTGGACGATCGTTTATTGGTCTTCAAGCGATTGGCCATACGCGCAGTAGTTGCCATAAACAAAGGGGAAGAAATCGGCATTTTTGGACAGCCTCTTTCGTCGGGAAATAGCAGCAAATAATGTATTTTACAAAGTCAAATTGAACAGACAAACAGGTAAACTCAGCTAATGGGCTTTAAACCATCGTACTTTATTCTCTCTTACAAAGCAATACTGCTTTTGTTTCTTGCATTTATTGGAAGCAGCCAGGAAGTTGTTGACAGGTACCGGATTCCTTATGGATAAAACTTCTTCAGTACGGTTTTAAATTGGATTCATTCCAAAGCAGCTTTGCCGAATCAGCCCCTGAAAACTAACAGCATAAATATTAAAACTGTCTTTTCCACCACAAAATTCAGAATTCAATTCAGATGTTCCGCCCCGTATCATGGAGGAAACCAGATACCTGTTTATATTGTAAATGATCTGAGGTTAAAAAGATTTTTATTTCACCCCTGGCTTTTATTACAGGAATATGGTGATTTATAAAGGCCATCCCGATTCTATGGCAACAACCTTCAAAGCGTTGCCCGATAGTGTCACAAAAAGTGATGTGTATCCGGGAGGAAGAAACTTAACTCTCTATCCAGGCGAAAAAGCGATATACTATGCTTCCTTCAATTTTATACGAACAAACGCCAATAACTATACCCCGGCTCTTGTAGAGAAGGATTTCCTCAAACACTGGATACAAGCCCAAAAAGTAAGGGCTGAACCATTGGACATCATCTCTTATGTAATTTCTGGTATCCTTTTACTGATGATCTTTTATTCTCTGGCAGTATTCTTACAAAACAAGAATAAAGAATTCGTCTATTATTCCCTCTATGCCCTTTGCTCTACAATACTTATATTCTTCAAATCGTTCGGCACTTCCGATAGCAGCGAAAGCTATTTTCTTTATGAAGAATATCTCGATTTTGCTACAATGGTAATTGGCGTAATCTTTTACCTGATTTTCGTAAGAAGTTTTATCAATACAAGAGAAGACCATCCAAAGCTGGATAAGTTCCTGAGAATTTCAGAAATCTTACTGCTGGTATTACTACTGATATTCAGTGGCATCTATTTCTTTACCAATAATTATATAAGCCTTTTTATACTGGAGAACTATATCATAAAAATCATCATGTTCTTTATTGGTATCGTTTTCATTGTTTACAGCATAAAGAAAAAAGATACACTGCTTAATTATCTGGCTGCAGGTAATATTGCCTTGCTGTTTTTCTCTATACTTTCCCTCCTCGGCATGTTCAGGATACAGATAATACCAAACCCAAGCAATATCTTCAATAACAGCTTATTCCTTTATGAATTGGGAGTGGCGCTTGAACTGGTGTTTTTCTTATCAGGCCTGGCCTTCAAGAACAGACGGGATTTAACAGAGAGGGTAAGAGAAAGGGAGAGATTGAAATTAGAAAATGAGCGTCAGGAATTTGAAAAACAAATTGCCATCGTAACAACCCGTCAGGAAGAAAGAGACCGTATCTCGGCCGATATGCATGATGAATTAGGATCTGGAATGACCGCTATACGACTGATGAGTGAAATCGTAAAAACAAAAATGAAAGACCAGGCATTTCCTGAATTGGAAAAGATATCCAATTCGGCAAATGACTTACTCGGAAAAATGAACAGTATCATCTGGACAATGAAGAGTTCGAATGATAGTCTGGAGAGTTTGGTGGCCTATTTACGTTCCAATGCGCTTGAATACTTTGAAAGCACTCCGGTTGTTTGTAAAGTATCGGTACCTGATAATATTCCACAGATTGAGATGTCGGGCGAAAAAAGAAGGAATGTTTTCCTGAGTGTTAAAGAATCGCTCAATAATATCCTGAAACATTCCCATGCCACCGAAATGCATCTGGACATAACCATTACCAAAAACAAACTGATAATTCATGTAGCTGATAATGGCGTTAGAATAGATACTGAAAAATTACGCCGTTTTGGAAATGGTCTAAGTAATATGAAAAGAAGGATGGAAAGTATTGGAGGTGATTTCCAGGTTCAGAGTGGCCCTGGAAGTGTAATCATTTTTACTTGTCCCCTTTGATTAGTTTTTTGATTTCCAGATTCCTATAAAAAAGTGATAGACATCCTGCAATAAAGAAAACGCCTCCTATTGGAGTGATAATTCCAATTCCACCCAATCCCACACTTCCCGTTGCTTTTAATAAAGTAAGCGCATAAAGGGAACCACTGAAGAAAAGTATTCCGATAAGAAAGAGTGTACCGGCAATACGTAAAGCTTTTACAGGAAACTTAGCGTATAGAATACCTGCACCAGCAAGTGTACACAATACGATATAACTGATACTCCTTACCTCCCGCATCGAAAGTTGTAATTGTTTCAGGAGGAACAATCTGTTTTAATCCATGTTTAAAAGCTCTAAGCCCAACGGCAATAGCTCCCAAAATTGTTGCTGATAATAAAAAACCTTTATGCATGTAATATCTGTTGTAATAATGAATCTATAGTTGCTTCGTCTTCTTCAACATGTACATCTGCCTGTTCATAATAAAGACGCCGGTCGTTCATTTTCTTAAGTATGAATGAATGAAGGGCATCATCACTTACATTCTTTATGATGGGTCCTTTGGCCTTTTCCTTCAATAATCTTTCTGTCAGTTTATCGATAGAAGTATTAAGCCAAACCACTGTCCCTTCCTTCTTCATCAGATCAATATTATTGAAGAAACAAGGTGTGCCACCACCACAAGACAAAACCAATCCTGGATGATCATTTATAATTCCTTCCAGCAAATCCTTTTCCAGCAACCTGAAAGCTCCTCCCCCTTCTCTCGAAAAATCGCAGTCACCGGCTGTTCTTCCACCTGTACTATTACCTCATCAAGGTCATAGAAAGGAAGATGAAGATGCTCTCCGAGCAACTTACCCCAGTGGGTTTTACCACTGCCCATGAAGCCGATAAGGAAGATTCTCATTTGGGAATTTGAAAATTTGGGAATACGAGAATTTGAAAATTTGGAAACGTGAAAATGTATAGAAATGAAACAGCCGGAAACTAATTTGAAGATTTGAAAATTTGAAAATAAAACAGCCAATACAGGGAAACCCACCTACTTATCAAAATCATGCCGGCTATTTCATTTCCCACATTTCTAAATTTTCAAATTATTATTCGGCTATGTTCATTACCAAATTTTAACATTATTAATTATTTAAAAGCATTCAACCCCGTCACATCCATCCCCGTTATCAACAAATGAATATCATGTGTTCCTTCATAAGTGATCACACTTTCAAGGTTCATCATATGACGCATTATACTGAACTCACCAGTGATTCCCATTCCGCCCAGCATTTGCCTGGCGTCACGGGCAATTTGCGTAGCTATTTCACAACCATTCCTCTTAGCCATACTCACTTGTTGTGGTGTTACCTTATGTTCATTCATTAACACACCCATGCGCCAGTTCAGCAATTGGGCCTTTGTAATCTCTGTAACCATTTCCGCCAGTTTTTTCTGTTGCAACTGGAAACCTGCAATGGGACGATCGAATTGTATACGCTCTTTTGCATAGCGAAGAGCTGTATCATAACAATCCATTGCAGCACCAACAGTACCCCAGGCAATTCCATAGCGGGCTTTGGTAAGACAGCCATGCAAGTGGTCCTTTAAGTCCCTTTACATTGGGGAATATATTCTCTTTAGGAACTTTTACATTATCAAAAACCAATTCTCCAGTAGCACTGGCTCTAAGACTCCATTTGCCATGAGTCGTTGGAGTAGAGAACCCTTCCATCCCTCTTTCAACTACTAAACCTCGAATAACACCTTCCTCATCCTTTGCCCAAACAACAGCTATCTGTGCAAAAGGAGCATTACTGATCCACATCTTGGCTCCGTTGAGGATAACATGGTCTCCTGCATCTTTTATATTGGTAAGCATGACAGATGGATTACTGCCATGGTTTGGTTCAGTCAATCCAAAACATCCCAACCATTCACCACTGGCCAGTTTTGGCAGGTATTTCATTCGTTGTGCTTCGCTTCCATATTCATAGATAGGAAACATTACTAATGACCCTTGTACAGAAGCTGTAGAGCGAACACCACTATCCCCTCTTTCCAATTCCTGCATCATCAGTCCGTAGCTGATATAATCCAATCCTCCACCACCATATTGCTCAGGAATAGTTGGACCGAAACAACCCAATTCACCCAACTGTTTTACGATATGCTGGGGGAATTCTGCCCGCTGGGCATAATCTTCAATAATCGGAGATATTTTTCTTTACATAAGCACGAACCGTATCGGGATCATCTTGTGCTCCTCAGTAAGTAATTCATCTACATTGAAATAGTCTGGAGACTGAAATAAGTCCTGCGCCATAGAGAGATAAGTTTAGGCAAAGGTAGGATTTAGGAAGTTCAAGAGGTTTAATAGTTCAACAAGTTAAGGTCCTGAACGTCATTATAAAGGGGGAACTTAGGTCGAACTTGAAAACTAAATATTAACTACATAAGTGATAAAATGACATTTTTATGTTGCCTCTATTATTATTCTATGGATGATAATTACAAACTGCAATTAATAAATTTGTTCGACCTAGTTCCCCCTTTAGGGGGACAGGGGGTAACTTCTGGAACCTATTGAACAACTTAAACTTATTAAACTTTCCAAAGCATGCAACATTCCCCCTCCCCCCTTGTCTCTATATCAAACAGAACAAAACCATCATTTTGGAGCTGACTGCAAACATAGTCCGGGATGAGCTGGTAGAACGCTGTAAATCGGGGCATGTACCGAGTTTCCAGTTATTATACGAGCGCTACGCGAAAGCGATGTACAACACCAGTTGGCGTATTGTAAACAATGCGACCGATGCGGAGGATGTATTGCAGGATGCTTTTGTGGATGCCTTCCGTTCTATCCATGATTTTAATTACCGGTCAACCTTCGGTGCCTGGCTAAAGAAAATCGTGGTCAATAAATCCATCAATGTGCTGAGGAAACGAAAAGCGAATCTGGTAGAACTTACAGAAAATACGGATATCGTTCAGGAAGAAACCGTAGATGAGGAAAATCTGCAGTATCAGGTGGCACAGGTAAAGAAAGCTATTGAAAAACTGCCCGATGGGTACAGGACAGTATTGAGTTTATACTTACTTGAAGGGTATGATCAGGAAGAGATAGCCGAAATAGTAGGCATAACTCACAATACCGTTCGCACCCAGTATATAAGGGCCAAACAGAAATTACTCACCATCATAAAAGAGGGAGGATTATTATGAGTAACCGTTTTGAAGACTTCATCCGTAATAACCGGGATGAAATGGATTCGGAAATACCTGCGGCAGCGGTATGGGACAAAGTATCCAAACGTATCACAGCACCTGCAACTGCCAAAGTAAAACGAATGCATCCCATTCGCTGGGTAGCAGCAGCAGCTGTTCTATTATTTATAGGAGCCGGATCTTATTTTCTTTTAGTTAATAATTCAAAGAAAGTGGAATCAGTTGCTGGTATTGATACTACTGGACAGGATTCAGTAACATTAAATGAAATCAATCCTGCTTACGCTAAAGAAGTATATCATTTCACCCAATTGATTGAACTTAAACAAGCCGAGTTAAAACAATTGGAAAAGGATAATCCTGAATTATACAAACAATTCATGGGTGATATAACAAAACTTGATAGCTCATATCATTCTCTCAAACAAGAATTACCAAGTAACCCTAACAGAGAACAACTGTTGGAGGCTATGATCCAGAACCTGAAATTACAGATGGACCTGCTCAATCAACAGCTAGCCATCATTCAACAAATCAACCAATCAAAAAACAAGAAAAATGAAAGCAATTATAAAAGTACTTAGTCTCTTTTTGATAGTATTCTTAGGTAGTGTCAATATTGCCAAAGCTGGAGATGAGCCGTTGGTTGAAAAAAGCAAGACTTATTCTAAAACCTATTCGGTCAGCAATTCTGACAAAGTGAGTTTTAATAACCAGTTTGGCGATATCAAGATAAGTACCTGGGACAAGAATGAGGTAAAGGTGGATGTTACTTTAACTGGAAAAGGGAATACAGAACAAGTAGCTACTGAAATCCTTAACAGGCTTAGTGTTGAAGACGGCAAGAACGGTTCAGGTGTTTATTTCAAAACAAAGATTGGTAATTGGGGAAATGGCACAAAACACAATAACACTGGGTTCAACATCAACTATGTTATTTACATGCCTGCAACAAATCCATTATCAGTAGAAAACCAATTCGGTAAAACAACAATCGGCGACTATAGTGGAGAATTTACATTGAACCAGCAATTTGGAATGTTTACTGCAGGTAAATTGGGAAATGTAAAGAAAATGAACATCGAATTCAGCGGCGGAAGTTCCATTGGAAGTATCAATGGAGGAGATATTTATATAAAATTCTCACGAACACTAATCAACAAGTTAGAAGGTGCCGTAAAAGCTAATTTTGAACATTGTGGTGGAGTAAAAATCGTGGTTGACAATTCATTAAAATCCTTAACCGTAAAGAACAGCTTCAATGAATTATATGTTGAAGCCAGTAATAACCTGTCTGCCAATTTCGATATACATACGTCATTTGCAGAAGTTGATAATAAAACGGCATTCCCAATAAAAGAAAAAGAGGAAGAAGAAAGCCATGGACCAAAATTCGATCACGATTATACAGGGAAATCAGGCAATGGTACTACCCCGATAAAAATAAGAACTGAATTCGGCGAAGTGAAAATAGGTCACAGCCTAAGCTTCGATGTAAATGAAAAGGAAGAAAAAAAGGAAAAAAAGAAAAGCCGCTCAGTATAACAGTTTGTAATGCTGCAGTCAGCTGAGTCAAGACTCACTGTAACAGGACCCCTTCGAAAGAAGTGTGGTCCTGTTTTTTTAACAGTCAATAAAATCAGAATTTTAAAGCAGGGTTCATATATAAGAGAGAAAGTAATGTCATAAAAGAACGAAGTTGTAATCTCAAATACGGAGAGTTCCCTTCCCGGGAACAACCAATGCATATATAATTCAAAGCCTTCAAAATCAAATTGATAAATATCAAACAGCAGTAACTTATTGGTGGGAATCCCCCTTATATCCCCGAAATATTTTTTTCCCTTTGTAGCTATTTTTACAATTTTGCACCCAAACCATAAAATTAGATTATGAAAAAAGGTGTATTTATCGCATCACTATTAATGTTAGTACTTTCAAATAGTATTCTGGCGCAAGACAGTAAAACTTCAATGCTTTTTGGAATAAAAGCAGGATTGAATTTAGCTAACACAAGCAAAGGATTTGGATCAGGAACAAATTTTAAAGACCCTGGTATGAAATTAGGAGCAGCAGGTGGAATATTTGTTCACTTCCCTTTAGGTGAAGATTGGGGAATGCAGCCTGAGCTTTTATACTCAAGCGAAGGTTCATTGCAAGAAGGAAAAATAGGAAGTGGCAATAACTTTGTTACTGTATTTACTACAAAACTGAATTATCTGAATATTCCTTTTATGTTCCAATATAGAGGTAATAAGAAAGGATTTTATGGTGAAGCTGGACCTCAATTGGGTTTTCTTCTTACAGCAAAACTGAACAATAAGTTCCCTCCTACAGGCGTAGATGCAACTACTAATGTTCAGACTTATTTCAGAGGTGCTGCCTGGAGTTTTGGTTTTGGAACAGGATATAACTTCTCTTCTGGCCTTGGCATTGGAGTAAGATATAACTTAGGCCTGACTAATATCGATGATATTCCAGGGCAGGATTGGAAGAGCAACGTATTACATGTTGGAGTTCATTATCGTTTCACAGGAAAATAAAAATTTTCTATAAAAAAGGGATCTGAGATACTTAGAGTTCCGAACTCTTCGAGAGTTCGGAACTCTAAGTGTACCTTTTCACTTTTCACTTTAAAATTTAACCCATTGGTTCAAAGTTTAATGGTTTAAGAGTTTAAGGTTTTCAAAATCGAAGAGAATGATCGAATGTAAA
>JBGAQE010000083.1:0-21076 GCA_044220885.1 Chitinophagaceae bacterium
ACTAAAGGAGGCAATAAGCACGCCATTACCGCTCAAGGTGGAATGCATATCAAAAAACAGATAGTTTTTGGAAACCTATTGATGAAAAACCGAATCTTACCTGCACTCGTCCTGGTGTTCTTGTTTACATCTTGCGTCAGTAGCAAACATCAGGTGTCACCTACACAAAAGATCGCTCCTGCCATTCTGCAGGAAGATTATCGTGTGTTCAGAGGTATACTTGAACATTATCACCCAGGTATTTACTGGTTTACTCCGAAGGAAAAATTTGATCAGTATTTTGAAGAAGGATTCAATAAACTTTCCGATTCGCTTACTGAAACTGAATTCAGGAATATTCTTCAATATGTAAGTAATAATATCCATTGTGGACATACTGCTGTACAGGCTTCAAAAAAATACAACCGGTACATTGACACAGCTCGTTTAAACTTATTCCCATTAAGTTTAAAGGTATGGCCCGATTCAATGGCTGTAATTGCAAGTCTCGACAGAAAGGATTCTGTACTTAGAAGGGGTACGTTATCAAAAGCATCAATGGAATTACTACAAAGCAGTTCACCGATACCTTCTTTCATTATGTAATTACAGATGGTAATGCCTTAAATGGAAAATACCAGTCGTTGAGTTCAAGGGGCTCATTCGGAACTTTATATAAGAATGTATTGGGCTTACCCAAAACTTTCGATATCACTTATGTTGACAGGAGTGGAAATGAAAAGCACACACAGTTGCCCGTATTTACTCCAATAAGAGATACATCAACCAGTTCGTCCACCGCGCGATGTAACAACACCCAGAAACCAACCAAGAGAAGTTTTTGTAAATGCTGCAAGGAATATACAGATAGACACAACCCTGTCTTCTGCTTATATGACCCTCAATACTTTTGCAAAGGGAAATAAGCTAAGACCTTTCTTCAATGAAAGCTTCAGAACCATAAAAGAAAATAATATTCAGAATCTGGTGATTGATGTGCGTGCAAATGGGGGAGGTGATGCCGGATTATCAACTATGCTGACGCAGTTAATAATTGATAAGAAATTCAAATTAGCCGACTCTCTTTATGCGGTCCATCGGTCGGGTCCATATAACCGCTATATCAAGAAGCACTTTTTTTACAGGTTAGGAATGCTTTTCATTACACATAAAGCAAAAGATGGTAATTACCATTTTGGTTATTTTGAAAGACATTATTTCAAGCCACGTAAAAAAAATCACTTTAACGGGAATGTCTATATAATTATAGGGGGAAATTCTTTTTCTGCTACTACGATTTTTGCAAAAGCGTTGCAACACCAGAAAAATGTTATTATAGTAGGTGAAGAAACCGGAGGGGGTTCATATGGTAATAATGCCTGGATGATTCCAGATGTAGTACTACCTAATACAGGCGTGCGTTTCAGACTTCCTTTGTTTCGATTAGTGATGGATAAGGATGCTGTTGCAAGCGCAAGAGGTATTATACCAGATATTGAAGTAGCGCCAACAGCAGAAACCATCCGGAAAGGAATAGACCCCAAAGCAGAAAAGGTTAAGGAACTGATACTTTCAAAGAAGAAATAACAACTCTTTCCACTATAGTTTGCTGCCTGAATTATAAATCAGTACTTCAAACTTTTCATTAAATATAACTACATCGGCAAGTGCTCCTGGTTGAAACACTCCTCTTACAGGTCCAGTCAATAAACTTGCAGGGTATCTGCTGGCCATGCGAAGAGATTCTTCCAAACTGATTCCTAATTTTTCAACTCCATTCTGCACACATTTCATCATGGTCAATGATGAACCAGATAGTGTTCCGTCGGGTAATGCAAAATGATCGCCTTTAAAAAGGTGCACGTAATCACCATTTGTAGTTTCTGCTACCGCATCGGTTATATAAAACAGTCTTTCTTTCATTATGTTTTTTGGCAATCCGAACGGCAGCAAAATCGGCATGTATGCCATCGCATACCACACTACTCATTACTGTTGGATGATCAAAAATGGCACCCACCACACCAGGGGCCCGATGCATCAACGATGACATGGCGTTATATAAATGTGTTGCTACTGGTATCCCATCATTGAAGGCCTTTGTTGCTATATCGTAAGTTGCATTTGTATGACCAGCAGAAACCCAATACGCCATTATCCTGCAACAGTTTAATTACCGCGGTATCACAGCATTCTGGAGCAATAGTCATCATTTTAAGTACATCACCGCCTTTTTCCAAAAGCATTGTTACTTCTTCAATGGTTGGCTTTTTAAGGAAGGACTCAACATGGGCTCCTTTTTTTGCAGGGTTCAGATAGGGGCCTTCCATATGTAAACCGAGTAATCCTTTTCCGCCCTGTTTCCAGTATTCCCTCACAACGCCCATTCCTTCCACAAATTTTTCAATACTGTTCGTAGCAATGGTAATCATGAAGGAAGAAGCGCCACCTGATTTACAATATTCATAAGTAGCTTTTATAGAATCAATGCTTGTCTCTTGCGAAAACATCTTACCATTACCACCATATATCTGAAGGTCTATTAAGGAGGGCGCAAGGAAATTCCCTTTTAAATCAATCTTGGTATAGCTCGAGGGTATGTCGGCGTTAGTAACCATTCCCGCAACAATTCCTTCTCTCACCAATAATGCCTTTTATCCTCATGAAATATGCTGCCATCAAATATTCTTCCATTGAAATATGCTGTACCCATGAAATGATTAATGTTGAATGATAAAATCGTCGCCGTCTTTTAAGAAAGGAAGTTTATTTCTTATGGCTTCCAGATCTTCCTTTTGAATAGTATGTGTAAAGATAGTTTCATTGTTTGCTTCTGTAAAAATGACTTCGCCTAATGGTCCTACCAGCATACTATCGCCACTATGAACTATTCCCATTCCATCCTCTCCTACTCTGTTTACACCGGCTACATAACATTGATTTTCGATGGCCCTTGCCTGTAGTAAAGTTTTCCAGGCATGATTCCTTCTTTCCGGCCAATTAGCAACATAGATGATAAGGTCGTATTCAGGATTTCGTTCAACAGCATCTATTGGACTTTGCTGACGGCTCCACACTGGGAAGCGGAGATCATAGCAGACGAGTAATAATATCTTCCAGCCTTTCACTGAAGCAATAAATCTTTTTTGTCGGGTGAATAGTGTTTGTCTTCTTCCCCATATGCAAAGAGATGGCGCTTATCATAGAAACCCAGTTGTCCGTTAGGCAGCACCCATATCAGTCTGTTATAGTAATTCCCTTCTTCAGCAACCATAATACTTCCTGTAAGAACAATTTTTCGGTTTGCTGAAACTTTTTTCATCCAGTTAACGGTTTCACCATCCATTGTTTCGGCTAATGATTCGGGTTTCATGCTAAAGCCGGTGCTGAACATTTCGGGAAGAATTACTATTTCTGTTTTTTCCTTTATACCCATGATTTTTTCTTCAAGCATGTTCAGGTTGGCTTGCTTGTTTTCCCAGAAAAGGGATGTTTGCACTAAGCTGAGGGTGAGTGAGGACATGGGATAAAGATAATGCTAAAGGCTGAATGCTTGAAGCTGGATGCAAGGACTATGACCGGGAAGGCGGTAAGAATTTTTTTTCGAGATGTCATCTCCCGAGATGTCATCTCGGGAGATGACATCTGAAAGGTTTTCCCATTTTTTCTGGTGTTTCCCTCATAAAATACAACTCTATTACGCGAATGCATAAAATCGCAAAGACGCAAAGCCGAAAGGAATTTCCCTGCGTCTCCGCGTCTCTTAAATAATAAAGTTCCGAACTCTCGAAGAGTTCGGAACTTTATTATTTTAACTTATAACCTATAACTTAAAACGTACAACTCCCTCCGTAGAACTTACTCCGCTTCCGCCACCACTTCCTTCACCTCAGGTATCATTCTTTTCATCATTCCTTCAATACCTGCTTTGAGAGTGATCATAGAAGAAGGGCATCCACTGCAGCTTCCTTGTAACATAAGGTTTACAACACCTTCGTCGTAACTTCTGAACTGAATAGCACCACCGTCCATTTCAACTGCGGGCTTTACATAATTTTCGAGAAGCTCTTTGATGCGTTTTACGATATCATCATCGTCGGCAGTAACTGTATTGCTGCTCTCTTGTTTCATGGCAGCTACTTCATCTTCGTTGATGACAGGTTTACCTTCTTCTAGATATTCTTTGAGGAATTGACGAATTGTTGGAATAACATCGCTCCATTCTGTTTCACCCACTTTACTGAGAGTAACAAAATTGCTGGCAATGAATACCGCCCTGATAAAAGGGAAACCAAAAAGCTCAACAGCCAAAGGAGAGGGCTTTGCGCTATCAACATCCGGGAAATCGATACTCTTACCTGGATACAACAATTTGTTGGCAACGAATTTCATCGTTTCCGGGTTGGGAGTCATTTCTGTATAGATGCTGATTACTGGATTACCTGTCTTTATCATAATTCACCAATTTGAAAAGTAAAAGTAATCAATTGATGGGGGAGGTGTTTTTGAAATCGGGAAATAGATTGGAGAAACAGCCAATTTGAAAATTTGAAAATATGGAAATTTCAAAATGAGGGTAAACTTCCATTAACCAATTGAATTTCAATTTATAAACCTAAATCTTATTAGTGATTGCAGTCGTCGGCGTGGGCGTGGTTGTGGACGCGGCAGGAGCGGTAATTGCGGAGGTGGGCGTAAATGATCAGGGGTACGGCCAGTAAGAGTAACCAGAGCTCCTGGGAGGGCCAGATTTCTTTGGCAACCAGTAAAAGGATGCCTGTGGTGAAAATGGACAAAGGAAGGAAACTATGGTGGTGTTTGCGATAGCCATGCCAAAGGGAATAGGAACCGATGGCAAAAGCCAGGAATATCATGAAGTATTCGAAAGTAGTATTCTTAATGAGCTCCACCCCGAATATGGGAAGACTTGTCATCATCAAAGGCAAGAGGGCACAATGAATAGCACAGGCCAGTGAAGCCGATATACCCAGTGCGTCCCAATTGATCTTGAAATTCATTTGGCGAAGATAAGACTTGGACGGGCAACTATGCAACTTTGTTGCAAATAATTTGTTTATTTTACAAGAATGACCCTGAAAGGCCTTTCCAAGGGGTTTAACTTTGCACATCGAAATGATTAAATATGAAGAATAAGTGGCTTTTCTATCTTGGCTTTTTTGCGGTTTTGGCAACTGGCTTTTATTTCACTATGACCCAGCTGATACCCGGCTTTGGGACCCCAAAATTGCCGGTTCTGAACGTGGTGAAGCCTTTTAGTTTTACGAATCAGGATGGAAAAGTAATTACCAATGATCAGCTTTGGGGTAAAGTGTATGTTACAGAATATTTTTTTACTACCTGCCCCAATATCTGTCCAATGATGAACACCAATATGCGCAAGGTGTACGACAGGTATAAAGACCAGGATGGATTCGTAATAGTATCTCATACTTGTAACCCTGAAACTGATAGTGCTTCCAGGTTAAAGTGGTTTTCAGATTCAATGAAGGTGAATACCAACAGATGGTGGTTTTTAACCGGTAGAAAAGACAGCTTGTATAATGCAGCCCGAAACAGTTATTTGCTGGATGATCCAAAGAATAATCTGCAAAAGATAGAAGACCAGTTCATGCATACACAGTTCTTTGCCTTAGTAGACCGTAGTGGTCAGGTAAGAAAAATTTATGATGGATTGAAAGATAAAGAAATAGATCAGCTAAAATTGGATATTGAAACTTTGTTGAAAGAACCGCCAAGTACAAAACGTTTTTCAAATAATCTTTTTGGCAATTAAAGCCCCTAACTTTAAGTATAAATCAAAGTAACATGGAAACGCAGATAGATAATTTGTTGAAGCGTAACCAGCTTAGTGTTACAGGAAGCCGGAAAAAAATCCTGGAACTTTTTTTGGCGAGCAGGGGAGCATTGGCTCATGGTGATATCGAAAATTACAGAATACTTTTTTACTACCTGCCCCAATATCTGTCCAATGATGAATACCAATATGCGAAAGGTTTATGAGTCATATAAAGATCAGGACGGATTTGTAATAGTATCGCATACCTGCAACCCTGAAACCGATAGCGTCGCCAGATTGAAATGGTTTTCTGACTCAATGAAAGTGAATACAAACAGGTGGTGGTTTTTAACAGGCAGGAAAGACAGTTTGTACAATGCAGCCCGAAACAGTTATTTACTGGACGACCCCAAGAATAATCTTCAGAAGATAGAAGACCAGTTCATGCATACCCAGTTTTTTGCTTTAGTAGACCGTAGCGGCCAGGTGAGGAAGATTTATGATGGATTGAAGGATAAAGAAATAGACCAGTTAAAGTTGGATATCGAAACCTTGTTGAAGGAACCCCCAAGCACAAAACGTTTTTCAAATAATATTTTTAGCAATTAAAGCCCCTAACTTTAAGTATAAAATAAACTAATATGGAAACGCAAATAGATGATTTATTGAAGCGTAACCAGCTTAGTGTTACCGGAAGCCGGAAAAAGATCCTGGAACTTTTTTTAGCCAGCAGGGGTGCATTGGCGCATGGTGATATTGAAAAAAAGACAGGAGAAAAATTTGATCGGGTTACTGTATATCGTACACTTCAGGTATTTCTAGAGAAAGGAATAATTCATACAATTCCCACTGCCGATAACTCTATTCGATATGCATTGTGTAAAGATGAATGTACAGAAGGACATCATCATGATAATCACGTGCACTTTATTTGTACTACTTGCGGTAATACTACTTGTTTGGCAGATGTAACTATACCGGAAGTTAAATTACCGATAGGTTTTAAAGCAACAGAATTCCAAATGCTGGTAAATGGTGTGTGCATGGATTGCCAGTAGAAAGAAAGCCCCGATGTAGAAACACCGGGACTTTTTGGTTAAGGCTCTGATTAGTAGCTTTTTTATAGATATGACGCTTATGCGTCGACTAATTCATTATTTACCTTCCAAAGATAATCTTCAAAAATTTACTACCTATACCACGAACAGGGTATTTTTAGATTATCCAAGTACTGCAGTTAACTCATTTTTAACGAAGTCCATCAGTTTCTGAATGTATTCAGGTGAAAAATTGAATTCAATTCCAGCTGTCTTATACAATTCAGGTAACGTTAATGTACCCCCCTTACTCAATGACAACATATAACTATCCAGCGCTGCATCTTTTTCCTGTTTAAACTTCGACCACAATCCAATAGCGCCTAATTGGGCTATTCCGTATTCTATATAGTAAAAAGGCACTTCAAAAAGATGTAGCTGTCTTTGCCATCCAAACTGACGAAAATTTTCCAGACCAGAAAAGTTGAGAGCTGAACTACTGAATTCAGTCAAAATCTGCATCCATTTCTCAGCTCTTTCCTGTACACTATGATAAGGGTTTTCGTATATCCATTGCTGGAATTTATCGATAGTGGCAATCCAGGGAAAAATAGTGATAACCCGTTCCAGTTGGTGTTCTTTTGCTCTCTTAAGATCTTCGGGTTTGTTGAAAAACACTTCCCAATGATCCATACTGAATAATTCCATTGCCATACTTGCCACTTCGGCAATTTCCATTGGATATTCTTTGAAAGCACTTAATTCGAGTGGGTGTGACAGAAAGGAATGAATGGCATGACCACCTTCATGCACCATGGTAGTAACATCGCTCATTTGACCGGCTGCGTTCATAAAAATGAATGGGGCGCCTGTTTCTGCAAGCGGACAATTATATCCACCGGGAGCTTTACCCATGCGGCTATCAAGGTCGAAACGATTCATAGCATCCATGGTCCGTAAGCAATCAGCAAAAAAGGGTCTAAGCGCTTCGAAGCAACGGATGGTTTTCTCCAATAATTCTTTTCCTGTAGAAAAAGGACGTAAAGGAGCCAATCCTGCAGGTTCTGCTTCTGTATCCCATGGCCTCAGATCCGTAAGATTGAGCTTATTCCTTTTTCTTTCATAAATTATATTTACCAGTGGCAATACATGTTCTTTCACGGCATCATGAAATAGGAAACAATCTTCTTTCGTATAATCGAAGCGTCCCATTTCCCTGAATTTATAATCGCGGTAATTGGCGAAGCCGGCATTCAAGGCAACCTGATGTCTTTTCTGTACCAATTGGGAGAAAAGTTCATCAAGAGTTTCTTTGTCTTGTAATCTCCTTTCCTGGATCTTACGATACACTTCCTCACGAACAGTACGGTCGTGACTTTCAAGGAATTTGGCGGCTTGTTGAAGGGTGTATTCTTTTCCTTCCATCTCTACAGTCATCTTACCTGAGATCACACCATATTGCTGACCCATAACACTTAATTCGGCCTGCAAAGGGATATTTTCTTCCCTGAAAAGTTCAATGCTCTTTCTTACACTGCGTAAATAGGTGAAATATTTTTTTTCATCTAATTCTTTTGTGAAAGGACAGGCTATTAATTTTCTGTTCAGCTGATCTGCAATGGGCTGAATTTTTGGCTGCAATTGGGTTACAAAGAATACGAATGATTCTTCTAAGTCTTTATTGTTTGTATCNAACCCAAGATCTGTATCCATTTTCAGCTCTTTCCTGTACACTATGGTAGGGTTTTCATATCCATTGCTGGAATTTATCGATAGTGGCAATCCAGGGAAAATGGTGATAACGCGTTCCAGTTGGTGTTTTTTGCTTTTTAAGGTCTTCGGGTTTGTTGAAAAACACTTCCCAATGATCCATACTGAATAATTCCATTGCCATACTTACATCGGCAATTTCCATTGGATATTCTTGAAAGCACTTAATTCGAGTGGGTGTGACAGAAAGGAATGAATTGTATGACCACCTTCGTGAACCATGGTAGTAACATCGCTCATTTGTCCTGCTGCATTCATAAAAATGAATGGGGCACCTGTTTCTGCCAAAGGACAATTATATCCACTGGGAGCTTTTCCCATGCTGTTATCCAGATGAAACATCTACAGCATCCATGGTCCGTAAGCAATCAGCAAAAAAGGGTCTTAATGCTTCAAAGCAAGTGATAGTTTTTTCCAACAATTCTTTTCCTGTAGCAAATGGACGTAAGGGTGCAAGACCTGCAGGTTCTGCTTCAGTATCCCATGGTCTCAGATCAGGGAGATTGAGTTTGTTCCTTTTTCTTTCATAGATCATGTTTACCAATGGTAATACATGTTCTTTTACGGCATCATGAAATAGGAAACAATCTTCTTTCGTATAATCGAAGCGTCCCATTTCCCGAATTTATAATCGCGGTAATTGGCGAAGCCGGCATTCAATAAACCTGATGTCTTTTTCGTACCAATTGAGAGAAAAGTTCATCAAATGTTTTTTTGTCTTGCAATCTTCTTCCCTGGATTTTTCGATACACTTCTTCACGAACAGACCTGTCGTGACTTTCAAGGAATTTAGCAGCTTGCTGAAGTGTGTATTCTTTTCTTCCATCTCTACAGTCATCTTTCCTGAGATAACACCCATATTGCTGACCCATAACACTTAATTCAGCCTGCAAAGGAATATTTTCTTCCTGAAAAGTTCAATGCTCTTTTTTACACTGCGTAAATAAGTGAAATATTTTTTTCATCTAATTCTTTCGTAAACGGACAGTCTATTAATTTTCTGTTCAGCTGATCTGCAATGGGTTGAATTTTTGGTTGTAACTGTGTTACAAAGAATACGAATGATTCTTCTAATTCTTTATTGTTTGTATCGCAGGTCATTCGAATTTGTCTCCAACAGGCATCTTCACTAAGAACGGCTTCCAGTTCACTACTATCTTTCAACCAGGCTTCCAGATCCGCTACCGAATTAATAGTACGGTCCAACAGGTTTTTTAAAAAAGGTTCCAATGCTTCCCAGGTGGTTACCTTGAAATCTTCAGGTAAAAAAATGCGAGGTGTTTTTTTAAGTTCAGCGGTGTACGACATCTTACATTATTTAAAAATAAAAGCCGCCCCACACATGGCAGGGCAGCTTACAAAAAGATGATACTTATTTCTTTTTAGGAGCTGCTTTTTTCTTTGGAGTCTCTTCTTCAGCAGTTTCTTTTTTTGCTTTAGGAGCAGCTTTCTTTTTTGGTGCTTCTTCTTCAGTAGCTGCCGGAGCCGCTTCTTTCTTTTTTGTTGTTTTGGCTGCTTTCGGAGCAGGGGCTGGTTCTTCAACAGGTGCCACAACCTCTTCAACTTCTTCTGGCATTTCTCTCAGCTTTATTTCGATGTTATTTGCTTTGAGTATAGAATACCATTTCACCATTTTCTTCATATCGCTATTGTAAACCCTTTCAAAATCCAGTTCAGGGAATACTTTTTCAAAATAACTCTTAATTGCTTTTGCATCTTTTTCATCTGGTAATGAAACACCGCTTTTTTCCATGGCCTGGAATAGGTCTACCAGGTTTACGTTATCACGAACGGTATACACTTCAATACTTTCAAGATGTGAAAAGTTGTGGATACGGGAAGAAACGAATTTTGTTGATTTGTCTTCCAGTGATCTAACAATAGCTCCATCGTTTTTGCTGCTTATTAACTCTTGTAGTCCGGGTAAGCCTGTAACGGCAATAATTTTACTGTATTCCATATAAAGAAAATTCACTTTTGAGGCTGCAAGATAAGTTAGTTGCCGAATATCACTTAACAGCTTGTGTATTTTAGCAGAAAAAGGGTTGTTATCCCCTTTTGGGCTGTTTGAGCCGCAAGGTTTTATAGTCTAAAACCGTCTAACCCAGTAAATAATAGTATTTTTCCTTCAAACTTCTTTTTTTGAGCGACCAAGAACTGATCAAGCTATTAAAGGAAGGGAATGAATCAGCTTTTAAGACAATTGTAGAGAAGTGGCAGGATATGGTATTCAATACCTGTATGGGCCTTGTGCAGGATGCTAATGATGCGGAAGATGTTGCCCAGGAGGTGTTTATCCAGGTGTATGAGTCGGTGGAACAGTTCAAGGGGGAGTCCAAATTTTCCACCTGGCTATACCGGATTGCTGTCACCAAGTCATTAGACCATCTCCGTAAAAAGAAGCGGAAGAAGCGTTTTGCCTTTTTGCAGAGCCTTTTTGGGGTAAATGAGGAGGAAGTGATCCAGGATCCCGAATTTCATCACCCTGGTGTGAAACTGGAGAACAAGGAGCAGGCAGCTGTTTTGTTCAAAGCCATTAGCAAACTGCCTGATAATCAAAAAGCTGCTTTTACCCTTCATAAATTGGAGGGGCTAAGTTACCAAGAGGTAGCAGAGGCCCTTTCAACAACGGTGTCGTCGGTTGAGTCATTGATGCACAGGGCCAAAGGCAATCTTCGAAAAATACTGACCGATTATTATCAAAAAAACAACGGGTAACAGCAAGTTTACAAACCCAATTAACGTCAAAATTTTATAATATGAAGCTGCCTGAACATATCGAAAAGCAAGTTGCTGAAACAATGGCCAGTTTGGATGGAACATCCAGAGCTGCTGCCAATCCGTTTCTGTATACCCGTATCAAGGCTGCCATGGAAGCGGAGGAAAGTGGTTTCTGGTCAAAGACAGCCAGTTTTATGACCCGTCCTATAGTAGCGGTAGCTACCGTTCTGGTTATCCTTCTCATGAACTCTCATCTTTATCAATAATCAGGATAGCCATAATAACAGGAATATGGCTTCTCAGGATGAAGATCAACTTCTTCCCGTGAATATTCTGTTGCCTCTATAAATGAAGAGACCCTATACACCCTAAACGAAGAACAACCATGAGTAGCTTTATAAAAAACAATAAGGGGCTGCTTTTTCTGGTAGTTGTCTTATTACTCTCAAATATTGGCTTGCTTGCTTATTTCCTTGTTTGGAAGAAAGCCGGCATCAAGTGGTCCCCAAAGAGGTAATTTCTCTGTAGTTGACCATGAAAAAAGGAAATCGGCTTCAATGATGAGCAGACTGTTCAGTTTCGTCAGATGCTGGAGCAGAACAGGGATTCAATGAAAAAATATAGTGAGCAGGTTAAACTGGCAAAAACAGCACTTTATAAATTATTGCAAGATCCCACAACAACCGACTCAGCTGTATTAGCTGCAGCTGGAAACCAATTAGCACAGCAACAGGAGGCGATGGAATTGGTCATGTTCAGACATTTCCAGAGGGTTAGAAAACTCTGTACAGATAGTCAGGTGGTTAAGTTTGATACAATGGTGACGCGTATGAGTAACAGGTCGCCATGGTCAAGAAGAGGGAATCAACCAAAACCCGAAACGCAAAAAAAGGATTAACAGTTAAATACCAAACAGCCCAAAGGTTTTTTCTATAAATCACTTCTTATACTAATACACTTAAATTATTTCAATTATGAAGAAACTATTTTAATAGCCAGTTTTATTATTGCCGGTTTTACTGTTACTTATGCACAAGGACAAGGAGGTGGCGGATTCCAACGTCGTACGGTTGAAGAGCGCGTAAAGATGATCCATGACAAAATGGATAGTGCTTTCAAACCTTCTGCAGATAAACTGAAAGAAATTGATGAAACATTCACAGCTTTTTATAAAGCACAAGATAAAGTTAGAGAAGAACTGATGAGTGGTGGTGAGCGCCCTGATCCTCAGGTTATGCGTGAGAAGTTAACTCCAATCATGACAGAACGTGACGACAAATTGAAAAAGATTCTTACAGAAGACCAATACAAGAAATGGAAAGATGAGATTGAGCCTTCTATGCGTCCGCAACGCGGACCACGCCAATAAGCTTTGAGGTTTATTACGATGAATGGTTAACACGGCCGCTGCAGGAATACTGTAGCGGCTTTTTTACTGGGATTGGTTTGATTTTTGGGATTAGCTGGGATGGAATACAAATTCATTTAACCGCAGAGACGCGGAGACGCAGAGATATAACCGGGAAGACGAGAAGTTTTTTCTCCCCCACAGTACTGTTGGGGCAAAGATTTTAATACAGAAGTGTCGCTCTCTGTGTTTATTCTAAGGGCGCAAAGGGTCTCTTCGCGACCAATACAAATACAAAATACATTTTACCGTGGAGGCGCAGAGGCGCGGAGGTTTTTCTCTGCGTCTCCGCGTCTCTGCGGTTATTGTATTTACTTAAAATGATTATGTATTTGTATTCGTTGCGCCTTTGCGATAAAAACTTCTCGTCTTCCCGGTTATATTCTGAGTCTCCGCGGTGAAAAAAATCAAAGTAGTTGACCTCTTAAAGAATCGGGTTCAAAACTTATAACCTACAACTTACAACGTATAACTTACTCCGGGAACTGCGTCTTATCAATATTAGGTATCACCCTCAATGCATTCTTATAATAGATCTTCTTTAATATAGGATCTGGTAACCCCATTCCATACATAGCCCAGAAAGCATGGTATTTTTTATGATAGGGAAAATATTCATCCTCAGTTTCCAATACCCTGAAATAAGTGGCATATTCTTCAGGCACCCAACTGTCTTTGCCGAATAGGATGCGGTCCTGATACTTGGTGAAGAACTGTTTTGCCATTCGGGGTTGTCGTCCTAATTCGGCAATTACAGCACCAAACTCTACCATTACATTCGGCAATTGGTCTAATAATGAACCTAATTTTCCTAAGTCATTTGGATACCATCCGAAATGCGCGGCAATAAATGTGGTTTTGGGATTATTCTTAAATAGACGGTGTTGTTCCTCTATGATGGTTTCAAAAGGAGCAGGATTATCCGGACCCCTTTTCCTTCCAGGATGTGTTGTTATCTCTAACCATCTTTCATTATGTTCATCAACCGGGTCCCAGAAAGATTTTGGATCTGCGGTATGTATCAATACAGGTATTTTAAGCTCGGCACATTTTTGCCAAATAGGGTTAAGCCTTGAATCGTCTACAGTTACTCGTTTACCATCTATATCTTTTACTGATAATCCCAGATTTTTATAGACCTTCAAACCATTGGCTCCATTTTTTACATCTTCTTCTAATTGTTGAGCAGCTTTCTGTGCCCAGCCTTCTTCCCCCACCTTATTGAAATCAACATTTGCAAATACGATAAAGCGATTAGGAAAGTGTTCCTTTACATTCGTAACCGACTTTTTCAGTTTCGCTCCATTATCGCCGCTAAGGTTCACCATCACCTTCATATTGAGTTGGTCCATGGCCGTAACCAGGTTTTGAAGGTTGGCTGTTGGCATGTCGAACTGATGGTTATGGACATCTATAAAAGGAAATTTCGCTTTTTGAAGCGGATGTGCAGGTACTACCAGGGTAGACGTAGGATTATAAGATTCAAAATCTATCTTTCCCGATTGCGCACAGGCTGTTAAAGCAAGCCAACCCATAATCAGGGTGACTACATTTTTTTTGAACATAATAGCAGTTTGAGTGAGGCAAGCTAGTTATTGGATGTTTATTCCAATTACCATTACTCAAACTTAACATTCTTTTCTAAAGGGGAATCTATTATTGGTTGAGGTATGCAAATAATTTTTTTCAGCATCCTCTTTCTTGAATAAGTTAGTACCAGGGTTCATGGTTGCTGCTGAACCACAGGATATACCCCATTGAAGTGCTTCTTTGAGGTTTGCTCCTTTTTGTAAAGCATAAGTAATACCAGCCACCATGCTATCTCCAGCGCCCACAGTACTTTTCTTTTCTACAGGAGGAGAACTAACGAAGTGCTGTTCTTCTTCACTTACCAACCAGGCACCATCGGGGCCCATGGATACAACAACTACCTGTGCAAATCCATCACGAATAATTTGTTTGGCTGCATCATCCACTTCATTTTTCTCAAGCCTTTTCATATTCAGCATGCGGCATAGCTCCCCAATATTGGGTTTGATCATATAAGCCTTCTTACCTTTCAATGCTTGTAATGCAGGGCCACTTGTATCAACAATACATTTAGCACCAACAGCTGCTGCAGTCTTTACAATAAGACCATAGAAATAATCAGGTAAACCCGGTAGGGAGACTTCCACTCGCAACAATATAAGTGGGAGAGAAACTTCTAATATGATCTACTAAGGTGATTATGGTCTGTTCAATAACTTCTCTACCGGGGAAAGTGAACCGGAATTGATGATTAGAGCTTTCTTCAAGTACGATCCAGTTTTCACGGGTCTCCACTTTACTATCTACAGCATGAAAAAGAATACCGCTTTCTTTCAATAAGGAACAAAGCATGTTTCCATTATGTCCGCCAGCAGGGAATAATGCTACTGATGGCACATCCAGTTTCTTCAGAGCTTTGCTCACATTTGACCGCCACCACCGCTTCGTGTAACATCAGTACAACGAAGTTTGCTTTCTGGTTTCATGACGGGTACTACCGAACTTTTATCTATGCAGGGGTTTAGTGTTATAGTGATAATCATGAGGGGGTGTTATTTTTTTGGATATCAGCCAATACGTTTTCTACTCTTTGCTGCAAGGTTTCGTAGTCGGTGAAACCTCTTGCCAGTAAATAAAACTTCTGATCGGTAGCCTGAAGTAATACGGCGGGATATCCGGTTACTTGTAATTGCTTGCAAAAGGAGAATTCATAGTAGGCTTTTCCTTGTATTCTTCACTATGCAGTTGTTCATAGAATGCTTCCGCAGGTATATTGTATTTTTCAAGAAGATGACGGTAGGCTTCATCATCGCAGAGATCCCTTCCTTCAAAATTCAGTGCATATTGAAGGTCGGAAGCAAACTCCACTTGTTGTTCGGGATAGTATGATTTAAAAACGCAAAGAGCAATAGCAGGCTTCTCTGAATTAGAAACCAATCACTTTTTTCAGGATTGAAAATATGCCAGAGGTAATCCTGTCCGAATTGAATGCCGGTATATTCCACCGTCTTATATGCAGTTTGAATATATGAAGCCATTACACTTATCGGTCTTGGCTCTTCTGTGATTATCATGCCACCGCTTAATACTTCGAATGACAGCTGCTCTTTAAAATTAGCAGCTAATTTTTCATAACAGGACTGAAACCATAGCACCATCCGCAATAGGCATCGTAACAATAAATGAGATGTTGTTTCATAATATGCTGGCAAAGCTACCTTGTTTCAGGAATGCTTGGACAATTTGGGTAACTTACCTGTAAAATTTTTTATTATGAGCAACCGGAGGAGTTTTGTTGGTCAAATGGTGGCAGGAATAGGTTTATTGTCGTTGCCACAGCTTGTATCGGCATCAAATAGCAAGGCTGGGAAGAAAATGAAAGTGGTTTGTGTGGGTGCGCATCCCGATGATCCTGAAAGTGGTTGCGGAGGTACGCTGGCGTTATTATCGAAAGCCGGGCATGAAGTGACAATTATTTATCTGACCCGGGGCGAAGCGGGAATAGAAGGGAAGAGCCATGAAGAGGCTGCTAATATCCGGACAAAGGAAGCCGTGGCGGCTGCAAAATTATTAGGAGCTACACCAAAGTTTTTAGGGCAGATAGACGGGGCTACTGAAGTCACCAATGAATGGTTATCGAAACTGGAGCAGATGATTCGGGAGATAAGTCCTGATATAGTTTTCACCCACTGGCCCATTGATTCGCATAAAGATCATCAATGCGCATCTCTTCTAACGCAGCAATGCTGGATGCGCTCACAAAAGAAATTCGATTTGTATTTTTTCGAAGTGTGTTATGGATATCAGACCCAGGTTTTTCATCCAACTGATTTTATCGATATAAGTGCAGTACAGCTATTGAAACATGATGCCATTGCTTTACACGATAGTCAGGACCCACCCAGCTTCTACAAAGAGGGTTGTAATCATGGAGAAATGGAAAGTTTCAGGGGCGCAGCAATTCGGGTGAAAGCTGCAGAGGCATTCGTAAGGATGCCTGCTGAAGGAATAAAAGGCGTTTGAGTCAGGGGCTGTTCTTGCTTCTTGATTTTACTTCATCATACTGCTGATCATAATCTTCTCTGATGGTACCCATAATGCGGTCCCAGAAAAGAAAATATAAGCCATAATTGCCTTTGAAATACTGATGGTGCTGGTTATGGTTCACAGCAGTATTCACCCATCTTCCTAACCAATGACGGTTAAAACCTTTTGGGTATAGCTCCCAACCCAAATGTCCATAAACATTATATATGATCATGAAAAGGAAGAAAAAGGGAAGATGATAAGTATGGATCGGGATAGTGAAAAGGAATAAGATTACGATGCCACCTTCTACAATTGCCTCCAAAGGATGAAAAGCATAGGCTGCCCATGGAGATGGATTTACTGATTTATGATGTACCAGATGAAAAATGCGGAACAGGTGATGCATCAGGCGATGAGCCCAATAAAAATACGTATCATGAAGAAATAGCATGATCGAGAGAGCGATAATGAAATAAGACAAAGATCCATGCTGATTGATATCGGTATAATAGTTTGTGTGAACTCTAATGGCAGGATTTCGGATAAATAGAAGAGGAATCAGTGAAAATATGGCGAGTGTAGTAAGAGAAAAGCCGATTTCACGTATATAATCGATGGATTTTGGATAGGGTTGCTGGATTTTTTTAATACTTAGTTGTTTCCTGAATATAATATAAGCAAGAATAAAGGCAAGACCTGCAAAAAGAAGGTATCGGCCACCAATTAATTTCACTACAAAAAAGTAAAACGACCAGCTCATTATATTATAGGCAGTATACAGTTTTCTGACATAAACGGATAGTAACTAATTTACAAATTATACTTAATTTTACTAACTAAGGTTCCCTTATGCTACATGCAATAAGTGGAAACAATTATCCTTAAATGAAATTAACTCTTTTGCTGTTTCTGTAAGTATCATTTAAGAATACAACAAGTTATTACTATGAATTCAGCACAAGAAAGAATCAGGACTGTCATAATTGAAGATCACAAGTTGATTGCTGAAGCCTGGAAATCCATGTTAGAGCTACAGCAAAGATTTGAGGTTGTGGGCGTTTTCAATAATCCTGTTGAAGGATCTGAAGCAGTAAAACTATTAAGACCCCACATTTTATTGGTTGATATCAACATGCATCCCATTTCCGGTATAGATGTAACAAAATTGGTAAAAAAATATTCTCCTGGAACAAACATTATTGCTGTATCCTTATTAACCCAACCTGCTATTGTAAAAAAAATAATTAAAGCAGGAGCAACAGGGTATCTCACAAAAAGTTCGGATAAGAGTGAATTATACACTGCTATTGATGAAGTGCTGGCAGGACATACTTACATATGTGAAGAAGTGAAAAACATCCTTACGCAAATCAATTTGGCAAATGATGATCAGGATGAAAAACCTGATTTAAATAAGTTGTCTGACAGGGAATTGGATATAGTAAGGTTATTGAAAAAAGGTAATTCTTCAAAAGAGATAGCTTCGCATCTTTCCCTTTCAGTAAGAACAGTTGATGCTCACCGTTACAACATTCTCAAGAAGTTGAATCTTAAAAATGCTGCGGCGTTGGTAAATTTAATAAACGAAGACGGGATGTTATTTGATAGTAAATTTATTTGTTTATAGTGCCTTGTGTGTCTTATCTTGCTATTGATATTTCTTCATGTGTTCCAGTTCCTCGGCTTTCCTTCGGCCAGCCATTCAATGGATTGCTCCATGCGTTTGTTTCTGGTATCTTCCGATTTGGCATCATCGACCCATGACACATATTCTTTTTTCGCTGAAGTACTGAATTCTTCAAAGAAAGAAAGAGCTTTTTATTTTTTGAAGTGCTTTAGTAAAGTAGATGGCACCACCAGCTCTGGTGATTTAGCTGGTTTAGTCTTTACCATTTTAACCCCGTCATCATTCAATTTCATCGCTTCTTTTATCCAGCTTGTTATTTTCTTGTCTGAAGGAAGATCTTTTAAAGAGGTGATTTTACCGAGATGTCCCATCGCCACTTCTGATGCAGCTGTTTCTTTCAGCACAGGATCTTTCATGAGCGGTGCTTTCCAGCTCCAGAATGAAGCATGTGGCAAGAAGAAACATGCTGCACATCATTTCGCTACAATCGAAAATGAGGGAAGCCCCATTTTATTTTTTCTTCAGCCTCCGGACAAGCCGCGTGTACTAGTTTCCTCAGATGATTAAGGATGGGTTGGGCAAAAGGAGCGGCATCATTGATATACTTATCAATTGGTGAAACTTTTGCTTTCATTATATAAGGTTTTAGTGAGCGGCTAACCAGTTATCTCCTTCACCACATTCAGCAATTACAGGAACATTTTCAGGAAGTATCAAAGCTGATTGCATGTTTTCAAGTATCAATGGCTTCAATTCTTTCACTTCCGTTCTTAATGCATCAAAAACCAATTCATCATGCACTTGTAATATCATCCTGCTTTTCATCTTCTCTTTTAACATAGCTGCCTGCACTTTTTGCATGGCCAACTTTATCATATCGGCTGCTGTTCCTTGAATAGGAGAGTTAATGGCATTTCGTTCAGCAAATCCACGAACAGTGAAATTTGAAGAGTTGATATCTCGTAACCAGCGTTTTCTTCCCATCAAAGTCTCTACATAGCCTTTTTCGCGGGCAAAGTTGATGGTGTCATCCATATACTTCTGGATTCCGGAAAACTGCTTCTTGTAATTATCGATTATTTCCTTTGCTTCTGTTCTGCTGATGCCAAGATTATCGGCCAGGCCAAAAGCACTTGTCCGTAAATGATTCCGAAGTTTACACTCTTCGCCTTGTACCTCATTTCTTTTGTCATTTCTTCTGGTATATTGTATACTTTGGCGGCTTGTTGCTGTATGAATGTCTGTACCTTTTCTGAATGCTTCGCACATAGCCGGATCGGCACTGATAGCAGCTACGATTCTCAATTCGATCTGTGAATAGTCGGCCGATAGTAGTATATGTTTTTCATCTCTTGCTACAAAAGCTTTCCTGATCTCTTTACCTCTTTCAGTTCTTACTGGAATATTCTGGAGATTCGGGTTATTACTAGCTAAGCGCCCAGTCACTGCTACTGCCTGTGCATAAGAAGTATGGACCCTGCCAGTTTTCGGATTCACCATTTCAGGAAGAGCATCTACATATGTTGATTTCAACACAGTAATTCCTAAAGCAAGTATGTCGGCTACAATCGGATTGTTGTTTGCAAGCTTCATCAATACATCTTCTCCTGTAGCATATTGCCCTGTCTTTGTTTTCTTTGCTTTTGGATCTAATTGTAACTTATCAAACAACACTTCTCCCAATTGTTTGGGCGAAGCCAGATTGAAACGAACGCCAGCTTGTTTGCATATTCTTTCTTCACTGTCTTCGCTTCTTTCTCCAGTTGTTTGGAGTAATCGTTGAGGAATTCAGTATCAATTCGTATTCCTTCAAACTCCATGGCTGTTAAAACTTTCACCAATGGATTTTCCACTTCATAAAACACTTTTTCAACTTCCTTCTCTTTTAACTGTGGCTCGAAAACCTGTTTCAATTGAAGGGTGATATCGGCATCTTCTGAGGCGTAGTCTTTTATCTTATCAATTTCCACATCTCTCATGGTGCCTGGTTCTTGCCTTTCTTTCCAATCAATTCATCGATGTGAACCGGTTCGTATCCCAGATATTGAACGGATAGTATATCCATGCTGCGTTTTCCATCGGGTTCAATAACATAATGTAACGTATCAATGTCGCCTTTCAATTCAACGCCATACCATTTCAGGACCAGCATATCATATTTGAGGTTCTGTCCTATCCATACTTTGGATGTGTCGTTGAATAGTTTATCGAAATGCTTGAGGAATTTTTCTGTTTCTTTCCTGTCTGCCGGACAAGGAACATACCAGCCTTCACCTGTTTTCCATGAAAAGCTCAGATTCCCACCAGGTCGGCGATGTTGGCGTCGATATTGGTTGTTTCAGTATCGAAGCAGATTTCTTTTTGGGCGGATAATTCCTTTACCAATTTGCTGATAGCAGCGTCACATAACTGTATAGGTATGAGGCGTATTATTGATATTTTTTACAGCAGATGGTTGTGCATCGGAATTAGCACCAGCAGATGATGAGACTACGATTCGGTGCTTCAATATATTTGAACAGGTCTGTTTGAACCCTTGGGGTATTTCTTTTTCAATACAGCTTTTTTGCGCGGCAGCTACTGGCAGACTTTCGCCAAGAATACGTTGGGCGAGGTTCTAATTCAAGATCAGCAAAAACATCTTTCAGCGCATCTTTATTGAGGTCTTTACTTTGAAA
>JBGAQE010000084.1:0-17973 GCA_044220885.1 Chitinophagaceae bacterium
AGCAGTTTGAGAAAAATGTAGGGGGACGTTATTTTTATTTAGACAATGCCCTCAGGAATTTCACCTGGGAGGCTATATCTGCGTTTAATTATGAATTTCCGGATCTAAGTGATTGGACCTGGGATAAACAGATCAGGCAATCGGGGGTTTTGGAATTTCTGCAGAGTATATTTCCGGAGTTGGAGTTTGGGGAGAAGTGAATCGAGATGCCATCCTACCCCCAGGATGCCATCCGGGGGGTAGGATGGCATCCCGATTCACTACTCCCCAAACTCCAACTCCGGAAATATACTCTGCAGAAACTCCAAAACCCCCGATTGCCTGATCTGCTTATCCCAGGTCCACTCACTGAGGTCCGGAAAATCATAACTAAACGCAGATATAGCCTCCCAGGTGAAATTCTGAAGGTCATTGTCTAAATAAAAATAACGCCCCCCTACATTTTTCTCAAACTGCTCCACCCAATTATACCGGGTACTGATTACCGGAATATGACAGGCACAATACTCTAACAACTTGGTAGATGTTTGCTGGTTAAATGGCACTATATCGGGTATATAATTCAATGCAAACCTCGAACGTAATATATAATCACGCACCTGCTCCTTCTGTACCGGTCCCTTGAAATGAATATTCTTATAATCAGCGAATTTCTGCTTCAGGTCATCGTACTGGTGACTTAATATCAACAACGATTTATCCTTCATCAATTCATTAAACTTCCCCAGCAGATAAGGGATATTCCTCGTAGCAGAAACATCACCTATATAAATAAAATCATATTCTTTGGGTAATGTAGGAAAGCCGTTTAGCCATATATCCGGGATGCCCAATTCCCGAAATCCAAATGGTATGGTATCATGGAAACCAAGACAATTCTTCACAAACTCATTCTGGTAAATTCTGAAATCGGGCTGGGTGTTGATAAAGCTCTTAACCCAATCTTTCCATTTCCTGAAAGGAGGGAGGGAGGCAGAAGGATATTCATGGATTTTATAGATGCCTTCTTTCGGACTACTAATATCTGTACCCAGGAAATACCATTCAACGTCGCGATGGATAATCCGCAACTCATCAGGTGTCACCACTTCCGTATTGATGCCATATTTCGCGAAAAACTGGCGATACCCATATAATCCAGGCAAAAAGGCCTTATAATTATGCACAAAAGCAATAGTCATCAGCAGTAATAATAGGAATAAAATTATAAATAAGATTGCATAGTGGTTCGTACTTTTGCGCTTTCTTAGTAGTTCCGACAAAAAATATTATGGAAGTAACCCTCAAAACTGCTCAGCAGCTCCGACTTACAGAAGAAGAATTTGAATTGATAAAGCAAAAATTGGGGCGCACTCCCAATTTCAATGAACTCTGCTCCTTCAGTGCTATGTGGAGCGAACATTGTAGCTATAAAAACTCCATCAAATGGTTAAAGACCCTTCCCCGCGACGGTAAACGTATGCTGGTGAAAGCAGGTGATGAAAATGCCGGACTGATGGATATCGGTGACGGATACGGCGTCGTATTCAAAATAGAATCTCATAACCACCCTTCAGCTATCGAACCCTTTCAGGGAGCAGCAACTGGTGTTGGCGGTATTCATCGCGACATCTTTACCATGGGTGCCCGTCCTATAGCATCTCTAAACTCTTTACGTTTCGGTAACCTTACAGAAAGTAAAACACAGCACCTTTTAGCTGGGGTAGTTCACGGTATCAGTCACTACGGTAACTGTTTCGGTGTGCCTACTGTTGGAGGTGAAATTTACTTCGAACAGAAATATCATACCAACCCATTGGTGAATGCCATGAGCGTAGGTATCGTTAAAAATGGTGAAACTATTTCGGCTACTGCAAAAGGAATTGGTAACCCGGTTTTCTTTGTTGGATCCGCTACTGGTAAAGACGGTATCGGTGGTGCCTCTTTTGCCAGTGCAGATATCACTGCAGAAAGTACTGAAGAATTACCAGCCGTTCAGGTAGGTGACCCTTTCCAGGAAAAGAAATTACTGGAAGCTTGTTTGGAAGTGATAAAAACAGGTGCTGTTGTAGGTATGCAGGATATGGGCGCTGCCGGTATCATCTGCTCTACTTCAGAAATGAGTGCTAAAGGAGAAGTAGGAATGCGTATCGATCTCGATAAAGTACCTACCCGCCAAAAAAATATGAAAGCCTGGGAACTGCTGCTTAGCGAAAGCCAGGAAAGAATGCTGATGGTTGTGGAAAAAGGTCGTGAAGCAGAAGTGATTGCAGTTTTTGAAAAATGGGATCTTCCTTGTTCAGAAATTGGTGAAGTAACTGGCGACGGTCTCCTCCAATTTTTCATGAATGGTCAACTGGAAGCTGTTCTCCCTGCCTATGAACTGGTTCTCGGTGGTGGTGCTCCTCAAAATTCACGCGATTATATCCGCCCCGATTATTTCGATAAGATTGAAGCTTTCAAACCAGAAAGCATCGAAGTGCCGGAAGATCTTAAGGTAGTGGCAGAAGCCCTGACTTCTATTCCGAATATAGCGTCCAAAAGATGGGTATATGTTCAGTACGACAGCATGGTAGGTACCGTTAATGCCTCCACGAACGCACCAAGTGATGCCGCTGTGGTTATTGCAAAACCAACAAATAAGGGATTGGCCCTTACAACAGATTGTAATAGCCGTTACGTTTATGCCGATCCATATAAAGGGGGAATGATTGCTGTTGCTGAAGCAGCCCGTAATATAGTTTGCAGCGGTGCATTGCCATTAGGTATCACCAACTGTCTCAACTTCGGTAACCCATACGACCCAGGTGTATATTTCCAGTTCGTAAACGCTATCAAAGGAATGGGTGAAGCTTGTGTGAAGTTCGATACCCCGGTAACAGGTGGTAACGTGAGCTTCTATAACCAAAATCCAGATGGTCCCGTATATCCAACACCAACAATCGGTATGGTGGGCTTACTGGATAATGTGAACAGGAAGATGACGATGGACTTCAAAGCTCCTGGCGATATGATTTTCATGCTCGGTACCAGCAGACCAGATATCAATTCATCAGAATACCTGCATAAGATCAAGGGAGTGGAATTCAGTCCAGCTCCGCATTTCGATCTGGAAGAAGAATATGAATTGCAACAACAACTCGCTTTCCTTATCAGTAATAAATATGTGGAATCTGCTCACGACGTAAGTGAAGGTGGATTGTTCATCGCATTACTCGAATCCTGCTTCAATCGTAACCTTGGGTTTGATGTAGTTGCCACAGACTATAAGATCCGTAAAGATGCTTATTGGTTTGGTGAAGCACAAAGCAGGGTGGTGGTTACTGTTAAGTCTAACCGCTTAGCGGCTTTCCGCAAAGCAATGGAAGGACATCCGTTTGAAGAGCTCGGTGAAGTGACTACAGGAAGTATTGAGGTTGATGGACTCTATTGGGGTACTGTAAATACCTGGAAGGAACGTTATGATAATGCCATAGATAATTTGCTCGCTGGTCATGAAAGTGAACATGCGCTTAGTGCATTATGATTTTTTCCATAATTCGAATAGATTATTTGTAAATAAGGAAGATGGAAGGAAAAGGATTTATAGTTGTTACAGGAGCAGCCGGTTTTATCGGCAGTTGTCTGGTAGGCTTCCTTAATAATAAAGGATTTGAGAATTTATTGTTAGTGGATGATTTTTCCCGTGCTGATAAGGAACCAAATCTGGCTGGAAAAAAGTTTGTTGACAAAATAGAAAGGGAAACATTCTTTGATTGGCTGCAAGAATATAAACCATCCATTGAATTTGTTTTTCATATCGGCGCCCGTACAGATACTACTGAATTTGATTATTCTGTTCATGAGCATCTGAATGTTGAGTATTCTCAAAAAATATGGAACTATTGCAGTTCTAACAATGTACCTCTTGTTTATGCTTCTTCAGCGGCAACCTATGGTGCGGGTGAGTTAGGATATAAAGATGACCATGAGCTTTCTTTCCAGTTGAAACCTTTGAATCCATACGGAGTTTCAAAGAATGAATTTGATAAATGGGCCTTGCAGCAATCTACTCATCCTCCTTTTTGGGCTGGATTGAAATTCTTCAATGTCTACGGTCCCAATGAATATCATAAAGCCCGGATGGCAAGTGTTATCTGGCATTCATTTAACCAGATAAATAAAGATGGGTTGGTAAAATTGTTCCGTTCCCATCGTCCCGATTTCAAAGATGGGCAGCAATTGCGCGATTTCATTTATGTGAAAGATTTGCTGAAAGTTTGTTACTGGTTATTCCAGCAAAAAGGTAGGGGCGAAGAAATAAATGGAATCTATAATCTGGGTACTGGTACTGCAAGAAGCTTCAATGATCTGGTAAAAGCCACATTTGCCGGAATGGATCGCTCACCGGTAATCAATTATATCGATATGCCGGAAGATATCAGGGAGAAATACCAGTATTTCACCGAAGCCGATATGACTAAATTGAAGAAGGCAGGTTATTCCGAGCCTTTTTATTCCCTTGAAGAAGGAGTAGGTGATTATGTGAGAAATTATCTTACTACCGCAAACTATTACTAACTTTACAGCCTCTAATTCTTGCTGCCATCCTGCTCTGCGGGATGGCAGTTGCATTAAATCGAATCATATGAATAAGAAGATTGCCATTATCGGTGGGGGTAACCTCGGAACAGCGATTGCTGAAGGACTTATCAATAGTGGTTTCATGAAGCCTGAGCATATCATTATAACAAAAAGGAATATCAAGACCCTGCACAAACTGGAAGAAAGAGGGGTACTGGTGAGTGATAATAATAAGGAGGCGGTGAAATTCGCCGATTGGATCATTTTGGCTGTAAAGCCCTTTCAAACAGCTGCTGTTCTGGAGGGAATAAAAGATGCCGTTAATATAAAAAAGCACCTGTTAGTATCAGTTGTTACTGGTGTTTCCCTGCAACAATTACAAAAAGCCATAGTTAAGAAAATTCCATTGGTAAGGGCCATGCCCAATACCGCCATCGCCATACAGGAAAGCATGACTTGCCTGGCCCATCAGGATGTTGCGGCCAAAGACGCCAAAATTATTGAGGACCTTTTCAATCAATTAGGCAAAGCGGTATGGATTGATGAAAAATTAATGGATGCAGCAACTGTTTTAGGTGCCTGTGGCACAGCTTATGCTATGAGATATATCCGCGCCAATATCCAGGGTGGTATCGAGATAGGTTTTGATGCAGTTACTGCCAGCCTCATTGCCGCTCAAACTGTAAAAGGGGCCGCCTAACTTTTGTTGAAGAAAGGAACACACCCCGAACAAGAGATCGATAAGGTTACTACGCCAAAAGGTTGTACCATTGCAGGCCTAAATGAAATGGAACACCAGGGTTTCAGTTCATCCCTTATCAAAGGTCTGGTTACCAGTTTTGAAAAGATAGCGAAGGATTAATAAATTATATTTTATTTTAATTTGAATTTTTGTTCTGTAATAGTTTGTATGTATAATATTTGTTTTTTTATTTCGTTCTTGAAAAGTTACACCCCTTAACCAATATCACATGAAAAACGACAAGATCAGTCGTATTGTACTGGTACTAGAAATACTGCTAATTGTTTTACTCCATATGAGTAAAGGCACCGCTTCCGATGCAAAAGAACTGGTAAACTCGAGCCAGGATCAGCCTTCACAAGCTGTCATGAGCACGGTTCAGCCCTTGACAATGGCCAAGTAAGCAGTCAATTTACCCCCATTTATATTTAAAAATGCTATCCCATAAAAGGTAGTGAGCTTTATGCTGCTACCTTATTGTCGTTATTAGACATCGTGCTGGCTATTAAGTAAATAGACGATTTATAGCTTCTCTCCACTAAATAAGCACGAGTTTTCCCCATCTATTTATTATCACCTTTCTCCAAAGAAAAAAGAGTAGTTTTGTACGACCTCTTGGAATTTTTATAATTGACAGCCTTACAGGCTACCTTCCTCGGGTCACTGTATCAGTAAATAACCTTATCGTAGTAGATTTTCCGGTGTTTTGGAACAGCAGCATTGGTTCCGGGATTTGCTTTTTTTGTTCAGTGAACATTTTCGGTAACCAGCAATGGTTTCCGGTTTTATGGAAGGCTTAAATTATTAAATAACGCACTTATATTTTATGGCTAAGTACATTTTTGTAACCGGTGGAGTTACTTCATCCCTGGGTAAAGGAATCATTGCAGCTTCGTTGGCAAAATTGCTGCAGGCAAGGGGACTTAAGGTAACCATTCAAAAGTTTGACCCTTATATTAACGTTGACCCGGGTACACTGAACCCTTATGAACACGGTGAATGTTTTGTAACTGAAGACGGTGCTGAAACCGATCTGGATTTAGGTCACTACGAACGTTTCCTGAATATTTTTACCTCACAGGCAAATAACGTTACCACAGGACGTATTTACCAAACCGTAATCAATAAGGAAAGAGAAGGCGCCTATCTTGGTAAAACAGTACAGGTTGTTCCGCATATTACTGATGAAATCAAGAGAAGGATGTTGTTGTTAGGACAGAGTAAGGAATTCGATATCATCATTTCAGAAATAGGTGGTACTGTTGGTGACATTGAAAGTTTACCATTCATTGAAGCTTTGCGTCAATTACAATGGGAATTACCTGAAGAAGATACCGTGGTTGTTCACCTCACTTTGATACCTTATCTGAGAGCTGCAAAGGAATTAAAGACAAAACCAACACAACATAGCGTAAGGATGTTGAGTCAGGAAGGTGTACATCCTGATGTTATCGTTTGCCGTACTGAAGAAGCATTATCACCAGAGATAAGAAGGAAGATTGCCCTTTTCTGTAATGTAAAACAGGAAGCGGTTATTGAAGCGGCCGATGCTTCTACTATTTATGAAGTTCCATTGACGATGATGCGCGAGAAACTCGATCTCATCTGTATGAAGAAGATGAATATCACGCAGTATCAGGAGCCTGAATTAGGTAAATGGAAAGAATTCCTCGATAAGCTGAAATACCCCAAGAGCAAGGTTACCATCGGATTGATTGGAAAATATATTGAATTGCAGGATGCTTATAAATCCATCCTCGAATCATTTGTTCACGCAGGTGCTATGAATGAATGCAAGGTGCAGATCGTGAATGTGCATAGCGAATTTATTACTGAAGAAAACGTATTCGAGAAATTAGGTGCCCTTGACGGATTGCTGGTGGCTCCTGGATTCGGTATGAGAGGAGTGGAAGGTAAAATTGTTGCGGTGAAATTTGCCCGCGAAAACAACCTGCCTTTCTTCGGTATCTGTTTAGGTATGCAAATGGCAGTTATTGAATTTGCAAGGAATGTATTAGGTATAAAAGAGGCCCATTCCACTGAAATGAACCCTGATACCCCCGATCCGGTTATAGACCTGATGGAAGAACAGAAAAAGATTACAGCTAAAGGCGGTACCATGCGTTTGGGCTCCTATCCATGTGAGTTGAAACCTAAAACGCTGGCTCATGCAATATATGGAACAGATGCTATCAGTGAAAGACATCGTCATCGCTGGGAGTTCAATAATAAATACCTTGATCAATATGAAAAAGCCGGAATGATTGCCAGTGGTAAGAATCCGGAAAGTGGATTGGTTGAAATTGTTGAGCTTCAGGGGCATCCGTTTTTTATCGGCGTTCAATACCATCCCGAGCTGAAAAGTACTGTAGAGAACCCTCAGCCGGTATTCGTAAGCTTCGTAAAAGCAGCCCGCGAGTATGCCGACCGCAAAAACGCTATCAAGAACCCGCTCTTGCAAAGCGAAATGATATAGGAGGAGTTGTACGTTCTAAGTTGTAAGTAATAAGTTGGAGTTCAAGTGCGTAGACCCCAACTTATTACTTACAACTTATTACTCCCAACTTTGGTTTCCTACTCCTGACTCCTGACTCCCGACTCCAGACTTCCTACTACCGCCTACCGACTAAACCCTCCCGACTCAATCCCAATCCCCTATCTTTGCACCTCTTTAAATTTTAGCAAATGAATATGGACCGTAATACGGTAATGGGCTTTGTGCTGCTGGCCGTTCTGCTTTTTGTTTACCTTTTTGTTTCAACCAGAAACAGCCAGGAATTACAAGCTATCAATCAAAAGAAAGAAGACTCCATTGCCCTGGTGAAAAAGTACAAGGATTCTGTGGCGCTTGCTTCAGATACAACTAAAGCTCAAGTGGTGATTGTTGATACCGCTGCCAATGGCTTTAAAAAAGTTGGAGTTGAAAAATTACTCGTTGCTGAAAACGACTTGTTGAAAGTGACTTTCACCAATAAAGGT
This sequence comes from Chitinophagaceae bacterium, assembly GCA_044220885.1. Taxonomy (GTDB): domain Bacteria; phylum Bacteroidota; class Bacteroidia; order Chitinophagales; family Chitinophagaceae; genus Endoryza. The sequence goes on from JBGAQE010000084.1 coordinate 8,264, forward strand.
GGACAGCCCAAAATGGTGGAGCTGAAAAACTATAAGTCACCCAATGGTAAACAGGTTACCATGGCAGGTTCGGCATTCGATAAGATATCTTATACAATTAATACAGGCGCTAATCAATCCGCTTCCATCACTGACCTTTACTTTTCTGAAGGCACAATTGAAAAGAATGCAGATAGCAGCCAAACAATTACATTTTCCGCTACTGGTACAAACGGAGAAATTATAAATCACAGTTTCGTTATCAGGAACCATGATTACCTTATTGACTGGACTCCTCGTTTTACAGGGGCCGATAAATTATTTACTCAGGGTGCCTTTAATTTAACCTGGCAATCACAACCAATACCACACGAAAGTGACAGAGAGTATGAGAGTCAGCAGACCAATATCTGTTTCCTGGAGAACAACGATTTTGATTATATCCAAACCAAGAGCGAAAAGAAATTTGAAAAGCAAGTGCAATGGGTGAGTGTGGCTCAGCAGTTTTTTAATGTTACTTTGGTTGCTAAGCAAAGTTTTGGTACTGGTGATATTAAGTTTATAAGAGAGACAGCTGATTCTTCCAAGATTGCCAATGTAACCACTAATCTTCAGTCTAAATTGCCATTAGGTGCTACTGCCAGTTTCCCAATGCAATTATACTTTGGTCCAAAATGATTATAATATCCTGAAAAAATTGCCGGTTACTGATATGGATGAAATCATTAACCTCGGTCGTGATATGTATGCTTTTGTGCGTCCTATCAACAGGTTAATTGTAATGCCGGTTTTCAATTTCTTCAAAAGCTTTATCCTGAGTTTTGGATTGGTAATAGCATTGCTTACGATATTCATCCGATTGGCTACATCTCCATTGGTATATACCAGTTATCTGAGTGGTGCCAAAATGAAAGCGTTGAAGCCTGAGATCGATAAAATGAAAGAGCGATTAGGCGGTGATCAGCAACAAATAGGTATGGAGCAGATGAAGCTTTTCAGGGAAGCAGGTGTCAATCCATTGGGAGGTTGTATTCCTGCCTTACTGCAGATTCCTATCTTCTTCGCCCTATATAGTTTCTTCAACTCCAATATTGCACTCAGAGGACAGGAATTCTTATGGTCGCATAACCTCGCTTCTTACGACTCTATTGTTACTTTCCCGATCAATGTTTGGGGATTAGGAAATCACTTAAGCTTGTTCACGCTTACAGCAGCAGCTACCAGCTTCCTTATTTCCTTATATAATACAAACATGACTCCAGACCAGGGTAATCCTGCGCTGAAGTATATGCCTTATGTATTCCCTTTCATACTCCTGTTTATCTTCAACAGGTTGCCATCGGCTTTAACCTGGTACTACACAGTATCAAACGTGATAACATTGATTTTGCAATGGGTAATACAGAACTATATCATTGATCACGACAAGATTCTGGCTAAGATCGAGGCTAACCGGAAGAAACCAAAGACCAAGTCGAAGTTTGCCCTTAAAATGGAAGAGATACAGGAAAACCAGAAGAAACTTCAGGACTCCCGTAACAAACCAGGTAAGAAATAAGTAATCTGTTAAAGTATTTATATAAAAAGACCTGTCAGACTCTTAAATCTGGCAGGTCTTTGTTATTTTAGACAACCTTATTGAGTTTCTGGCACGTCTTTTAATAATATAAGTGGAGACAATTATAACATGAAACAGCCATTATTACTTTTCGTTTTTCTTTTGGTAACTGCCACAACAGTTACTGCTCAGCGTAAAGTATCTGAACTGATGCTGAGTTACGATACACAGATATCGACAGGCTCAGCTGAACCGAAGATGGCTGATGCTTTCGACGGATCTGTTACCACGGTTTATATAAAGGGTAACATGAGCCGTAGTGAAATGACAAGCGCTTTATTCTCTTCAGCCATTATACATGATGCCAAGACAGGATCGGCAGTAGCCCTTCGTGAAGTAAGTGGTCAGAAATTACTGATACGTATGACCGCAGAAAACTGGGCAGAGAAAAACAGGAAATATGATGGCATCGTATTTTCAAATACTACAGAAACAAAAGTCATTGCCGGATACAAGTGTACAAAAGCCACTGCAACAATGAAGGATGGCAGTACGTTTGTGGTTTACTATACTTCAGATATCATACCCGAGAACAGGGAGTATGACTATATGTTTAAAAACCTGAATGGGCTCCCTTTAGAATGGGAGTTGGTGCAGGGAAAATTGAAGATCAAATACACACTGTCTAAAATCAATCTTAATCCGATTCCGGTTTCAAGATTCGATATCCCGAAATCAGGATACAGGGAACTTACTTACGAGGAAAGTAAGAAGACGAATTCCAACTAAAAAAGGAAGATTACTTACGCAAATTCATCTTAAGGTTCAGCAAATTCAAGTTAGTGCGAACACTAGCTGGCTTTTGTAATTTACTGGCCGTTGGAAGAATATAAATGCTATTGCCTTTACGATAGGTGAGTATCGTATTTGATTGAGCAAAATTACTTTGCTTCTTCAGGCTTAATGCATTGGAATAGCTGCGTCCCGCCCTTAAGGAGTAACCAGGTGTAGATTTGAGTGCAGCGATACTGGGAACGGTGGCAGCTTTTTTCTTATCTCCGCCGCCACTACTGGCAGATGCAAGCGCCACAACACCAATCAGTGCCATACATATGATGGTTTTTTTAAGCATGTGGTTAAAATTTAGAGTAAAATTTGCCTGCATAATCTGAGCGAAAATATAGCTTTTATTTTAGAAATTTGAAACCGCTTGTCCCAAACCTTAGTATTCTCTTAACGATTGAGATGGTATTTTGTTACAGATTCCATAGAAATAGACCCATTATTTACCCACGGTTTAGCTCATTTTACGCATGAAAAAGGTAAAAGGTTGGCTTTCAATAGCTTTTTTCGCTTTTTTTCAACAGGCGTTAATAAATAAAACTTGCGGGTTTTACGAGTGAGGGGTATATTACAATAACCTACCGTTTAATGAAAGAAAACTCATCCCATCAGGATAAAGAAGATATAAAGGAACTAATCAAACAGTTTCAGCACCTCCGTGCCGGCCGAAGCCATCGCTTTCTGGACGAAGAATCGTTTGAAAAAATCATTGACTATTTTGATGATATAGAAGATGTAACCCAGGCCCTGGAAGCGGCTGAATTGGGTGCCGAACAGTTTCCCTATTCCTCCTCCCTCTTAATTAAGAAGGCCGACCTCATGATCGCTACCAGAAGATATCATGAAGCCCTCGAAATACTTGAGCATGTAGAACTGCTGGATAGCAACGATATCAACCTGTATATACTTAAGACAGATGTTTATCTGGCATTGGACCAGCAAGAGAAAGCTGTTGTATTGCTGGAAAACGCTTTGCAACATTTTGATGGGGAAGAAAGACTTGAACTTTTATTCGAACTCGCAGATGTATATGATGACTATGAAGAGTTCGATAAGATATTCGATTGTCTCAAACTTATTCTTGAACAGGATCCAACCAATGAAGAAGCATTGTATAAAATATGCTTCTGGACAGATTTTACGGGAAGGAATGAAGATAGTATAGCATTACACCAACAGATAATTGAAGAATATCCTTATTCGGAACTGGCCTGGTTTAATCTTGCTGCCGCCTTCCAGGGATTGAAACTCTATGAAAAATCTGTGGATGCCTATAAGTATGCAGTTGCTATCGATGAGAAGTTCGATTATGCATACAGGAATATGGGTGATGCCTATATCCGGATGAGAAAATACAGAGACGCAGTAGAAGCCCTTGAAAAAGTTTTGGAACTCTCCCGTCCGGAAGATGTGATTTATGAAGCCATCGGTCATTGCTACGACCGCATGAAGAATTTTGCACAGGCAAGGTTTTACTACAGGAAGGCATCCCATCTTAACCAGGAAGACAGTAAACTCCATTATAAGGTAGCTTGTACTTATGTAAACGAACAGCAGTGGACAGCTGCCATCAAACATCTGGAAACAGCATTGCAGATTCACCGCCTTCAGCCCGAATATAATCTGGCAATGGGAGAGTGTAAGATGCAGTTAGGTCAGCATAAGGAAGCCATCCAGTATTTTTCGCAAGTGGTTCGTAACAGACCACGAAACGTAGCTGGCTGGGAAGCCCTGATACGTTGCCTTTACCATGGCGAGTTTTATGAAGAAGCATTGGAACAAGTGATTGCAGCAGGAAAAATGACTGACGACAAACCAGTATTCTCCTTCTATAGTACCGCAATATATTTTGCCTTGGGAAAATCAAAAGAGGCCTTACTGCAATTGGAAAAAGCGATGCAGAAAGCCCCCCGCTTGCTAAAGAAATTACTGGACCTGAATCCAGCCTTGCTAAGAAATCCGCTTGTAGTGGATATTGTTGCACGGTATAAACGTAACCGATCCATCTGATTCAGGATTGGTTGATTCTTATCAACAAAAGGCTGATAATTTGTCCGTATTTTTGCGCATCTTTTAATTGGTTAAAGCTATCAGCATGAATTTTAATCTTTCACAGATTCCTGAACGTCATAAGAAACCCCGTACAAGTGGCATCACCATGGTGATGGATAAAGGATTGAGCATACCAGAAGTTCATCATTTCCTTAGTGTAGCTGGTCCGCATGTAGATATCGTAAAACTAGGCTTCGGAACATCCTACGTTACACCTAATCTCAGGGAGAAACTCGATGTGTACCGTTCTTATGGAATGCCCATCTATTTCGGAGGAACTTTGTTTGAAGCCTTCCTGGTTCGTAATCAGGTGGAAGATTATATTGAAGTATGCCGCGACTTTGGCGTTAGCCATATGGAAGTAAGTGACGGTTCCATAACCATACCTCATGCTGAAAAATGTGGTTATATAGAGAAACTCACCAAACACGGCACCGTATTAAGCGAAGTAGGTAGTAAGGATGCCACCCATATCATTCCTCCTTATAAATGGATAGAATTGATGAGGGCTGAATTGAATGCAGGAGCTACCTATGTTATTGCTGAAGCTCGTGAAGCAGGTAATGTTGGTATTTACAGGGGAAGTGGAGAAGTAAGGGAAGGACTGGTGCAGGAAATACTGACCCAGATTCCGGAAGAGAAAATTATATGGAAGCTCCGCAAAAAGCACAACAGTTGTATTTCATTGAATTGATCGGTTGCAACGTGAACCTGGGCAATATTGCACCTTCTGAAGTAATTCCTATGGAAGCAATGCGTATCGGATTACGTGGCGATACTTTCAATCTCTTCCTTTCAAAAGATTCATCACATTGAAAAAATTAGGACTCATAGGGTATCCGTTGGGGCATTCTTTCTCCAAGAAATACTTTTCCGAAAAGTTTATCAGGGAAGGTATTGAAGGATATGAATATGAAACCTATCCTTTAGCCTCTATTACCGAACTCACTGCTTTATTAGCAAGGGTTCCTGAACTGGTTGGATTAAATGTTACTATTCCATACAAAGAACTTGTAACCGGTTACCTCCACGAAAAATCTGCCGTCGTTAAAAAAACCGGCGCCTGTAATTGTATTAGTATCGAGAAGGGAAAATTGATTGGACATAATACCGATGTTATAGGATTTGAACAATCTCTCCGTAATTCATTCCCCAACTTGCCCAATAAGGCACTTGTTTTTGGTACAGGTGGTGCCGCGAAAGCAGTAGAATATGTGCTTCGAAAATTAGCGATAGAATATAAACTGGTTTCAAGAAAACCAGGAGTGCATCAATATTCTTATGAACAGGTTTCGCCAGAAGTTATAAGGGAAACGAAATTGCTTATCAATACTACTCCAACTGGAATGGCTCCTCATATTACTGAAGCGCCTCAAATTCCTTACGAAAATATCGGCCCCTCACATTGTCTGTTCGATCTAATATACAATCCGGAAAGGACACTCTTTCTTCAAAAAGGGGAACAACAGGGTGCTACTGTTCAGAATGGTATGGAGATGTTAGTGCTGCAAGCGGAAGAAAGCTGGAAGATTTGGTCCGCTGCCTCAGGAAACAGCCATTAATTTTGAAACAACCGCCTCAGGTACACTCACTACTTTTCTTTCTGAATAATTGAAACAAACCATCCCGGTTTTTGCCAAAACAACAGTTTGCGTTTTTCCTTCAGTTTCTTTCTCAAATTTATAGAAGATGTCAAAGCCCACTCTGCTGAATTCCCCTGCAGTTACATGCATGTTTACAGTTTCTCCATAAAAAAGCTCGCCTTTGAATTCAATGGCAACATCACCCATTATCATACCAACACCGGCAATGTCTAATTCACTGTAACCATGATGCGCCAGAAAACGCATACGGGCTTCATGTATCATTGAAAGAATGGCATCATTGCCTGCATGTCCACCATAGTTGATATCGGTGATGCGTACAACAAGTGATGTAGTAAAATTGTATTGAGAAGGTTGGGGTATTTTTATTCTGGCCATAGGACAAAATAAAAGGAAATTACTGATTATCCTTCAAGAGTTCCTTGAGTTCGAGAATGTCGAAGAAATTGGTGCTGCTAGGAATAAAACTTGCTTGTTGCAGAATCTTGTTTCTCCACTGTTCAAACCTTGTTTTCCAGAAATTGCTGTTTCGTATAAGGTAATCGATGTATTCTTCATTGTCGCCACCATCCTTATTAAGGTACATCAGGTAATTGGCGAATTTGGTGGATATGCGTGTTTGTTCACCGTTAGGACCCGTAACAGATATATAATTGCTGGAACCTGTGGTAAGAAGATTCATATCCATTATTACATTTCCTTTTGAATCGCGTAGTAATGGGGCTGTAACAGCTGCTGTTTCTGTAATGTCAACAGGAGTTATTACATTCTCTTCAACTGAAGAAGAGGAATGTATGGGGTGTGGCTTTCTTTTAAATGATTCAGCAAGTGAAGCAGTAAGAGTCTTGTTGTTGTTATTATTTACTTCGGCAGGTGTTACTGGAACTTTTGCAGGGGTTACTGGAGCGGTGGCAATACTTTTTCCAGTATCGTTTTTCTTTTCTGGTGCAATAGTTTCTGAATTAGTAGTAGCTACTTCTACAGTAGTTTTTGGAGAGTTATACAGTAAAACCATTGTACTTGCAATACCTATCACTAAAGCAGCTACAGCCCAACGTTTCCAGTTGATGGCTATTACTTTCGCAGGAACCTGTGCGGTTTTATTCTCTTCGAGAGATTGAAGAATGTTTTTCCAGGCTTCTGATGGGGGCGCTGCTTCAATAGCATCAATCTTTTGGCTGACAATTGTATCCTGTGAATTATACTCAGTGTCTAACCTTGCTGCAATAGCTTCCCAGTTGCCCTTTGGAGGGGGCATTTCATGACGGAGAAGTTTAGATTGTAGCACTGTTGACATAACCTTTGTTTACCGGGTATAGGATTTATTAGTATCTGTTAGGTATTGGGCGATTTTTTTCTGCAAAATTGATTTCGCTCTGGCCAATTGTGATTTACTGGTTCCCTCACTGATTCCAAGTATATCACCTATTTCCTTATGCGAATAGCCTTCTACCACATACAAGTTGAAAACCGTTTTATAGCCTGGCGATAATTCCTGAATGATTGCGAGTATATCCTTTTCGGCCATCTGGTCCAGTGCGGAAATATCCGAATCCTCAATAGTAGCTTCTTCCTTTTCACTGACTGTGCTGAGTTGAATCGACTTTTTGCGATAATGTTCAATAGATGTATTCACAAATACACGGCGAATCCATCCTTCAAAAGAACCCTCTGCTCTGAAACGATGAAGGTTCCTGTAAACCTTTATAAAGCCTTCCTGCAAGAGGTCCTGAGCATCAGTAGCATTGGCAGCATATCGGAAGCATACAGCGTACATTTTGGGAGAAAACCTCAAATACAGCTCCTCCTGCATACGCCTGTCGCCAGCTATGCATCCCTTTATTAAGTCGCTTTCGGTTATACTATGGTTGCTTTGTGGTTCCAGCTTTATGGTTTTTACTTGATAAATTGACTATTGTTAAGGGTTTCCACCTGTTCCTTCAAAAAGCTAACCAATTTATCTGCAGCTTTTCTTCTATGGCTATAAATGTTCTTTTCTTTCGAATCCATCAAAGCAAAACATCTGTCGGCACCATTGGGTTGAAAAACAGGGTCATATCCAAACCCCTGATTGCCATTGGCTTGCTTTAGGATATTCCCTTCACAAGTGCCTTCAAAAAAATACTCTTGCCCTTCCCAAACCAATGAAATAACGGTTCTGAAATGGGCGCTGCGATCTTCCTGACCCTCTAAGGCTGAAAGTAGTTTCTCGATATTCCTTGTGGCATTGGCATCCTCCCCTGCATAACGAGCGCTTTTCACTCCCGGAGCACCACCCAAAGCTGAAACCTCTAATCCGGTATCTTCACTAAAACAGTTTTCATTGGTTAAACGATATATAGTTCCCGACTTTTCAGAAGCATTTTCTTTCAATGTATCAAACGGTTCGGGAATTTCTATATCAATACCTGCCTGCCTTAATGAAACAACTTCTATCTGATCCCCAATGGCTGATTGTATTTCTGCCACCATGTGGGCATTATTAGTAGCAAATAATAATTTCTTTACAGACATGCAATCGGTGGGTTATATATTGAATAGTTTTTTCAAACATACCCACAATTTACTTTTCAGGATCTTTCCATTTTCAGAATCCTGGTTAAGCACTTCAAGGGGAGGGAATGTAAAGTAGATCACCCCATCATAAGCCTGCGATTTAAATTCCGGAAAATTTATCGGTAACCCAAATTCCTCAGGTGTTATTCCAAAAAGCAATAGGGCAGAAGGCTCCCAAAGGGGTCTTAATTCAGTTATGCCTGCTTTTTGGTTGGCATAATTCAGGATAGCTACATCACCCAAATTCATTTTACAGGCTTCCAGAATTTTCGTTAAGAACTGAAGGTGCTTATCGGGTAAGAAAACATCCTCAGGAAAATTTACCAGGATGCCGACCTTTTGTTTGTTATTGCCTAAAAAGCGAATAGCAGCGGCTTCCTCTTTCTTATCTGTTGTTTGAAACGCTGCTGTAGTTTCTTTTTTCCCGACCCCCTCAAGAATGACAAGCTGACCTTTATAAAGATCAGCCATCGTTTCTGGGGCTATTTTCAATTGCTGGAAACTCACGTGAAAGGATTAAGGAATAGTTTTTGCGTTTTTAGTACTGCAAAGAAAGGAAATATTAACCTGTTTAAATCAGTATTCGGCCTGCAACAGCCTGATTGCTTGGTTTTTTTAATATATAAACATTGTAATTACAGTATCGACTAACAATAGTTAGTAAAAATGTGCTGGTTATTTGGGAGGCAGCAACTTGTTTTGTTTCTTTGCGCTATAATTTACAAGTATGGTGAAAACGAATCATATTAACGTTACAAAGATAGAGAGGTCCAAATTGAACGATTTCCCCCTGGAAAACCTGCCTTTTGGAAAGTATTTTACAGATCATATGCTGGAAGCGGATTATGAAAACGGGGAATGGAAGAATGTAGAGATTAAACCATACCAACCTTTATTGTTAAGTCCATCCCTTGCAGCCCTTCATTATGGCCAGGCAATATTTGAAGGCATTAAAGCCTATAAAGACGAGAAAGGGAATGCCTGCATTTTCCGTCCTCATGACAATTTCGCCCGCTTCAATATTTCTGCTGAAAGAATGCAGATGCCAACTGTTCCTGAAGATATCTTCATTGAAGGTATGCATCAGCTCATTGCTTTGGACAAAAACTGGATTCCTG
>JBGAQE010000085.1:0-17229 GCA_044220885.1 Chitinophagaceae bacterium
GTCAACCTGCATATCGTAGATAGTGGCTGTCCAGCTGCTGTCTTTGTTTGAAATGATTATCAGTTTGCGGTCTTTTACTAAGGAATGATCATACCATATCCTTATTTGTAAATCGCGGAATCCATTTTCAAGGCTGTCGAGTCCCAATTGTTTTTGTTTGTCTTTAGCCAGGAGGTAAAATATATCGTAAGATCCACCGATATTGCGGGGGATATCTCTTGTAATACCATCTTGTATATTGTTATTGCAGGCGAAGAGAAGTGTGAAGACAAATAATATGAAAGCATTTTTCATTATTACAGTTTTGTAAGAATTCTCAATTCATTTTAACCGTAGAGACGCAGGGACACAGAAGATTCCCTGCGTCCCTGCGGTTATTGTATTCAAAAAAATCACTTCCCCTTTTTTTTAGAATTCAAATAGTCTTCACGAATTTTAACCAGGTCTACCTTAGAACAATCTGCCATCAGCTGCCTCACCTTCTGCAAAGGCATTTTCTCTGCCGTATCAAAATTGATGCAGCCTTTCTGGAAGCTGGCTTTATCCAATAACGATTTATATTTATCGTATAATGTGGGTGAGCCATAGATAGGTAATACATGCAGCGACATATATTTCTTATTACCTGCCAATCCATACTTCATCATACCCTTGCACTTATAGATAATCATCTCCTTCCCCATCATGGGAGAAATTTCGGGAACAACAGATTTGTCGTATTCGAGGATGATGGAATGGATATCTGATAAGATGGAATGTCGTTCTGCAGGCTGAGCCTGGATGTAGTTTTTGGTTTTTGGATCCATGGTTAAACTTTTTTGTGGCAGGAAGGAATGGGTAAGTGTTGCGTAATAAATGTAAGCTTTTGCAAAGAGTTTTCGAAATTAATTCTGAAACAGCCGAACACATAGGCACATAGGAGACTGAAAGGTTTCAGCGTTTAAGGTTTAATGGTTTAAGGTTCTGAAGTGTTACAGTATTACTCGTTATTAGCACTCTGTTTGGTATCTTTTTTTTTCAACACATAGGGAGACATAGAACATAGGTATACATAGTTTAATACATATATTGGCTCGTTGGCCCTATGAACCAATGTTCCTATGTGTTCGGCTGTTCAGCAAATACATTTTACCGGGAAGGCGGGAAGATTTTTTGATTAGTGCTTTTAACTTTCAAGAGTTAAGTCAAGTACGGGAAGGTCGCTCCGCGACTAGTTTTACTGATAGCAAGAGTGACAGCCTATGTTTACCTATGTTCTATGTTTCCCTATGTGTGAAAAAAAAATATTACCCAACAAAGAGCTAAAAATAAGTAATACCGTTACCCTTCAGAACCTTAAACCCTTAAACTCTGAAACCTTTACCCCTCTTTGCTCCTATGTGTTTTGTATTTTATTAAACACTTTGTGACTCCAAATAAATATTGGAATCCCCCCGCGTCTCCGCGTCTCTGCGGTTATTGAATTCAGAGCAATCAGTAACTAAGCTCAGAAGCCGTATACGCAGCATCCTGGATCCCCCTGAAAGCCGCATAAAGATTGCCGATATTAATCTTACCTCCATTAGCATTTGAATCTTTTACCGTATTATCAATCCGCTGGAAGTTGCTTCTGACCTCCATAATGGCATCACTCATCTTGTTCATAAATGCCGAATTGGTACTATTTGAACCAGCAAAGGATTTTATTTTGTTCTCATTAGTAAGCAGATAATTTTTAAGGTCCTTATACTTACCTTCAGCATCCTTTATTATCCTGTCAATCTCTGTCAATGAAGGTTGGGGTGATGCATGTAGCTTTAAATTATTATTCTTTACAGACTCATAGATTGATTTCATCAGTCTTTTCAGGTCATTGGCTACTGAAGAATACTCACTGTTCTGCTTATCTTTTTCCTTTCGTTTCTTTTCCCGTTTTGCAGCATCTTCAGCAAATTTGGCATCCCATTCCTCCACATAATTCTTACTGGCAACATAGCCTTTCTCATCCATTCTTTTGGTGAGGTATACATAAATGATGGCAGTATCCTGATCCACATTGTGTACAATATCAAAATCTTTGATAGGTCCAGTGAAGCTTACCCGATAGATTCTGATGCCTTTTACCACAGACTCCGATTTGGCCAGCTCTGGCAGCTCAACAAATTTATAGCCGTACAGGGTGTTTATTTCAATGGCAGCTTTATTTTCTTTAACCGCAACATATAGGGTACGATTGAATTTATCATCGAAATTTGAATTAATTATAGTTTGATTAAAGTTCCCTGGTTGCATCACAATGATCGTATCAATAACAATTTTGTCGCCAGGAACCATTTTTGATTTTACAGCTGCTGCCACAACGGCTTTTGCTTTTGCATCACTCAGTTCGGGTTCCTGCTTACTTGGCTTTACAGAAACGATTTCCTTATTTTCTTTTTTTACAGTTACAGGGGGAACAGGTTTTGTATTGACAACAAGAGGTGGTTCATTTGCCCATTCCTTTACCGGTACCACTTCATCGCTTTCAGGTACAAACATGTAAAAAGGGCTTTTGAAACCCTCTTCGTTCAAATGTCTGTTATCTTCAGGCCTTACTTCAAGGAGGGAATTATTTTTTTCAATAGTAGCTATTTTCCAGATATTCAATTTGCGGTAATAATTACCAATTATAGTTGTGTCATAGCTCGCCATAACATTTACAAAAAAACGTGGCCAGTTATTGGAATCCACACTATCAATTATTTTTGCAGCCTTGGTCTTTCCAAACCATTTTTTAAGACTGTCGGCCAAGTGACGCTTATAATAAGATGAATCAATGCCGAAATAGATACTTTCGCCAGAGGTTATTACTACTTTTTGCCTTTTTTGCGCTTGTCCAGCGTATGTGATGAGGAGCAGAGTGAAGATAAAGACCAGTACCTTACTTATTTTCATACCGTTAGCTTTTGGAATAAAGGAACAGCGCTGCCGTTTAAATGCAGGATGATACCGTGATAAACTTAATTATTATATTTTAAACCGTTGACAGTATAACTCATAAAGTAACCAGCAACAAGGACAGGTTTCCTCACTGAAAAATCTATATATACAGCCTCACTCAACAGGCTTTCTATTTCTCTTTTTGTTGCACCTTTTGGGATATTGATTGACTTGGGATAGAAATAATAGGTGAAATAGGCATTGTCATATTCTTCAGAAGGCAAGACCAGTTCACTCATCTGTAATTGGGAAAAACAGCCCTCGCTATATTGTTTGGCAAAATTGGTAAGCTGTGTGGCCACTGTCTCTTTAACATCTTGCCATTTATTCTGATACAAAAAACGGGTTGGCGCCGATAATAGTAAGGTCCAGGCGGTATAGGTTTTACCACTATACAATTTGGACTTAATATTGGTATTCTTCAGTATACTACCCTTCTTGAGTCCATAATTGGTTACGATGTTTTCACTGATGGAATAGTCTTTTATGGTATCTGCATTTGTGCCAGGACGTAGAAGCGAGAACCCTTCATCGGCCCCGTTGAAACTTTTGATCAATAACTCGCAGAGATTGCCTTGTTGGGCGCTTGTATTCAGGCAGAAGAATACCAGTATTATTGTAATGAAGGGTTTCATTTTAATAATAGATTAGGGTTATTTTTTATATGATAAATGTAATTTTTTTTGGGATTTTGGGGATACCCAGAGGAGGGTATTTTTTGAATGATGGAATTAATTTTAGCTGTTTTGTGAATACATTTTACCGGTAAGGCGGAGAGGTCGCTCTGCGACTGGGTTTAGAGTGGTATGAGTAATAGTCTATGTCTGCCTATTTTCTATGTTTTCCTATGTGTGAAAAAAATACATACCACATAGGTAGACATAGAACATAGGAAGACATAGTTGAATACATCTCCAAATTAGTCAACCCTATGTTCCTATGTGCCTATGTGTTCGGCTGTTCAGCAAATACGTTTTACCGGGAAGACGGGGAGGTTTTTTAGGATTGCTTTTAATTTTCAAGAAATAATTCAAGTTCGGGAAGGTCGCTCCGCGACTGGTTTTACTGATAGCAAGAGTGATAACCTATGTCTGCCTATGTTCTATGTTTTCCTATGTGTGAAAAAAAAATACATACCACATAGGTAGGCATAGAACATAGGAAAACATAGTTGAATACATCTCCATATTAGTCAACCCTATGTTCCTATGTGCCTATGTGTTTGGCTGTTCAGCAAATACATTTTACCGGTAAGACGGGGAGGCTCCGTGAATTGTTTTACAGTTGGCAGTAGAAATAGCCTATGTCTGCCTATGTTCTATGTTTCCCTATGTGTGAAAAAAAATACATACCACATAGGTAGGCATAGAACATAGGAAGACATAGTTGAATACATCTCCTGACTAGGCAACCCACTTACACTACGCCTCAATGTTATTTTAAGCCCAAGTATTCAAAATCCTTGGAAACGAAGTCTGGAACAGCTTTTTTTATATTCAAACGGGCAATATTGCGAACATTTTAAAAAAAATTCTTGACATATAGCAATTATTCTATTGTTATGCGTTTATAACGGTTACATAACCGGGTAACCGCTAATTACCCTAATCTAACCAAACACCCTTTTTTATGTTCAGCAGAAAACATTTGATCCTCGCAGCGGCCTTGCTTACAGGCCAATGGCTCCAGGCCCAGGAAGTAAGCTATATTGACCGTACACTGACCGGCTTCCAGCAAAAACCGGCGTACCCACAGTATTCCGATTACAAAACCTTCGACTTTGCCGCCCTCACCACCATGGATGAGAAGGAAGTAAACATGAACCTGCCCTATAAAGTAAAGTTGGGTAACTTCCAGCAGGTGCCGGTTTCCTCCGATTTTCATGTTGTGACATTATTACGCAAGATGTCGGGCAAATTCACTACAGATAAGTCACTTACGGGAAATATCTTCTGCGAATCCTTCCTCTACGACCGTTTTGGTACTGAAGTGACCAGTATTTATGTGAATAAGGAAGACCAAGTCATCAATTTCGATGCCCCCCTTTCAAAAGACGAGAGAAATAACAAGGATTTTGTGCGCCAGAAAGTAGTGGAGAAAGTAACAGAAATGTTGTTATCTGAATTTGTAACAGCTTATAGTGGTTCCAAAGAGAATATTTCTTTTGAGCTGGCCGAGCTTGATGAAACAAAGAAGTTTCCGGAACTGAAAGATTTTCCCAAAATCTCCAAGCAAGTAAAATACAGCGTTACTGCCCCCGATCTTATAAATGCCCTCACCTCGAATGTGGCAGTTTGGGAAAAACTCAGCTCCTATAGCGGTCCGGGTGAAGTGGATGAAGTGAAAAGGGCTTGCTTCCAGAATCTGGCTATTTATGCCATTATGAAAGGTGAAACAGACAAGGCAACAAACTATATCGAGCAGTATAAGCTTGTGGATAAAGTGCATAAAACAATGATGGGTATGGTTAAAACAAAACATAGTGAGAACTGTGAAAAAATGCTTGCCAAGCTGAATCCTGCGGAAGAAAGTATAGATGCAACAGCACCTGTGATGACATTACAGCAGATCAAGGATAATTTCAGATATGTAAGCATCAACGGAACTATAACCATCGAGGGGAAGAAAACTGCCGGAACCTACACCGGATTAATTCAGGTGGCTAAGATCGTAACCAGCGATGGTGGTGGCATTGCCGTTCTGGATGCAGAAAGTGCGGAAGTGATGATCACCACAAAAGATGCTTCAGGAAAAGACCAGGTCATCAATACTGAATTATCGAAGGTAGTGTCGCTTAAGGATGATAAAGGGAATGAATATGCTATTAAAAAGTTCGGAGTAGCAACCACAGCGTACTACAGTCTGCTGAAACCTACCTATCAGCACGAAAAGATTACAGTATACCGTACTGTGATCCCTGTTCGCTTTAAGGATTATGTTGTTAAGAAAAAAGGTGATGATACGGGTGTGAAAAGCAGCATGTTTAATGCGCGTAAGCAATTGATCGATTACCTGAGTGATTGCGCTCCACTGACAGAGAAGCTGAAAAGCGGTGCAATTGATAAGAATGAAAAAGTGGAGAAGATAGCAGAGATGTATACGAGTTGTGGGGCGGGCGGTTAAAAGCAATTATATAAAGAGATTTTAAAGAGAGCCTTCGCGGGCTCTTTTTTTTGTATATAGACTTCCTGAGTGTGTGAAAAATATATTTTCCTGAGTGTGTGAAAAATATATTTTACCGGAAAAAAATACATACCACATAGGTAGACATAGAGGCGCTCTGCGCAACCCTATGGTCCTATGGATTTAGAGTGGCATCTATATGGTGTTGCTTTAAGAGGTGAGTAATATCCTATTGTTTTACTGATAGCATGAGTAATAACCTATGTCTGCCAATGTTCTATGTTTTCCTATGTGTGAAAAAAATACATACCACATAGGTAGGCATAGAACATAGGAAAACATAGTTGAATACATCTCCTAACCAGGCATCCCTATGCTTCTATGTGTCTATGTGTTCCGCTGTTCAAAAAAAATATTTTACCGGGAAGACGGGAAGATCTATATGGTGTTGCTTTAAAATTGCATGTGTTAAGTTAAGCCCGGGAAGGTCGCTACGCGACTTGTTTTACTGATAGCATGAGTAATAACCTATGTCTGCCTATGTTCTATGTTTTCCTATGTGTGAAAAAAATACATACCACATAGGTATGCATAGGATATAGGAAGACATAGGCCAGAACGCTTTCCAGTTGTAAAACCAGTCGCGAAGCGACCTTCACGTACTTTACTTAACTCTTGATAGAAAAAATCAATATACAAAGAAAACTTTCCGGACTTCCCGGTAAAAAAAATTTGTTGAACAGCCGAACACATAGTCACCTGTCTCACTTTCAGCATTAAAAAAATCACTTCCCCACCTGATGATCATAACTCAGACTCCTCGCCAATTTCCACTCCCCCTTCACCAGCAACCAAACATGCGTGAACTTAGCCTCACTCGCAAACCGCTCAGGCCTTCCTCCAATATTTTCGTAGAACTTATGTACACCCATCTGGATTGCCCCATACAGTTTCTTCCCTTTATATAATGGATAGATTTCGGTGCTGCCAGTAACAAGTTCTCGTCTCGACTGATAGGTAGCCGGTGATCCACAAAGTCCTTTCCGGAGATTTCTAAGAAAGACTGTTTTATTCGAAATGCTGTCTGTATCGTGAAAGAATTCAAAGTCCGCGCTTAACAGTTTCTCAAATTGTTTGATATCGCAGGTATTAAATCCGACATTGAAAAGAAGACTGTCCTTTGAAAGTATTGTCTTATAGAGATCAGATTGTCCGGGAACCTGTGCAATACTGGAATAAGTTGCCATTAAAATGAAACTTATTGTAAGAAACTTTTTCATTATTTAATTAATTAAAGGAGTATTTCTATTTTTAGACACTCTTCGTTCTTATTCCTGGTCAATATCATATTTATCCCTCAGCAGTTTCATAAGGTTTACGGCTTTTAACTGTAAAGCTTTAATAAGATTGATCTGAGTGAATTTATTCCTTCTGATAAAATTCATGGGGACATGAAAATCGTTTAATTCAGCGGCAGTAAAAGGCATCAGCGGATAATTCCTTTCCAACTTTTTAAGCGGAGCATTTCCATCAGTCATCATCATATCAAATACATCGGCATCAAATATTTTTCCCATCGTACTCCTGGCCAGTACAAAATGTTCCCTTTCAAATTCCTGGACATTTTTTAAAAATGAAATGGCCAGCTTATATGATTGAATACTATCTACGATTGCCCTGCTTTTGATTAGCCTTAGTCCTCCAGAGTTTACCAACTGGGTGATAGTTCCATCTGTTGGATTAAAAGGTCTGAGGGTAACCACTTTTCTTCCAAAAAAGTAAGCACTGGCTGTTTCCTGTAGATAGCGTTTAGTCCTGAAGATCTCGAATAAGGAATCATAGTTTGCTATATCCTCTTTCTTACCGGTTATCAAAAGTCCAAGGTTTGTTGTATCCGTCTTTAAATCCTGGTACAAGGATGCCATATACTCCTTCTCTCTGTCGCTTTCGATCTTGTGTTCTAATTGATATTCCGCTAAAAAGCCACAGAAGACTGCAAGGAACAGCATTAAAAACTCCCAGAAATAAGATTTCCAGTTCTTCTTTCCTCCGTGATGGGCATGATGATGTACTTCCATTGGTTCAGGTTCTTGGGTGGGGGTAATAATGGGTTCTGCAGGAACTTCCGGGATGGGTAAATGTTCTTCTTCTGGGGTTTCGGGCATTGTTAGTTGGTTGGTTAGCTGAAATTACGGGTTTTTTCAGTTTTAACCGCGGAGACTAAACAACCAAACATATTGGCATAGTGGAGACTTAAAGGTTTCAAAGTTTAAGAGTTTAAAGGTTTAAGGTTCTGAAGGGTTACAGTATTACTTATTATTAGCTCTTTGTTTGGTTGTATTTTTTTTCACACATAGGAGAACATAGAACATAGGCAGACATAGAACAGAACGCTTGCAAGTTGTAAAACCAGTCGAAAAGCGACCTTTCCGAACTTCCCGGTAAAATCTATTTGCTGAAGAGCCGAACACATAGGCACATAGGACTGACTAATTAGTTGATGTAATTAACTATGTATTCCTATGTTCTATGTCTACCTATGTGGTATGTATTTATTACTCTTTAAGACATATAAATATGAAGGGCACGAAGAGGGACTAAGAGATCCGGAACCTGTTAGAGATTACTAGGTTTGAAGCATTTAGGAATCCCAAGGAATTTGAACTATTCGGAGTAGACTTTGTGCCTTAGGGTAACTTGCATTTTGAGCGTAGCGAAAAATCTGTATTTCATTCTACATAAAACATCTTGTCATTCCGAGTGAAACGAGGAAACTAAAAATTGCAAGTACAGATAATTGACAGATTCTGGCATTTGAAAATTTAAAATTAGTCCATTCATTTTATTTGAAAGTTCTAAGATCAAGGAAGTTTAGGTTCCTCGCATCGCTCGGAATGACAAGGCAGCTGGAGGAAAATAGTGTAGATTTCTCGCTTCGCTCGAAATGGGCGTAGCCTAACTTCAGTAAAAAATAATTACATGTAACAATCAGGAATACCATTTATTATTGGTCCTTCAAGAAAAAATAACAGTAGTAGGTTACATTTGCATTTTGAGCGAAGCGAAAAATCTGTATTCATTCCTCTTAAAAACAACTTGTCATTCCGAGTGAAACGAGGAAACTAAAAAAAAATGTACCAAATTAATACGTTAATCATTTTTCCAAAAAAGTTCATTTATTTATTTGATTTTCCTTTGTTGTAGTCAATTTAGTTTCCTCGCTCCGCTCGGAATGACAAGGTGCTGGAGGGAGAATGAAATACAGATTTTTCGCTTCGCTCAAAATGGGCGTGGCCTCACAATATGACAAAATGTGTTGCTTTTTTGGGCTTACTTCTTTTTATCCCTAATAGCTTTAAACTCCGATGAAGCCTTCCACTGCGGCCATTGTTTCTCAAAAGCTAACCGTTTGCCAACAAGGAACATTAATTTCAAATCGCTGATAGCCCCTTCTAAAGTCCAGGTACTGGCATCGAAATTATCTGATGGCTGGTGATAATTATTATCGTTATACTCATCCGCTATCTTTTTCCCATACTCCTTGCCTTTACCCACTACATCGATACCGCTTTCAGTATATAGGGCAGGGATACCCGCTTTGGCAAAATTAAAATGATCGGAACGATAGTAATAGCCCGCTTCCGGATGCGAATCGAATGAAATATACCGGTCGGCTTTTGCCACTTCCTCTTTCAGATAATCTTCCAGATCCGATTGCCCCTCTCCGATCACCACGATATCTTTTGTGCTGGCAAAACGGTTCAGACCATCCATATTGATATTGGCCACTGTTTTATCGGCGGGATAAACAGGATTCTCAGCATAATACTGTGAGCCCAATAGACCCTGTTCTTCGGAGGTTACGGATAAGAAGATAATAGTGCGCTCCGGTTTTGTTTTAAGGCTTTTAAAGACCCTGGCAAGCTCAAGAAGACCTGCTGTGCCGGTAGCGTTATCAAGCGCTCCGTTATAAATGGAATCACCTGTAGCATCCGGACGGCCAATACCGAGGTGATCCCAATGGGCTGTATAGATGATTACTTCGTCGGGACGCTGGGAACCAGTTATCTTACCTATAACATTATACGATTTGCTGTAAGTGGCTTCTACTTTCATGGTGGTGGATGCCTGCAGCGCCAATGGGACGGCTTTAAAACCACGCTGGTTGGCTTTAATGAGCAGGCTGGAGTCAAATCCTGCGGCTGTAAACAGCTTATTGGCGGTCGTTTCTGTCATCCAGCCAATCACATCACAATTCTTTATGTCTTTGCCCCGGTTATCCAGTTTCAGTCGGGAGGTATTGAAACTTTTTTGCTGTACACTGAATGGATAGCTGGCAGCTTTTGTATTGTGAATGATGAGACAGCCTTTGGCTCCTTGACGGGCTGCTTCTTCGAATTTATAGGTCCAACGGCCATAATAGGTCATGGTAGTTCCTTTAAACAAGGTTGTATCGCCCACCCAGAATCCGGGGTCATTGACCATTACCATCACTACTTTCCCTTTTACATCCAATCCTTCATAATCGTTCCAGTTATATTCTGGTGCCACCACTCCGTAGCCGGCAAAAATCAGATCTGAATTGTCCAGACTGATAGCAGAGTCGGTTTTATCGGTCCAGATGATATAGTCATCATAAGCCTTCAGGGTAAAACTGCTCTTAGCCGATTTCACCTGCATCTGTGGGGCGGCTGTAGCCAGGATATTAACCATCGGAACATCCTGTACAAAACTGGTACCATTCCCAGGCTCCAGTCCAATGGCCGCATATTGCTTTTGCAGATAATCGATGGTCAGGGTCTCTCCTTTTGTAAATGGCTTTCTGCCCATAAAAGAGTCCGATGCCAGAACCGCGATATCCTTCTTTAGACTGTCGGCATTAAAGGAGGATATTCCATCATCAGATGCTGCAGTTTGGGTGGATTGATTGCAAGCTGCAAACGCTAGTATGCTGAGCAGGGAAAAGAATGAAAAGGACTTATTCATGTTGGTGTTGCTTTATGGAGGACTAAGTTATTGATTGTTGGAGAGAGTTTGGGGGATGTTTTTGGAATTAGGTTGAAGGTTCGTGAATTGCCAGAGAGATGAGATAGATAGCCTCCATACTGTGCGCAATATGAAGATGTTGATTGGACAAAAGGATAGCCCGCGTTAGTACCGGGAAGTACCAAACGACCATTTCGAGCGGAGCGAGAAATCTAAACTATCTCTCCCCCAATAACGTGTCATTCCGAGCAAAGCGAGGAACCTAAAAATATTAATATATAAAAGGATTTAATAAATAATTGAGAACAGCACCTTTGTGTAGCCATTTCAGGTTCCTCGTTTCACTCGGAATGACAGGTCTTATGAGGGGGAATAGTGTAGATTTCTCGCTTCGCTCGAAATTGGCGTAAATTAATCGTGATAGTAATATATTGCGTAAACGTGCAAGATGTTTATGCTCAGCTCACTTTAAGAAATTGCAAACAATATAAAACATGTAACAACTCCTGTAATACCAATTGTCGCAGTCATTTTTTGTTTACTAATGCCGTAAACCTCTCTGATATTGGTTTTGCACAAAATATATATTACCCCCACCAGAAACAAAAGCTGAACTATATGGGTTGTTAGCGATGGTCTTGGAAACAAATTGTCAAGATTACCAAAACCAATAGGTTTCCAATTTAAAGCCTGTATGAGTAATCCTATTGCGCCAACAGAAGCATAAGAAACATAAGCTGACAGCAATACCCAGCCAAATGGTTTTCTTTTCCAAAATGCATATAGAGCTATTGGTAAAACTATTTTTGGTAACAGAAAAGGAATGCTTTCATAAGGGAACCTCAGAATATCCCTTAAATACACAAAATGTTTGCTGAAATCTTTAATAAAACCATAAATATATAACCCACCGAAAACTATTAAAATAAGTCTGATGGTTTTTTCTGTTGAGTGAATTTCAGTTTGAATGGGATTTATTGTGTCTATAAAACTGTGTCCAGTAGCTTTAACCTTAAATTCAAGTTCTTTTACCTTTTCCTTTTGCTTTTCCCTTTTTACTTGTCTGGCTATTTGAGGTTCCCTGGCTTCTTGAATGTCAGATTCAGAAAATTGTCTGTTTGAATATTCCTCTTTTGCAGCTTCTACAGCCATTGGTTGGTAGATACCTGGATTGTCCAGTATGCTTAATAGCTCTGAATTGCTTATAGATTTATAGTAGTCTCTGAATTCGTTTGATGTTGTCATATGAGTGCTGCCTAATTATAAATTTATGACATTACAAACATTCATCAAAAATTTAAGCAATCTTTAAATTGAAAAAAAATAAGTAAGGATATCTCATATAGACTTACCGGATCATTTAAGGCAGATTACATATTTACTGTCTTCAATAAAAAACTGATTTACTCAGCCGTTCAATCTAATATACCTCTTTATTCTTTTCTGAAGAATATCGGATTTTCTTCCACTGTTATTCCCTTCAAAATCTGCATTACCAATAATTACAATTGAATTATTAACTCCACCAGAAAATAGTATTCTATTTGCTATCAAATCAAGTGCATTTGTAGTAATCATAGAAGCATCTCCGCTAATCTCATCTAAGAGTAAATAGTTACCATCTTTCTTCTGATAAAACTCATGTCTAAACAATTTGCCACTCACAGCAAATCTGCTAATCCCTTTAATATTATCTTCTAAAATTCTTTTCTCATTAAATAGTAATTTATCCAAATACAGAACAGTTATCCGAGTTTCATATGATGAATGAGTTAATGCATTAATATTTTGATTAAAATTCAAATATTCAGGGTTTGAAATTCTTATATCGACCAATTCAGATGTAACAGAATCGCTTGATCTCCAAATTTTGGATTCAGGAAAATTAAATGAATTTAGCTTTGATGAGTAGGCAACATCGCCAAAATAATCTTCGGTTTTTGTACGACAAGCTCTGAATGGAGTACCGGTTCGACAAGAAAGCATAAAGAGTAGTGAAAATGCAAAAGCAGTTATCAGTAATACTCTTTTTTTCAAATTATTAAGATTTTGAGACCCAGTTTTAATATAAATACAAATCAAATAAATACTTCATAAATACATTTTATAGGAATGTTCCTAAACACATTATTTTTAGAATCTTTATTTATATGTAAATCTCAATTTACACTCAGTAGTAATATATTGATGCCTAATACTTTCAAGCAAACCAAACTTATTATATGAGTAAATATTTGTAAATGTCCCCGCGCAGGACATTCAGAAGAAAATACCCCTCAAAAGATTTTGTAGACGCTTTTATTAATTGACCATAGCTATTGTAATAATACCATTCTTGTTGTATTAATTTATTGACACTATCATAAAGGTTCGATGAGACAATTCTCCTAATTTATCAAAATTGGTTTTCTTAATTGTAAAAAGCTGATTGTTTTGATACGTCTTGTTAACGGAAGTGTTCGTTTGGCGTCATTATATTTAATAATCGATGAATAGCTAGACGAACCAGCTTCATCGCCCAAATAATAGAAGCTCTTCCTACACCTTTTGCTATCATATTCATATCGTTGAAACTTTGTTTTTTCGTCTGGTTGAATATTTTGCTTGAAATCTCTTTCTTTTTGTTTTTGTCAATAAACCATTTATATATATATAGTCAGTGGTTTCTGGCATATCAAGTCTCTTTTGAAATGCCACCTAAGCTGTCAAGGTAGTGGAATACAGTTTTGGATATTCTATTATTGGCATCCCTTGTATATTCATAATCAGATTGAAAAGCCCAAGATTTCCAAATTGAATTTTTCTTGTAATGTATCCCAATTATTAAACTTTATAATTTGTTCGTTGTACTTTGTCAACTACTGTAAGAGTTGTATCCTTTCCTTTAATATTCATTTTATTAGAAGTGACATGGATTGTCAGTTCGTGAATATTATTCTGTCTAATAAACTTTGAATTAAATAAACTATCATCTTTTGGGTTAGGAATCTCATTGATGCAGAACAATATCTTTACATATATTATATTGTCCTACAGTTACAATTGAATTACTTAAAAAGAGGAATAAAATAAATATTCTTAGCATAAAATAGAATGACATATGGATTTACTGCTACTTTATAAATTTAGAACATTATTCGTAATATACCTACTCAAAAAATTAAGGATTAGCATTTGTAACCAGCTTATCTACACGACAGATGGTATAGCCATATTTCTAACTTATCAACAGTTTAACGAACATTTTATCAGCGGATGCTTGAGGAGGCATGGTCTGGGCGTGGAAGTCTCTTTATCTATTTGACAGCATTTTTGCGCCATTAGAGTTTCGATTGATCCATCGCTTTTTTGAAACAAATACTGTTTTCACTGCTCATATATTTTACCAAAATTTGGTATAATAGTATAGTTGCTTTTCTTATATAATTCAATGGCTTCTGGTTGGTTCTTTCCAGTTTCAGATAATATTTAAACCCAAGTTCTAACGACCACTCTAACTCAGTTAAGATTGTTGTGGCACACCGGCCACGATTTGATGGTTTGACAAACATTCGCTTTATCTCCATTGTATCTTCATTATATATTTCGACGGCACCACATCCTATTGGTAATCCATTCTTATATACCAACAATAACATTTGGCATTCTGTCTACCTTGTTAAGTTCAGCGTAGAATAAATGTTGGTCACCATCTCGAAATTTTAAGTCTTGCTCCAATTCCTTTGATAATTCCTGGAAATCTTGATTATCGGATGTTGTTCGTAGTGTAGTCATTTTTTATTTCAGTCGAATTGCGGGCATAAAAATTAAAGATAATTGGATGCTTGTTGAAAGTGACGTATTTATCAGCGGGCGCCGAAGAAACCACGGTCCAAGCGGAAGCTTTTCCCGTTCGAGGTGCAAGCTTGCGCTATAGAGAATTCAGTTTTTTAGTTTGCCACAGCTGGCAAAATATATTTTGTCAGCATTTCAGCCACCTGGGAATGGGCATAATATTGTCCATAGGCACTTGCTGTAATGACAATAACCAATGGCTCATTTTTGAAAATCAAAATATAGTTCCCTCCGTTACCTGCACAGTAATAAGCTTCGTACTCTTTATTATTGGTTTTAAAAGTCTTGTTCCAAAATAGATAGCCATAATATTCATTATCTCTACCTTCTATTAGTTTATGCTTGGTATGAGATTGCTCGACCCAGGTCTTACTTAGAATTTGTTGGTTATTCCATATTCCGCCATTTTTATAAAGTTGTCCATATTTTGCAAAGTCAAGTGCATTCATTTGTATGCCACCTGCTGTATTAGGGACGTTTTGTGGCGTGTATTGCCATTTATAGTTTGAGATTCCCAATGGCTTAAACAATTTTTCATCGGCATATTTTTCCAAACCATTTGGAACAGATTTGTTTAAGATATCGCCTAATAAAATGACTCCTGCAGTGAAATAATGCCATTTTTCTTTCAGACTGTCCTGATAGGGTAAATCCAACGTAAATTTTACCCAATCATTGGTCGGATACATATTCTCTTCGTTGCCAACCGAATTATCAACTTCATCGTTTCCATCGAAACCCGAACTCATAGTCAGCAAATCTTTGAGGGAGACATTGCCTTTGGTTGGAGTGTAATTCTGATATTGACCAAGTTGGTAGAAATCGCTAATAGTTTGGTTATCAGATTTTATAATATCCTTTCACTAATCGCTATTCCAGTCATAGTAGAAGAAAAGGATTTCCCTACCGATCGTGGATCGTGAAGGAAAATCTGTTTTCCCCATTAAAGTATTCTTCAATCAGAATTTTACCCTTTTTTTATGACAATAAGGTTATTTATTTTTTAAAAATACCGTATCAATTAATCCTTTAAATATTTTATTTTCTTTATCGAACGGTAAATTTGAAATGGCTAATCCGTTGTAAGTAGTTAATTGATTTAATTTAATTTTTTTCCAACATCAATTTTAGGTTTTCTGGCCGTTTCAACTTTCAATCTACCAGATGCAATAATATTGCCTGTTTTAATATTATCGTCCTTTACATAGGGACGAATTTCCATTTTTAATAGATGATGATCTGTGAGATTTCGTCACCTCCATTACGCAAAAATCTATTCCAAAATGATTCGCCCAGGTACCTTGACCATTAATATTATCAATAAATGGACGGTTTAAATAGGTGTCATTGTCTTGATTCTTTTGCTTGAGGAGCCTCTGGGAGAAGATTACTTTGATAAATTAACCTGTTATCTATGTATATGGAAAATTGATAATTACCGATTTTAAAAAGTGTGTCGGCTGAATACTTAGGTAATATTTGATATTTGAAATTGGTTAGTGAATTGTTGAAATAGGCGACAAAGAATAGATTGCTTTTATTTGTCAGTTTATACGTTTTTAAAAGCTTTCTCACGGATGTTTTCGTATGCAAATCGTTGCTCGGTAAAGAAGATTTTACCAATGTTAGCTTGATGCACTTCTGTCTTTACCTTTTTTTGCCTCACAATGTTTTTGAGTTGCCCAAAACAGTAGTTTGAAAAAAGAAGTATAATATATATAAGAAAGTAAGGTAGTCTCATTTAAAATTTGTAAAATGTTAGGCTGGGGTATTTTTATAATAGCACATAACTCATAAATTTATGCTATTACATACACTCTTCAAAAATATAGGCCAATGTAAACTATATAAAATAGCGTTAAACATTATGTGAAGTCATTAGGACAGCCTATTAGCTTATGAATCTCAAAGAGTAGTATTTACCAGCGGACATTGGGAGAAGCCATATGGTCCAAGCAGACAAAACTAATGAAGTACAAACTATTCGTCATAATAGAACAACTTACCACGCCCCTACATTCATCTTCATATACTGCCTCCATTCTCCATTTCTTCTTTGATAAAAAAACAAATAGTCATCAGCAGAAATTCCATACAACTCTTGACAATCGAAAGACAGCAAAATGAGCTATTTCGAAAGTAGACAATTCGGCTAAAATGAAAAAAAGCTTTGTAACTCATTTTATTTTTGCTCTTTCTATCATTTTTAGTCTAACAGTTGAGGCTGAATCATAAGTTAACATTTGCGAATTATTGAACATCCCAGATGGCCAAACAAAAGGAGGATACTTATGAAATTCTTTGTCCAAGAATCGGACTTCAGCGATA
>JBGAQE010000086.1:0-20094 GCA_044220885.1 Chitinophagaceae bacterium
CCTCACCAATTGAAGGAAGGCTGATTTGCCAAGGCGAATAATTGTTGTGTCAACATTTGCAATGGCCGTAGCTGCATAAGGTTTATCGTCGAATATTGGAAGCTCTCCAAAACTTTCGCCTTCACTTAAGATGGTTTGAATAAATTCTTTCCCTTCATCATTGATATTCACCCAACGAACTTCTCCACTAGTGATCTGGTAATAAAAGCAGCAATGACTGCCTTCCATAAAAATGATTTCGTCCTTGGCCACTTTCTTATAAGTAGCACCATGACTCAATAATACTTCAGGATCGATGATTGGCTGTAGCATAGCAATTGATTGTAGTTACAAATCTAATGGTAGGGATAGGCCTTATTGACTGATGTGAAATAAATTATCAGATGATTGTTGTCATAAAAATCTGCCTTCTGAATTTTATGATTCAACGCATAAAGTGCTAAGATTCAATGCCGGCAAGGGTTTGCGCTGATTCTTCGAAATCCTTCTTGCTGAAGTTCGTCAAAATTGGTGGCGAATCGCATTGTCAAAAAACACCTGTTTTCTTTTTATGCGTTCAATCATAAAAGGCCGTGCTAACCGGCAGTAATCTTGTATTCGATTATATACTTAAACTTAAATATAAAAGAGATATGAAAAAAATGTTATTGATTAGTGGATTGTTCCTCTTGGTGTTAGCTTGTTCTACACAACCAGAAACAAAAAAGGAAACCACTGACTCCACTCCACCTGCACCTGCTGTTTCCGCCGATGATAAAAGGGGAATAGGAAAATTCACAAATGTAGAAATCGGGAAAGCTTTAGATAGTAAAATGGCAGAACTGGGAACCAAAGTATATGAGGTTAAATGTTCCTCATGCCACAAATTGACAGACGAAAAATTAGTGGGTCCCGGTTGGAAAGATGTTACCCAACGCCGTAGTGCGGAATGGGTGATGAATTTTGTTACTAATACTGAAGAGATGCTTGATAAGGATGCCAATGCTCAAGCCATGCTGGAACTCTGTCTGGTACGTATGCCTAACCAGAGTTTAACAGACGACGACGCGCGCCATGTATATGAATTCATGCGCAAGAATGATGGTGTTAAATAATGAATGAACCTAAAACTACACGAATATGAAATTGACAAACCTACTATTCGCCTCAGCCATATTTGCTGGTTCGATTAGCGTCTTTTCAGGCTGTAAACCTAAGTCTGCAGGAAGTGCCGTTAGCGGAGATGCTGCTATCAAGGCTTTTGTACCTCCAGGTAAATATGATGAATATTACAACTTTGTTTCTGGAGGTTTCAGTGGACAAATGTCCGTATATGGATTGCCATCAGGAAGATTGTTCCGTGTGATACCTGTATTTTCAGTGGATCCGGAAAAAGGATATGGATATAGTGAAGAATCCAAGCCGATGCTGAATACCTCACATGGATTTATTCCCTGGGATGACCTGCATCACACTGAGATGTCGCAAACCAATGGAGAGATTGACGGTCGCTGGGTTTTCGGAAATGCCAATAATACACCAAGAGTGGCGCGTATAGATTTGAAGACTTTCCGTACCGCAGAAATCATTGAATTACCCAATAGTGCTGGAAACCACTCTTCTCCCTTCATTACAATGAATACGGAGTATGTAGTGGCAGGTACCCGGTTCAGTGTGCCAATGGGAGCTAATACAGACGTACCCATTTCTACGTACAAACAGAATTTCAAAGGAACAATAAGCTTTATAAGTGTTGATACTGCCGGGGCTATGAAAATTGCTTTCCAGTTATTGTTACCTGGTGTAAACTTTGACCTTAGTCACGCTGGTAAAGGACCCAGCCATGGCTGGTTCTTCTTTAGCTGCTACAATTCAGAACAAGCGAATACTTTGTTGGAAGTAAACGCATCCCAAAGGGATAAGGATTTTATTCTCGCTGTTAACTGGAAAAAAGCGGAAGAATACCTGAAAGCTGGAAAAGGAATCAAACAGCAGGTAAAGTATGCACATAATAAATATAATGAGAAGAGTCATACAGCCACTACAGAAATATTGAATGAAGTGACTGTTCTTGATCCAGCTATTCTTAAAGATATCTGCTATTTCATTCCATGTCCAAAATCACCACACGGTTGTGATGTGGATCCAGAAGGAGAATATATAGTAGGTAGTGGTAAATTAGCCGCCTTAATCCCTGTTTTTTCATTCACCAAGATTCAGAAAGCTATTGCCGACAAAGCCTACGATGGCGAGTTTGGTGGTATCCCTGTAATCAAATATGAAGCCGCCTTATATGGTGAAGTGAAGAAGCCGGGTCTTGGACCTTTGCATACCGAATTTGATGGAAAAGGTAATGCTTATACTTCCTTCTTCGTAACATCTGAACTGGTTAAGTGGAATATCAAGGACCTGAAAGTTCTTGACAGAGCCCATACTTATTATTCTGTCGGTCACTTGTGTATTCCAGGTGGCGACTCACGTAAGCCTTCTCCTAAATATGTGATTGCTTATAATAAGATTACAAAAGACAGATTTCTGCCAACTGGTCCAGAATTAGCTCAAAGCGCCCAGATTTTTGATATCAGTGGCGATAAGATGCAACTCATAAACGATTTTCCAACGATCGGTGAACCACACTATGCCCAGGCAGCGCCTGCTGAACTGATCATGAAGAATTCTCAGAAGATATACAGAATTGAAGATAATGCGAATCCATATGTAAGTAAAGGGGAGAAAGAAACGAAAGTGGTTCGTGAAGGAAATAAAGTACATGTATATGCGACAGCTATCCGTTCGCATTTTGCTCCTGATAATATTGAAGGGGTTAAGATTGGTGATGAGGTTTACTTCCATGTTACAAATCTTGAGCAGGATTGGGATGTGCCGCATGGATTTGCTGTGAAAGGTGCTGCCAATGCTGAACTTTTGATAATGCCTGGTGAAACTCAGACTTTGAAATGGGTGCCGGATCGCGTTGGAGTTTTCCCAATGTATTGCACCGACTTCTGTAGTGCCCTTCACCAGGAAATGCAAGGATATATCAGAGTATCTCCTGCAGGAAGTAATGTGCCGCTGACTTTTAGCGTGGGCAAGACAAATGCTCCAGCAACAGAAACAGCCCCGCCGGCCCAAAAATAGATAACTATGAAAATGAAGTAGGGCAGGTTGGTAGATTCATACTTACCTGCCTTATTTTATCCATCGGTTTTTAATTTATGTAAAAAGGAAGACATGAAAGCTACCATTACTCCTCTGACCCGGATAATTACAATTGTTACGGCGCTCTCTTTGATAGGTGTGATATTTCTTCCCCTGTGGAGTATTGAATTGACCGCGCCTCAATATCCTGAAGGATTAGAGTTGAAAATTTACGCTTCAAAAATGGGAGGTAGTGTAGATATAGTAAACGGGTTGAATCATTATATAGGAATGCGTACTCTTCATGAAAAGGATTTCCCTGAATTCGCTGTACTGCCCTATATAATCGGAACCCTGGTTTTCTTTGGATTAGTTGCTTTTTTATACAAACGAAGATGGTTCTTCTTAGCATGGGTAGCCTTCTATATGGTTTTTGCTATTACAGCTATGATAGATTTTTATAGGTGGGAATATAATTATGGTCACAATCTCGACCCGACAGCTCCTATTCAAGTGCCGGGAATGAGCTATCAGCCCCCATTAATAGGCTTTAAGCAATTACTCAATTTTGGAGTGTATTCAATACCTGATACAGGTGGATGGATTTTCATTGCTGTTGCAGTTTTGATGCTGGCTGCTGTTGTTATGGAATGGAAGAAATGGAGAGCTTCATTAAAAATGAACACTGCAATAAAGGTAATAGCAGCATTGGCATTCACACTTGCTTTAAATAGTTGTTCAACTGCACCCCAACCTTTTAAGTTAGGTGTTGATGCTTGCGACTATTGTAAAATGACAATTACAGATAATCGATTTGGAGGTGAGATAATTACTGAAAAGGGAAAACTCTACAAATTCGATGATATCCATTGTATGTTATCTTTTGAAAAAGAGAGAAAAAGTACAGAGAAAACTAAAGACACATATCTGATTGATTACTCTGGAAATGGAAACCTGATCATATTGACTAACGTGTCGTTGATAAAAAGTGAACTTCTTAAAAGTCCCATGGGTGCCAATATTGCTGCCTTTTCCAATATGGATTCAATGGAAAAGATAAAAAAGCAGCAACAATGCCGAAACCATCAACTGGGACCAAGTATCAAATAA
This sequence comes from Chitinophagaceae bacterium, assembly GCA_044220885.1. Lineage (GTDB taxonomy): Bacteria > Bacteroidota > Bacteroidia > Chitinophagales > Chitinophagaceae > Endoryza. Next base: position 4,228 of record JBGAQE010000086.1, read on the forward strand.
ATGAAAAAGCTTCTTCTGATATTTTTTATTCTGAATGCAGCTTTGGGCTTTTCCAATACTATAATTGTCAGGGAAAAGGACCAGCCTCAGGCCATTCAACATGCTATCAACAAAGCACATGATGGCGACACAATACTTATTCAAAAGGGAACATACAGAGAGAATACTATCAACGTAAATAAGCGGGTTTTTATTAAAGGAGTAGGAGGGCCGGTTATTGACGGGGAGAAGAAAAATGAAATTCTGGTTGTTAACAGGGATGGGGTGATAATTGAAGGATTGACGGTAATGAACGGCGGCTATTCCAGCTACAACGATATAGCCGCTATAAGACTCGTTAATGTTAGGAATGTGATTGTGAGGAATAATGTTTTAGTAAATACTTTCTTCGGAATATATAGCCAGCATGGTTCCAATTGCATCATTGTTGGTAACAAACTTACATCGAATGCAAAAGATGAACTGAACTCGGCCAACGGTATACATTGCTGGAAAAGCGATAGTATGCAGATTTCGGGAAATACAATTACAGGTCACAGGGATGGAATCTATTTTGAGTTTGTAACGAACTCTGTAATCAAGGGAAATAATAGTTATGATAATGTGCGGTATGGACTGCATTTTATGTTCTCTAATAACGACACATATATAGGCAATACATTTTCAGACAATGGTGCTGGTGTAGCGGTAATGTTCTCTCACCACGTTGATATGTTGAGAAATAAATTCATTGACAACTGGGGGGCTTCCTCATATGGCATTCTTTTGAAAGAGATTTCTGATGGAACCATTTCAGGTAATGAGTTCAGGAGGAATAGTACAGGAGTTTATATGGAAGGAAGTAATCGATTGGCTTTTTCAAAAAACTCTTTTACCAATAACGGCTGGGCCCTTAAAATTCAAGCAAGTTGTGATGGTAATTCTTTCATCCAAAATAATTTTTCCAGTAACAGTTTCGATGTTGCCACTAATGGGACCCTTGTTTTGAGCACTTTCGACAGCAATTACTGGGATAAGTATGAAGGCTACGACCTCAATCACAATGGAATCGGAGATATTCCTTTCAGGCCTGTTAGTGTCTATTCCATGATTGTAGAAAGGAATCCAACATCGCTCATGTTATTTAGAAGCTTCATGGTGAGCCTTCTTGATAAATCTGAAAAAGTAATTCCAGGTCTTACTCCAGAAAACCTGAAAGACGACCACCCGAAAATGAAACCCATAGCATGGGAGTAAATATTAAGCTATGATCATCGCTACAAATGTTACTAAGAAGTTTGGAAAACTCACTGCACTTAATAATGTGAGTGTAACCTGCAACAGGGGACAAAGTATTTCACTTATTGGTCCTAATGGCTCAGGAAAAACGACATTTATTAAATGCCTGTTAGGGATGGTTGTTCCAGATAGCGGTTTCATCACTTTCAATCAGCAGAACATTTCACACGATTGGCAATACCGTCAGCATATTGGATATATGCCTCAAACAGGACGATATCCTGAAAATATGACTATCGCTCAGATATTCGATATGATGAAAGATATCCGGAAAAAGGCAAACCCTGTTCTCGATGAAGAATTGGTGAAGCTGTTTGAGTTAGAAAACATTTCATCCAAACGAATGCGAACCCTTTCTGGAGGTACCCGTCAAAAAGTTAGTGCGGCATTGGCGTTCTTATTCTCGCCAGATGTTTTGATTCTTGATGAACCAACAGCAGGACTTGATCCTGTTGCCACTGAAATTTTAAAAGATAAGATTAGAAAAGAAAAAGCTAAAGGAAAGCTCTTGTTTATCACTTCTCATATCCTTAGCGACCTTGAAGATATCATTACTGAAGTGATTTATATGCAGGATGGAGATCTCCGATTTCATAAATCGCTTGCTCAATTGCAAGAAGACACTGGTGAAATGAGGTTGTCAAGAGCTATTGCGCAGGTAATGCAAAAAAGACCATCATGAAGAAGATTATAAAATATGTTCTGCTCGATTTATTGAGGAATAAGATTGTGCTGGCTTATACAGTACTTCTGCTTGTAATATCATTCAGCGTTTTCAATCTTGAAGACAATCCCTCCAAAGGAGTGCTTAGCTTGTTGAATATCATTTTGATTATTGTACCGCTTGTGAGCATTGTGTTTTCTACAATTTATGTATATAATGCCACGGAATTTATTGAATTGCTGGTGGCGCAACCCTTAAAAAGGGTTAGCCTCTGGCTGAGTATTTTTGCTGGATTGTCACTGGCACTTTGTTTCGCTTTTTTTGTTGGTGCCGCTATCCCCATTCTTTTATATGCCCCATTTGAATCAGGAGGAGTGATGGTTATGATGGGTTTATTGATTACGCTCATATTTGTTGCAATAGCCTTACTTGCTTCTGTGTTGACCAGAGATAAAGCAAAGGGAATAGGCATTTCAATAATGCTCTGGTTTTATTTCACACTCATATTCGACGGTATCGTTCTTTTTCTGCTTTTTCAATTCATGGACTATCCAATGGAAAAGCCGATGTTGATTGTGAGTGCCTTGAATCCGATTGATTTGGCAAGAGTATTGATACTTTTGAAGTTGGATATCTCTGCTTTGATGGGTGCTACCAGCGCTGTATTCAAAGATTTTTTCGGAAGCTATTGGGGCATGAGTTTGGCGGTTAGCATCTTGTTGTTGTGGGCGTTTATCCCATTATGGCTATCCTTAAGAAGATTCAACAGAAGGGATTTGTAGTCGGTTTTAAAGTTTGAATTATGAGTATAGATATTTCATCAAGACAAGATATAGAAGTATTGGTTAATGCCTTTTATGATAAGGTGAAGGAAAGATCCCACTATTGGATATTTATTCAATGATGTGGCAAATGTGAATTGGGAAAAGCATTTGCCCCGGATGTATGATTTCTGGGAATCCATATTGTTTGATCCCGCTGTTTATAAGGGGAACCCAATGCCTGTTCATCAGCATCTGCATAGTTTGTCGCCCTTGCTTCCTGTTCATTTTCAGCAATGGAAATCTTTGTTCTTAAAACTGTTGATCTTTATTTTAAAGGAGATGTGGCAGAGCTGGCAAAGCAAAGGGCTGTGTCTATTGCAACTGTTATGCAAATCAAAGTTCTTCATCCAGATTCTATATCAGGTAAATGAAACATCCCGCCAAATGACGGGATGTACTTCTCAATTATACCCTCGCTAAAAAACTATTTTGCCGGAGGCAATAATTACTTCGTCTATTACATGTATTATTCCATTGGAAGCAGGTATTGAAGCCAGGATATGGGCATTGTTTACCATCAACTTTCCATCTTTCATATGTATGGTTATGTTTTCACCACTTGCTTGCCCGTATGTTTGACCATCCTGAAGCATCTCGGGTTTCAATACCAACAAAAACATGGTATTCCAATATGGAGCGAAGCGCATCTTTCTTTTCAGGTTTCATCAAATCTTCAACAGTACCCTTGGGCAACTTGTCAAACGCAGCATTGACCGGAGCAAATACAGTGAATGGTCCTGCATTCGATAAAGCATCAACATAATCCGCCTGCTGTAATGCTTTTACCAATGTTGTGTGGTCGGCACTGCCTACAGCAATCTTTACAACATCTTTTTGAGATTGGTCATCTTTTACCCGACTGTCCGGTTAACGGAGCATCAGTTGAAGCAGTTGGCTCAGTCGCTGCCGTTGTTTCATTGCTATTACAGGCTGATGAGCCTAGTGCTAAAAAGAGCAATAGTGCCCAGATTCTGATTTGTACTTTCATATGTCTTTGATTTTGATGTACGCCGGCCCTGTTTTGGTTTGGATGTTTATGCCGGAACCAGCACAAGGTACTTTTGCACGATGAGTGGGATTATGATTGAGCGCATATTTTCAATGTCTGTATGTTTGAAGCAAGAACCCTTTCACAGCCAATCCCTTTAACAAATAACAATGATTTTTGTAAAGGTTACTTTTGGGGGCTGCCAATTAAAAACGACATATGGGAATCATCAAGCAAGTAGCAGAATACCTCTATATAAAAAAACGGGATCCCAATGAACCCCGTACCCAATGGCTGAAATATATGCATGGCATCAACAGATTATCTATCCTTCTGTTTTTGCTGGCCCTGGTTATTATGTTCTTTAAACTGGTGGTTTTTAAAAAGCACTAGGGTTGTAGATATTCCCTGATTTTTTTAGCAGCATTATCGGAGGCATGTCCTCCCTCACTTAATAATAGCCTCAGTTCCTTATAATCTTTCTTCAGTTGTTTGCTTTTTGCTATCGGTCAGAAGTAAAGATAGTTCCTTCGTATATTCTTCACATTCATATCATCCTGAATCAACTCTGTTACAACCAGTTTGTCCATGATAAGATTGACAAGTGATATGTATTTTATACTGATGATCCTTTTCGCAATTTGATAGGAGATAGGATTTCCTTTATAACATACCACTTCAGGAACGCCGAATAAAACCGTTTCCAAAGTGGCAGTACCACTTGTAACTAATGCAGCTCTTGCCTTGCTTAATAGAAAATATGTTTTTTGATTGACAGAACTTACGTTAGGATAAGGTGCCAGCAGTGGTTCATAAAATGAATCATCCAATCGGCGCTTTTGCCACCATAAACTGATACTCCGGAAAATCCTTACTCACTTCCAGCATCACCGGTAACTTCTTCAATATCTCCTGCTTCCTGCTCCCCGGCAACAATGCTATTATGGTACTCTCTTTCTTCCGGTCTTCCGGACTTTCCGACTTCTGACTCCCGACTCCCCGACTCCAACTCCCGACTCCTGACTTCCGACTCAAACTCGTCAATCACCTCCACCAACGGATGCCCCACATAACTAACCTCCCATTGCCACTTATTCTTATAGTAGTCTTTTCAAATGGAAGTATCACCAGCATAAGGTCTATGCAGGTTTTCATTTTCTTCACCCTGTTTTCTTTCCAGGCCCATACTTGCGGAGATATATAATAGATAACCTTGAAGCCTTCTTTCTTGGCCCATTCTGCAATTCTTAAATTGAATCCCGGATAATCGATCAGTATCAGAACATCTGGTTGGTGGCTGGAAATATCCGATTTACAAAGGCAAGATTTTTGAAAATGGTTCGCAGGTTCATCAGCACTTCGGCGAATCCCATAAAAGCCAGTTCCCTGTAATGTTTTACAAGATCTCCGCCTGCAGCCTGCATCATATCTCCTCCCCAGCAACGAAAGCTGGCAGTAGCATCTGTTTTGCGGATAGCTTTTATCAGGTTACTTCCATGTAAATCACCGGAAGCCTCTCCTGCAATAATATAATAACGCATCAGGAACGAGCCATTTATGCTGCAAAGTAAGGGAAAATCAGCGGTGACGATTTAGAGTAAAAACTTCAGGGCCAAGGCACCTATTGCATAAATCAATGTCAGTACAAAAAGACCTTTGGCAGTCTTGTCGCGCTGCGTATTTACATAATAAGTGAAAAGCCCGATATTCAATAATAAGCAAGGAATGGTGATAGCTGTAATCTGGTTTTTGTTTTCAGCCATGAAATGCAATACATCCGACACAGAGAACTGTGAAAAACGGATGAAATAATAAATTATAACGCTTATAAGCGGGGCTAAGAATCCAAGCAGCATTCCGAATCGGAGGTTATCTTTCTTGAACATCAGGGTTTCCAGGTTTTTTCGAGTTGGGTTTTAAGAACGTAATTAGTCAGGTCAAATTGTACAGGCACAACACTCACATAATTATTTTTCAATGCCCATACATCGGTATCTTTTCCTTTATCAAAATTCACGAATTTACCCGTGAGCCAGTTCGCATAAGCCTGACGACATATCTTGATGCCTTTTATCAATTCCTCTTTTACCGCCGGGATATTTACATTCAATACACAATGCTTATCGATCGGGTTCTGTAACATTTTCTGTACAATCATCCGGGCATAGCTCCTGGCCACGCTGAAATCGGCTTCAATACTATAGTCGAGTAATGAAAATCAGATGGAAGTAATGCTTTCGATGGCTGCTTCAACAGCGGCCGACATGGTGCCGGAATAGATTACATTGATGGAGTGGTTAGCGCCATGATTGATGCCACTCAAGCAGATATCTGGTTTTCGGTGCAGTACTTTGTCGACTGCCAGTTTCACGCAATCTACCGGAGTACCTGAACACTGGTAGGCTTCTATGCCTTCATAAAGTGTGGAAGCATGCAAGCGAAGAGGCTGACCAATGGTAATGGCATGTCCCATGCCCGACTGCGGCTTATCCGGAGCCACTACTACAATTTTTCCCAGATCTTTTACCGCTTCCACCAGATTGCGGATACCTGGGGCCATAATTCCATCGTCGTTCGTAATGAGGATAACAGGCTTTTCCTTTTTAATCGTCTTTTTTGCCATAACTATGGCAAAAGTCACGAAAATTTTGTTCTGATAATTAAAAAGACAGACTTTAACAGTGAAGGGGAGGGCTTATCAGGATAAAAACGGCCTAAAGAACCCCTAAACCCTTCAGTGTGAAGGGAAAGCCCTGTTTTTTAAGGGTGGTTTCCTGGTGGAAAAATCGCCTACAAAATTCCTGCACCCAACTGGAATTTTGAGGCCATTCCGTTACCTTTGCGCCCTGATAAGAGGCTTTGCGTGAAAACGGTATTGGTGAAGAGCAACTGGGTCTGTTATCCTTAACTCGAAAAAGTAAAAATTACTAAGAAATGGCTGGTCAGTTAAAAGAAGTAAGAAACCGGATCAAATCGGTTCAAAACACTCAGCAGATTACAAAGGCGATGAAGATGGTTAGTGCTGCCAAACTTCGTAAAGCTCAGGACGGTATCGTTCAGATGCGCCCTTATGCAAAGAAACTCCAGGAACTGCTTAGCAATATCGTAAGTAATAGCGAAGGGGAAGCGGGAATGAGCCTTTCAACAGAAAGAGCTGAAGAGAAAGTGTTGATGATCGTAATTACCAGCGACAGGGGATTATGCGGTGCTTATAATGCCAATATCATTAAGCTGGCTAAACTGACTATCAGAGAAAAATATGCAACCCAGTTTGCAAAAGGCAATGTTACTATCTGGACAATCGGTAAAAAAGGATATGAGCATTTCCTGAAAAACAAGTTCAATACTGACGCCACATACAAGGATATCTATCTCAACCTAAAGTTTGAAACCGTTCAGGCTTGTGCACAAGCAGCTATCAAGGCTTTTGAAAACAAGGAGTTCGATAAGGTGGAATTGGTGTATAGCGAATTTAAGAATGCCGCTACTCAACGTTTCGTTGTAGAACAATACCTTCCAATCGCTAAGATTGCCAAGAAAGAAGGCGCTCAGAAAAGTGATTTCATCTATGAGCCTGCTAAGCAAGAGCTGATTCAGGAACTGATGCCAAAAATCCTCAACACACAATTATACAAGGCGGTTCTCGATGGTAATGCCTCTGAACATGGTGCTCGTATGACTGCCATGGATAAGGCTACCGAGAATGCCAATGAAATGTTGAAAACACTGAAAATCTCCTATAACAGGGCCCGTCAGGCTGCCATCACAACCGAACTTACTGAGATTGTGAGCGGTGCAGCGGCTTTGAAAGGATAGTAGATAAAATGTGCAAATTTGCCGATGGGCTACTGTGCGAATTTTATTTATTTCGTGCTGCTCTAATCCGCACTTTCAATTAATTCGCAAATCAGCAAATGGAGTTATGGAGATTTCTAATTTAATACCACATATTGAAGCGCTCATCTTCGCGAGCGATAAGCCATTGACATCAATGGAACTTACCGAACTTATCAATAATGCTTTCGGATTCATGGAAGATAAGATCACGCTTGACCAGATCGAATCTTCTATTGAAGGAATTCTTGAAAAATACCAATCAGAATTCTATCCATTCGAAATCCGCCAGAGTGGTGGTGGCTGGCAATTCCTTACAAAAAGGGACTATCATAAAACAGTTGCCCAACTGAACGGTGAAAAATTCCTGAAACGCTTGTCAACAGCAGCTCTCGAAACCCTTTCCATCATTGCTTATAAACAACCCGTAACAAAAGCTGAGATTGAAGCTATCAGAGGGGTGAGTAGTGATTATGCAGTACAGAAATTATTGGAAAAAGATCTTATTGTGATTACCGGCAGAAACGAAAGCATGCCTGGTCATCCATTAGTATATGCCACTTCAAAAAGCTTTATGGATTATTTCGGCATCAACTCAGCCGAAGACCTTCCAAAGCTGAAAGAGATATTCGACGAAAACCTGGTTACTCCTACCATGATGAATGAAGGAATGGCCGTTCAGGAAGAACCCGCTTCCGAAGAATTGGTTGATATAGAAGGGGAAGTTTCAGAAGATACCACTTTCGTTGTTACAGAAACCGGAGAATTATTGGTAGAAGTAGTATCTGAAGAACCTGCTTCAGAAACCATGAGCGAAGAGGAAATAGAAGAAGCTGCCAATGAATTGGAAGCTGCTGAAGAGGAAGTGATTGAAGAGGAAGAAGAATTCCAGGAGCCCGATACAGAGGAAGAAGGTGATGGTGAAGAGCCGGATGAAACCGACGAGAACAAAGAAGACAAATAATTTTATAGAACGATTGTTGTGCCCCGTTTTGGTTTAACTCCCTTACGGGGCACTTTATATTTACCCTATATTCGCAGATATGGCAACAGTACTTTCCGATGAACTTTTAAAACAGATAGCTGCTACCTGGGGCACACCTGTTTATGTATATCATGCTGAAAAGATAAAAGAACAATACGAACGCCTCTTGAAGGCTTTCGCAAAAGCTGATGTTCGCTTCTTCTATGCAGCTAAAGCACTTACCAATATAAGCGTGCTGAAGTATGTAAAAAGTATCGGATGCAATATCGACTGCAGTTCTATCAACGAAGTACAGTTGGCTGTTAAAGCCGGCTATGCTCCAGAAAACATCCTCTATACTTCCAATAATATCCATTTCTCTGAAATAGAAACTGCTCACGATCTCGGAGTCCATATTAATATAGACAGTATTTCAAACCTTAGGAAATTCGGACAAAAATACGGTCATAGCTATCCGGTAGGTATCAGGCTTCGCCCCAATATCATGGCTGGTGGAAACCTGAAAATTTCAACCGGACATTCAAGCAGTAAATTCGGTATACCTCTCGAGCAATTGGATGAAGTTTTAGCCTTGGTAAAGGAAACCGGTCTGTTTATACGTACCCTGCATATTCATACAGGTAGCGAGATAAAAGACGTTGAAGTTTTCGCGCGTGGTATTGAAGTGTTACTGGAAGTTGTTCAGTTATTTCCTGAATTGGAAGTGGTTGACCTGGGAGGTGGATTTAAAGTGCCTTATAAGCCCAATGAACACGGAACAGATATAGAACAACTCGGTCAAAAAGTGGCTGAAGAGTTTGAAATCTTTAAGAAGAGAACTGGTAAGCACCTGCAAGTTTGGTTTGAACCCGGAAAGTATATGGTAAGTGAAGCGGGTCACTTTGTAACAGCCGTGAATGTGCTGAAAGAATCTGCCGAGCATAATTTCGCTGGCATCGATACAGGACTCAATCATCTTATCCGTCCCATGTTCTATGGGTCATATCATAAGATCGATAATATTTCCAATCCCTCTGCTTCTCACAAGCATTACAATATAGTTGGCTATATCTGCGAAACAGACACTTTTGCCGAGAACAGGTCCATGCCTGAAATACGCGAAGGAGATCTGCTGGTTATCCGCAATGCTGGTGCTTACTGTTACGAAATGGCCTCTAATTATAATAGCCGTTTCCGTCCTGCTGAAGTGCTGGTTGTAAACGGACAGCCGCATCTTATCCGCCGTCGGGAAAACCTGGATGATTTATTGGTGGGTCAGGTGGATTTGTTTTGAGGTTTTTTCACGCAAAGGCGCAAAGTTGGTAAGTTTTTATTCGCGCAAAGTGTCGCTTTGCGGCGCAATTTCACCGCAAGTAGGTTTTTAAATCTCATCTTTGTGATTTCTATATTATTTCACTTCATTTTAAGGCGATTTCCAAACTATAATTCCTTCTGAAAGGTACGCGCGAGATTTTCAGATGTCATCTGAAGCCAACTAAATATTTTTTCTGGGTTTCCCATTACCTTTTTCGGGTTGATTTCCCTGCTTTAGAATATTGATCGGCTATTGATTTGATAAACAGCGAAGCCCAAAAATATGTACCTGTCTTTAAAATCTGCAAGTGAGATATTTTTATCCTGATACTAGAACATCACCTATGCATTTATATATCTATGAATTCAATCTATGTGCCAAATCTATGTGGGTTCGGCTGCTTTTTTTCAAACCTGCGAGAATAAGAAATAAGCGCGTCTCTGCGGTGAAAAATGATATGTCATCTCCCGAGATGACATCTGTAAGACTTTCTCGGCCCCAATTTTTCGGGTATTTTGCCTCATTAAATTCTGTTGAATAAACAGGAAGCCTATGTAACCCTGCTCCCTAACCTATACAAGAACATCCCTCAATTATTTTTGTGATCTATGTTCTATGTCTCTATGTGGTTCGGCTGTTTTCAAACCTGCGTCTCCGCGTCTCTGCGGTAGAAAATTCTCTTTTTTCGAGATGTCATCTCCTCGGGAGATGACATCTGAAGAGGGTTTCCCCAATTTTTCGGGTATTTCCCTCATTAAATTCTGGTGAATAAACAGCGAAGCCTATGTACCCTGCTCCCTCCTATACAAGAACATCCCTATGTGTATCTATGTTCTATGTCTCTATGTGGTTCGGCTGTTTTCTCAAACCTGCGTCTCTGCGTCTCTGAGGGTCAGAAAAAGCCAGAATAAACTGAACCTTCTACTTCCCTACTCTTTTTTACACAGCACCATCTTCCTATCAAAATCTTCATTATTTTTAGACAGAAACCAAAAAACCTTTACTATGCCAATCCGAATGACGGATGACCAACCGGATCAACCAGACCAATATAACAATAACGATAATAGCGGTGGAGGAGGAGGCGGTGGCCGATTCCCAGTTGGACCAGGCGGCGGAGGCGGTGGCGGCCTTTTCAGTCTGTTGCCATTGCTGTTTGGTTTGTTCCGCGGAAAAGGGATGATATTGTTGTTAGTGATTCTGGTAGGAGGTTATTTCTTCCTGAACAAAGGTGGTGGCGGTTGCAATATTGCTGATGTGGTTCAGCAATTAGCTACCGGAGGAGTCCTGGATCCCAAGCAATGTGAGAAAGCAAATATCTACGAACCACTTACTGAAGATGATACAAAGAACCCACTTCCTGAAAGTGCTAACCTGCAAAAGTATGCTCCAGCTGTTGGTGACCAGGGACAACAAGGTAGCTGCGTAGCGTGGAGTAGTGCCTATGGAGCCAGATCCATCGTGGAAGCAGCAAGAACTGGCCAACAAGGTGACCAGGTTAAATTCAGCCCCTCTTTCCTTTATAACCAAATAGGCCTCGAAGGGTGTCAGGGTTCCTATATCATAAAGGCGATGGAATTTATGACAGGTAAAGGAGCTGTACCATATGAAGCATTTCCATACACTGATCAGGATTGTACCCGTCAGCCAAATCAGCAATTAATGCAGGAAGCCTCCCAATACAAGATGAGAGGATTTAACCGCTTGTCGGAAGGGGATAGGAATAATGCATTGGATCTGCGCGCTATAAAAGAAAATCTCGCACAAGGAGCACCGGTAGTAATAGGGATGATGGTAGGACCCAGCTTTATGCAGTCTATGATGGGACAGGATGTTTGGAATCCCGAACCAGATGACCAATCACAAATGGGTTTTGGTGGACATGCCATGTGTGTTGTAGGATATGATGATACTAAATATGGTGGTTCATTCCTGATTATGAATAGTTGGGGTTCGCAATGGGGTAACAATGGTTTCGCCTGGGTCCGCTATAATCATTTCAAGTATTTCGTTAGGGAAGCGTATGGCCTGGAACCTATGCAGAAAGTAGGAGCAGCTGCTAACCAAAGTTTCGAATGTCAGATAGGATTAGTGGCAGTAACATACGATGGAAAGAAAACGGTTCCTGCCGGATATATTCCACTTCGAAGTAGTGGCGATAACAGGTTTGAAACCGTCTCTCCCGTTAAATTAGGCACCCGTTTTAAAATGGAAGTCAAGAATTCTACAGAATGTTATGTGTATGTTTTTGGAAAGGAAACGGACGGAACAAGCTATACCCTTTTCCCTTATCCAACCAAAGAAGATGCGTCAAAAACAAAATACTCTCCTTTTTGTGGCATCACTGGTTTCCGTATGTTTCCAAAAGATAAAAGCATGCAGCCCGATAGTATCGGAACCCGTGATATGATGGCTGTTGTAGTTAGTAAACAACCGTTAGATTGGTATAAGTTGAATCAGGAAATCAGTAAGAATCCAAACCAGGATTATGGACAAAGGTTGAATGCAGCGCTTTCCGGTTCTTTAGTGAGAAATGTACGTTTTCAAAGCAGTTCTAAAGGAACTATGGAATTTTCTGTTTCAGGAAATGAAAATCAAGTAGTGGCAAGTATCATTGAGATCGATAAACAATAATAATTTTTACATGAAGAAGTTTCAATTGGCATTCCTGTTAGCTCTTTCATTAGCAATCCCATCTGTATTATTATCACAGAATACTGCACCAGTAGCAAAGGCAGATGTGGATATGAAGACTTTCAAATTGTATAGTCCCACTGAAAATGCTGATCAGGCATTGCAAAAAGCTATTGAGGAAGCAGGTAAAACAGGTAAGCATGTTTTCATTCAAATCGGTGGTAACTGGTGTATATGGTGCGCCCGTTTTCATGAGTTTACCACAAAGGACAAACAAATCGATTCTCTGATAAATGCAAACTATGTTGTCTATCATCTGAATTATAGTCCTGAAAATAAGAACAAAGACATCCTTGCCCGCTACGGATATCCACAGCGTTTCGGGTTTCCTGTTTTTATAGTTTTGGATGGGAAAGGAAAGTACCTCCATACACAGAACAGTGCTTATCTGGAACATGATAAAGGCTATAGCAAGGAAAAAGTGATGGAGTTCTTTATGCATTGGTCACCGAAAGCGTTTGATCCTGCCGAATACAAGAACTACTGACCATGAGTAAAGGTGCCGAATCTTTTATCAGTATGGTAAAACATCCTTTCAAGTTCAGGATGTTTATGCTATTAAAGCTACCGAGTGCTTTTTTTAGCGGTGTACGAGTGAGGGAAATCTCTGAACAGTCAAGTACGGTTTCCGTCCCCTTTAAATGGTTTTCGCAAAACCCTTTTCGCTCCACCTATTTTGCCTGCTTGGCAATGGCAGCTGAAATGAGTACTGGTATCCTGGCATTAGCACATATTCATAAACGTCAGCCTTCAGTTTCAATGCTGGTGATAAAGATGGAAGCTCATTACCATAAAAAAGCTGTGGGACGCACCTATTTCACTTGTGAAGAAGGACAGGCGCTGAAACAAACGATTGAAAGGGCGGTTTCAACTGGAGAAGGTCAAACACTTGTTGTTACATCTACAGGGAAAAATGAAGCCGGAGAAAAAGTGGCTGAATTTTTTATAACATGGTCATTTAAAGCAAAGTCCTCCCGTTAAATCTTTTGCTAGTTTATAACTATATAAAACCAAATCCTCTTTGAGGTAGTAGAGTATGAAGATTGCATTCCATGGCGCCGCCCAAACAGTAACCGGTTCAAAACACCTCATATCATTATCTAACGGGAAAAAATATCTTCTCGACTGTGGCTTGTTCCAGGGAATGGGGAAAGATACTGATGCCCTGAACAGGAATTGGGGTTTTGAACCAAGTGAAGTTTCGGTTCTTATCTTATCGCATGCCCATATAGACCATAGCGGATTGATTCCAAAATTGGTTAAGGACGGGTTTGGTGGAAATATCTATTGTACTCCAGCAACCAAAGAACTTACTGCCATTCTTCTTGAAGATTCAGCTGAAATTCAGGAAGATGATGTTAAGTATGTAAATAAAAAAAGGGCAGCCGATGGCCTTCCGTATTTAAAACCACTGTATACCGTTGAAGATGCAAAAGCCTGTTTCGGTATGTTTCATGCGGTTGAATATGGAGACTGGTTTCGGATAGATGAGAATGTGGAAGTACTGTATACAGATGCAGGACATATCATTGGAAGTGCAGCCGTTCACCTCAAGATCACAGAAAATGGAAAAATCACCCGACTCACATTCAGTGGTGATGTTGGAAGATATCGTGATGTGATATTGAAATCTCCTCAGGTATTTCCTCAGGCAGATTTTATATTATTGGAATCAACCTATGGTAACAGTCTCCATGATGTTAATACCACAACTCCCGACCAGCTATTGGAATGGATAGAGAAATCATGTATAAAGAAAAAGGGTAAGTTGATTATTCCTGCTTTCAGTGTTGGTCGCACGCAGGAATTGTTATTTGCTTTAAACCAGTTGGAGATGGAACGTCGTCTTCCTGAACTTGATTATTTTGTGGATAGTCCTTTGAGTGTAGAAGCTACTGAAGTAGTAAAGAAATTTCCGCAGTATTTCAATAAGGCCATACAGAAAGTCTTAGAATCAGATAACGATCCATTTTCATTCCGTGGATTGAAATATGTGAAAACAGTGGATCAGTCAAAGATGTTGAACTTCCGAAGCGAACCATGCGTAATCATATCAGCAAGTGGTATGGCTGATGCAGGTAGGGTTAAGCATCACATCAGTAATAATATTGAAAATAGCCGCAATATAATCCTTCTTACTGGTTGTTGCGAACCGCGTTCGTAGGCGGGCGATTAATGAATGGGGATAAGGAAGTAAAGATTTTCGGAGTAGGTATGAAGTGCTGGCAATCGATTCATAAGAAGTATGAGTGCCCATGGCGACTACGAAGACCTCAGCCAATTCCTTGCTTGCCAGGATCCTAAAAAAGTTAAAGAACTATTCCTCGTTCATGGAGAACCAGAAGTTCAGGAGCAATTCAAATTACGACTGCAAAAGAAAGGCTTCGAAGTTAGTATTCCGGCGATGCACGCTGAAGTGGGGCTTACTGTGTGAAATTAAAGTTTAGGGTTTAAGGTTTAAGTTTGAACTGCCTTTACGTTTCGATCATTCTACTTCAAATTTGAAAACCTTAAACTTTAAACCTTAAACCTTATTTCCGCCTTCCCGGTAAAATGTATTTCTTATGAAGCCAAAAAAAAGCCACCCTCAGGTAGCTTTAAAATTCTTGTAGGTAGATCAATAGTAAATGTTCATTTCGATAGGAGCACAATTTAGGTTAAAGCTTTTCAGACGGTAATAGGATTATAACTGCAATTCAAAGGATAAGTGATCGGGTTTTTCTCAAGGAGATCAGGGGTCTGGTTTTTTAAAGGATGCGGATCAGGGTACGATTTGGGTTTGTATCGGGTAAGGTTAATAAGGGACGAATAACAATTTCGGTTTTCAGAGGAGTAGAGGAGTAACCGGTTTTTAATAGGATGATCAGGATGACATAACAAAGATGCAAAGGAAAAAGGGGGGAAGGAACTTTATTCGATTATCGGGTTTAGGCTTTCGATTTTTGGGCGAAAAGTTTCGATGAATGGGTTGATAATTGTCAAATGAATTCTAGGTCCGGAAGTCCGAAAGTCGGAAAGACCGGAAGAATAGTCCGGGAAGTCGGGGGAGTCCGTGGTGGAGAGCTTGAATTTCAAAGAGTTTGGTAATCAGAGGAGAAAATACAAATACAAGTAGGGGAGAATGGAAGTAGGGAAGAAAGGAAGTAGGGCAGTAGGATAGAAGGAAGCGTCAATCTCAATTAACCCCTGTATTTAATCCCAGCTAATCCAATTAATCTCAGTCTTAAATCCCAGTTATAAATCACAGTCATAAAGCCCAGTCAACACGCACAGTTAAATTGCACAGTTTATTATGAAACATAAATA
>JBGAQE010000087.1:0-20716 GCA_044220885.1 Chitinophagaceae bacterium
GTTCATACATGAGAAGACACTTGGTGTAATCGATTTTACCGGTAAAGAACCAATGGTTATCTATTTACCAGAACTGAATAGTAAGATGTTGAGCGGGTTTGAGAATATCTATTCTGTTGATAAGAACAATATCTTACTTGGTGGAGAGAAAGGGTTTTATAATATCAATTTTGAAAAATACAAACAGAACGCGCCGGCACTAAAAGTACAAGTCAGGAATGTTCGGATGATTGATGTGAACGATAGTACACTTTTTGGAGGCTATTTCAGTAATGTTAATGACAGTCAGGTTCAGGTAGCTGATAAGATTCCGGAAGTAGATTATAAATGGAAGACAATCCGCTTTGAGTATTCTTCTGCTGTATATGGTTTCCAGTCAAATCTGGAATTCAGTACAAGGCTAAGAGGATTTGAAGAGAATTGGTCGAGCTGGACAAGCAGGACAGAGAAGGAATACACCAATTTGCCGGAAGGCAGATATGTATTTGAAGTGAGAGTAAGGAATAACCTTGGCAACGAGTCAGCTCCCGCCACTTATATATTTAAAGTGCTGCCACCATGGTATAGAACAACCTGGTCGTACCTTTTATACTTTCTTTTATTTATCGGAGGAATAGTAGTATTGAATCGGATACAACGTAAGAAGTTTCTTCAGCAAAAGAAGCAATATGAGGAAGAGCAAGCCAAGCTGCTTTATATTCATGAACTGGAATTAAATAAGACGGCCAGTGAATTGGTAGCATTGCGTAATGAAAAGCTGGAATCTGATCTGGGATTCAAGAATTCAGAACTGGCTTCTTCAGGTATGCATCTGGTGAAGAAAGGAGAATTACTGGCGAAAATCAAGAATGAACTAGCCCAGGTTATTAAGCGTATAGATAATGAATATGCGATCTCTGAACTTCGTAAAATCATCAAGACCCTGAGTGAAGATGAGCATCTGGATGAAGAATGGGAGAATTTCGCCAAGCATTTCGATACGGTGCATAGCGATTTTGTGGTTCGGTTGAAGGAGAAACATCCGAATATCACTGCCAATGAATTGAAGCTTTGTGCTTATTTAAGAATGAACCTTTCTACAAAAGAGATTGCGCAGCTAATGAATATATCTGTGCGCGGAGTAGAGATCAGCCGTTATCGATTACGAAAGAAGTTGGGGATTGCTTCGGAGGTGAATCTGTTTGATTATTTGATTACGGTGGGTGAGAAGTAAGGGAGTTGTAAGTTATATGTTATAAGTTTTAAGTAAGTCTCTGCTAATTCCGGAATGTAGTCTTCGCATTGGGTGTTTATTGAAATTCTCTTCTTTGCATTATAGTATTTGATTTAGAGGTTTTTTTACCGCAGAGACGCGGAGACGCGTTTTCGGGTTTGAAAAGCATTCTGGCTTTTGAACCACAAAGGCACAAAGAACACAAAGAGGCACGAAGAGATTCCTAATTGTGAAATACTAGTTTATATCTTGAATAATAAAGCTCTCTTTGTGTTCCTTGGTGTTCTTTGTGTCTTTGTGGTTTAAAATATACTTCGGAAGCTCATACACAGAAATTGTATTCTCTTTTTCTCCTTTGGCCTCCTAGCTCTGTATTCGTCGCGAAGCGACCCTTTGCCCCTTAAATTCATTCAGAAAGCTTCAACATGAAAACCACTTCTTTGCCCCTTTGCGTGAATTTTTTTTACCGTCTTCCCGGTTATAACATTTGTAGCAAAAGCTATCAAATGCTTTCTTCCAATTCTTTCACCGCCCCCTGAAAATACGACTCATGACTATTACTATTCCGTAACCACGCAAATTGCTCATGAAGCGCCACTACCTTGCCAATGATAACAAGTGAAGGTGAGGAGAATTTCTTTCCTTCAAATTCTTTCTTGTGGTTGGAGATGTTGGCAACATATACATTTTGGTTGATGGTGGTGGCTTGTTCAACTACTGCTATGTATTTGTCGGATGTTATTCCGTTCTTTCTTAGTTGGTCTACAACGGCATCTAATGTTTCTGAGGACATATAGAATACCAGTGTATCATCTGTATTTGCGAGTTCAGCCCAGTATTGGTCGGTAACCACATTCTCTTTGTAGTAAGTGAGAAAGCGAACCCCTAAAGCATAATTACGCGCTGTTAATGGAATACCCGCATAAGCAGCAGCACCAAGGGCAGCCGAGATACCAGGTATGATTTCGTATGGGATATGGTTCTCAATTAGTGTCTGTAGTTCATCTAAAATATTAGAGAATACAGATACGTCCCCACCTTTTAAACGAACCACTAATTTTCCTTCCCTTGCATATTGAATCATCAATTGATTGATGGTCTTTTGTGGCGTAGACACACCTCTTCTGCCTTCTTTCCCTACATAAATGATTTCGATATGTTCAGGCACATATTCTTTCAAAATCTCAGGACTCACTAAGCGGTCGGTTAGCACTATGTCAGCCTTTTGGAGACAACGTGCTGCTTTTACAGAAATTAATTCCGGATCTCCGGGTCCGGCCCCTGCCAATATCACTTTTCCTTGAGTGGAACTCATAAATAATTTCTTTTGTTATTAGTTTATCAATACAGCTGCCACTGTACTGTTGCTTGTTTCGTCAATTAAGATGGCACTGCCGGTACTACTGATTTTTTCGTAAGGGTCGAATACAATAGGGGAAGCGGTTTTTATAGTTGCCTTTACCACTTCATTCAATTTCACCGGACTGTCAATTTCCTGTTGCTGTAAACTATTTACATCTAATTTATATTCAAGTTGACGCACTACAGCTCTTACCAAGCGACTATTATGTTGTAATAGATACTTGTTACCGGGTACCAATGGCTTTTCATCCATCCAGCATAGCAGTACTTCCAGTTCGTTTGATACTTTTGGAACATTGCTTGATACTACAATACTGTCACCACGGCTGATATCGATATCATGTTCCAGATGCAGCACCACACTTTGTGGGGCAAATGCTTCTTCTACTTCCTTTCCTGCAATTTCTATTTTGGTAATAGTACTTTCTATATCCTGCGGAAGCACTTTTACTTTGTCTCCCTTTTTATATATGCCGCTGATAATTTTTCCTGCATATCCTCTATAGTCGTGAAGAGAGGCTGTTTGTGGACGAATCACCAGCTGTACCTGGAATCTCGGATCGGTGAGATTGATGTCTTCATCCAATGTTACTGTTTCCAAATGGTCGAGCAGGTTCTTTCCTTCATACCAATCCATATTGGTTGAACTGTCAACTATATTGTCACCATTAAGAGCGCTGATAGGAATATATGTGATATCGGGTAAACCCAGTTGCTTTGCCACATGAGAATAATCGATAACAATGTTATTGTACACATCCTGCGAGTAATCTACAAGGTCCATCTTATTGATGGCTACAACAACATGCGGCAGCTTCAGTAAAGAAGCTATAATTGAATGGCGGCGGGTTTGTTCAACCACGCCTTGTCTGGCATCAATCAAAATGATGATAAGGCTTGCATTAGATGCACCTGTAATCATATTGCGAGTATACTGAACATGACCTGGCGCATCTGCAATAATGAATTTGCGATTGGGTGTAGAGAAATAACGATATGCTACATCGATTGTAATGCCTTGTTCTCTTTCTGCCCGTAATCCATCGGTTAGCAATGCAAGATCAATACTTCCTGCTTCCTTATTCTTGGTCGATTTCTCCAATGCCTCTAACTGATCAATGAGTATGTTCTTGCTATCATACAATAAGCGACCGATGAGGGTGCTTTTGCCGTCGTCTACTGAACCGGCGGTTATGAAACGGAGTATATCCATTGTGAATAGTTTAGTTGTAGTCCGGAAGTCCGGAAGACCGGAAGTCCGAAAGACTTATTTTAGAAACGTATAATTAAATTTTTATGCTCTGTATTTTCTTCCGGTCTTTCGGACTTCCCGTCTTCCCGACACTTAACTCCCGACTCCCGACTATCGACTCCCGACTCTCAAAAATACCCTCCCTTCTTCCTATCCTCCATCGCCGCCTCCGTCACCTTATCATCAATTCTTGTTTCTCCCCTTTCACTGATGCGGGTGGCGATTATTTCTTCAATTACTTCATCTAATGTGCTGGCATTACTTTCCACTGCTGCGGTGCATGTCATATCACCCACAGTGCGGTAGCGTACTTTGCGTTTGAGTATCTTATCGGATTCATCGAGTTGAACGAATTCGGAATAGGCTACTAATTGTCCTTCGTGTTCTATAACATCACGTTCATGTGCAAAATAAATGGAGGGGAGTGGAATGTTTTCTTTGCGTATATAATTCCAGATGTCTAATTCTGTCCAGTTGCTGATGGGGAATACGCGTACGTTTTCACCTTTTTGAATTCTTCCATTATATAAGTTCCACAACTCTGGTCTTTGAAGTTTGGGATTCCATTGACCGAATTCATCACGAACAGAGAAGATGCGTTCTTTGGCTCTTGCTTTTTCTTCATCTCTTCTGGCACCACCAATACAGGCATCAAATTGAAACTCTTCGATAGTATCCAGAAGGGTATAGGTTTGCAACCAGTTACGGCTGGCGAATTTTCCTCTTGGTTCGGTGAGGTTTTTTTGGCGAATAGTATCAGCCACCTTTCTTACGGTTAGGGTAGCATTCACTTCTTCTGCCAACCAATCGCGATAGGTGAGTGCTTCAGGGAAATTATGTCCTGTATCGATATGTACTAATGGAAAAGGTATCTTCCCCGGTGCAAATGCTTTTCGGGCTAAATGAACCAGTGTGATGGAATCTTTACCGCCACTGAAAAGCAATGCCGGCCGCTCAAACTGTGCAGCCACTTCACGAAAGATATGGATGCTTTCCGCTTCGAGTTGTTCCAGATAATTTAAATGATAATTGCTCATATTTTAAAAGTCTACTTAATTAGTAGGTTTATAGTTCAAAAATTTTTATACTCTTGTTTCTGATGTAATGTTTTCAGTTACATGAAGACCACATTCTTTCTTACTGCTATCTTCCCACCACCAGCGGCCAGCACGGAAATCTTCGCCAGATTTTATGGCACGGGTACAGGGGGCGCATCCGATGCTAACGAATCCTTTTGCGTGTAAGGGATTCACTGGGATTTCGAATTGGTTAATGGCTTTTTTGACTGCATCACTTTCCCAATTCATCAATGGGTGGAATTTGATGATAGTATTCACGGCATCCCATTCAACAGGCTCCATTGATAAGCGATTGGGAGAATGTTCTGCCCGTATTCCTGTAATCCAAAGTTCATTTCCTTTAAGTGCTCTTTGTAATGGAACTACTTTTCTTATGTGGCAGCATTCTTTCCTGTTCTCTACAGATTCATAAAAACTATTAGGTCCTTTTTCCTGTATAAATTTTTCAAGATCAGAAGCAATAGGATAGTAGGGTACTATAGGTTGTTTGTATTTTTCAAGGGTCTGGCTCCAGGTGGAATAGGTTTCAGGGAAAAGCCTGCCTGTATCTAAAGTGAATACAGTTATAGGTAGCTGTTGGGTAAATATATAATGACTGATCAATTGGTCTTCTTCACTGAAGCTTGTTGAGAATACAACTTTGCCTGGAAACTTAGCTGACAGAATAGCCAATTGCTTTTCTGCAGATTCACCTTTAATAAGGTCCTTAAGTTCTTTTATGAGTGATTGTTGAATGAGTTGCGACATGATGACTATTTTGATTGAAGTGTTTTACTGGATAATGAATATCAACAGCAGCACTGCATCATATATTTTATTTTATAAGTCATCCTGATTGATTTAATACTCTACTAATTGAGTGGACAAATATACAGCAGTTTGTTTTATGGACTTCAAAATGCCAGTTGTTTTTTTGTTTGTCAGTTGAGTGTCATTCAAAGAACTAACAGTTGTTTATTGAAGCTGGAAAGGGGGCTAAACTATTTTTTTGTATAGTTTGGGTTGAAAATAGAATAGTTATTATCTTCGCATCAGTTCTTTGCCACTAACTTATCAAGAAAGGCTGAGGGTATGGCCCTATGAAGCCTTGACAACCTGTTTTCTATGTTATTGAAACATAGGAGGCAAGGTGCCAATTCCATCCGCTATAGGCGGACAGATAAGTCAGACGAAAAGCCTTCATTTATACCTCTTTATATATAGAAGCTCTTCCGATGACCTGTCGGAAGAGCTTTTTTTTTGTACCTGCTGCATCGGTGCAAACAAAGCTCCTCCCGATTCCTTCTTATAAGTTTTTGCCTGAACCTGTATAATCAATTTATCAACGCTGTCTTTGTACAGCACAAAACTGTTTAACATGGCAAAACCAAAAAAACCAGTAAAGCCCGATATATATTCGGGTTGGGGTCTGGATTTACTACCCATTAACTTAAATTTTAGAATTGCGATTTGGCCGTTTCGGCAAAAGCCTACTATCTTTATGGACAATTATTTCATTAGATGTCAACAGCGATCAATAAAACTTCTTTCTCTCCTGCAGCTTTCACAAGCTGTATCTGCTGTTGTTGTTGTATGCCGTAAGGCATACCCATCTACATATCATCCTATAGGGCATGGGCCCGCTTTCCAGTCTTCTTATTTGCTGACAAAAAACTTCTATTAATCTCATTTAACTTATTTTATGGCACAACGTTTTGAAACCTTACAACTGCACGCTGGACAACAAATTGACCCTACAACCAAATCAAGGGCTGTTCCTATCTATCAAACCACTTCTTATGGATTCAACAACAGCGAGCATGCTGCAAACCTGTTTGGATTAAGAGAGTTTGGTAATATCTATACCCGTATCATGAACCCGACAACTGATGTGTTTGAGCAACGTATTGCTGCATTGGAAGGTGGGGTAGCTGCATTGGCTACAGGATCTGGTCAGGCGGCTCAATTTCTGGCCCTTAGTAATATTCTTCAGGCTGGAGATAATTTCATATCGACTTCTTTCTTATATGGAGGTACTTACAATCAGTTCAAAGTAACCTTCAAGCGTTTGGGTATTGAAGCCCGTTTCGCTAATGGAGATGATGTATCAAGCTTTGAAAAGCAAATCGACAAGAATACAAAGGCGATCTATCTTGAAACCATCGGTAACCCAAGATTGAATATCCCTGACTTCGAAAAATTCGCAGCTTTAGCAAAGAAACATGACCTGCCATTGATTGTAGATAATACATTCGGTGCTGGTGGTTATCTGTTCCGTCCTTTAGAGCATGGTGCCAATATTGTTGTGGAATCAGCTACAAAATGGATCGGTGGACATGGTACCACTATCGGTGGTGTTATAGTTGATGGTGGTAATTATAATTGGGGTAATGGAAAATTCCCTCAGTTCACTGAACCTTCTGAAGGATATCATGGATTGAAATTCTGGGATGTATTCGGTGAAGGCAATCCATTAGGTTTACCAAATATCGCTTTTATCATACGTGCTCGTGTAGAAGGATTGCGTGATTTCGGTACTTCTCAATCACCTTTCAATTCCTTCCTGCTTTTACAAGGATTGGAAACCTTATCTCTCCGTTTAGAAAGACATGTGGCGAATGCACAACATCTGGCTGAGTGGTTAGAAGCCCATCCTCAGGTAGAATTTGTATGGTATCCAGGTTTGAAGAGCAGTCCTTACCATTCTCTAGCTACCAAATATCTCAAGAACGGTTTCGGTGGTGTTTTGCAATTCGGAATCAAAGGAGATATAGCAAAAGGAAAGAAATTCATTGATTCCTTACAATTAGTAAGTCATCTGGCCAATGTAGGTGATGCAAAAACTTTAGCGATTCATCCAGCTTCCACTACCCACGAGCAATTGAGTGATGCAGAACGTGCAGCTAGTGGTGTATTACCGAATCTGATTCGTATTAGTGTGGGGATAGAGCATATTGAGGATATTAAGGCGGATTTTGAGCAGGCATTTGCGAAGGTAGGGTAGTCCGGAAGTCGTAGAGTTTTAGAGTCCGGAAGTCGGGAAGTCCGGAAGTAATACAAGTCGGGAGTCGATAGTCTGGAGTCGGGAGTTGGTAGACTGTGGCAGAAGGGAGGGAAAAAAAGGGAAGAAGAATTTTGACAAGACGTGATCGACGAGGAAGGATTGTATTTTACTTATTACTTAATACTTATTACGTACAACTTTTTTGCATTTTGACTTTTTAATTATCGTTTAATGTCAACACAAATATTCAACTACAATCATCCTTTTACTCTCGAAAGCGGGGTGGAACTGCCGAAGTTCCATCTCGCTTATACTACGTTGGGGAAGATGAATGCGAAGAAGGATAATGTGGTTTGGATATTTCATGCGTTGACGGCGAATAGTAATCCGGCGGAATGGTGGCCGGGTTTAGTGGGAGAAGGAAGGTTTTTTGATCCGGCTCAGTATTTTATAATCTGTGTCAATAAGCCTGCTAGTCCTTATGGAAGCATTTCACCATTAAGTATTAATCCAGCGACAAACCAACCTTACGGAAAAGATTTTCCGGTTTTCACCATCAGGGATATGACAAGAGCTTACCAGTTATTATTGGAAGAACTTGGTATAAGCAAGGTATTTGTTGCCTTGGGAGGAAGTACTGGTGGCATGCAATTATTACAATGGGCTATTGATGAGCCGGAACGATTTCATCATATAGTACCGATTGCAACAAGTGCCGTATTATCTCCATGGGGAGTTGCTTTCAATGCTTCACAACGTATGGCCATTGAAGCGGATGGTACCTGGCTGGATGGTACACCTGATGCGGGACAGAAAGGATTAGCTGCTGCAAGATCTATAGCTCTTTTATCGTACAGGCATTATAACGGTTATGCCATAACGCAGCCCAGGGATAAAATTTCGTGGCCATACAGGAATCAGTAACCTATGCGGCGGACAATTATCAGCGCTATCAGGGGTTGAAGTTGGTAAACCGCTTTAATGTACTTTGTTATCGTCTTACCCAGGCTATGGATAGTCATGATGTTAGCCGGTATTATCCATCGCTTGAAGCTGCTTTAAAACGCATCACTGCTAAAACACTTGTAATAGGAATTGAATCTGATGTATTGTATCCGATAGAGGAGCAGGTTTTTTACAGCAACAGATTCACGGAGCCAGTTTATTATCTATAGCGAGCGAGTTTGGTCATGATGGCTTTTTGTTGGAATATGAGAAAATTGAGAATGCCCTAAGGCAATTCATTAACGAACCATCATCTCTTCATTTAAAAATAGTGCATCAATAATATGGAATCACAGAAACAGTTAACGATCGGTTTATTTGTTTTGGAGTAGTAGGAGAAGGATTGTATCGCGTATTACAGCAAACGCCCTCACTGAAAGCGAAAATCAGAAAGTATGTATCAAGGACGCTTCTAAAAAGAGGAATGCGCCAGACGAATTATTCACTACAGACAAGGATGTTCTGCTGAACGATCCTGAAATAAATGTGATAGTGGAAGTGATCAATGAAAGCGAACCCGCATTTGAAATCGTATCAGGGCATTGCGTAGTGGAAAGAAGTGGTAAGTGCGAGCAGCAAAGATGTTGGCAGAACATTATCCGGAGTTATTGCAATTACAGAAGGAAACTGGCTTGTCTTTATTATACGAAGCTTCTGCCTGCGCTTCAATTCCGGTAATCAGAAATCTGGAAGAATATTACGATAATGACCTCTTGCATTCCATCAGGGCTATCGTAAACGGTTCCACCAATTTCATTCTTACAAAGATGTTTGAAGAGAAACTGGATTTCAGAAGCTTTGTTGCTGGCTCAGCAATTAGGTTTTGCGAAGCAGATCCAAAGTTGGATGTGGAAGGATATGATGCAGTGAATAAATGGACTTTGTTGGTAAATCATGCTTACGGAATAGTTACTCATCCCGATAAACTGCTTTTTACCGGTATACAGAGTATTCAGGGAAGTGATGCTGTTGTAGCGAGGGAAAAGAATTTCGAGATCAAGTTAGTAGCACAAGCGAAGAAATTAGTTGATGGGAAAGTGGCGGCATTCGTTTTACCTCAATTCGTGAAACTAAGCGATCCGTTGTCTTTTGTAAAGAATGAATATAATGGTGTTGTTATAGAATCCGGATTTGCTGATAAGCAATTCTTCTATGGTAAAGGAGCTGGTAGCTTCCCAACCGCATCAGCTGTATTGAGTGATATTGCAGCCTTACGTTACGACTACCATTATGAGTACAAGAAATTGTATTATCATAAGCCTCATGAACTTTCAAATGATTTCTATCTGAAGATCTATGTAAGCTTTGATGATCTTTCTTTCATTCCTAAAGATAAATTCGAATGGATTGAAGAATGGCATTCGGATGCTGATCGTAAATACCTTGGTAGGTGTTATAGCATTCAAGGAATTGCAACAGAACAATTGGTGGAGGAGAGATAATACCTCATTGATTTTAGCACCTGAGCCGATTATTGAAGATGTGGAGATAAGGAAGATAAAGAAGAAGAGTCTGGAATTAGCAGGTCTTTAGTAGGTTCAATAAGTTTGAGAAGTTCAGAGGGCTGACGAATAGTTGGCCCTCTGTTGTTTTCGTTTGGGTTTTGTTATGTGTTTAAGAGTTTAATGTTTAAGGTTTAAGGTTCTGAAAGATGAAGATTCCTTCGTTTATATGATTTTCGAATCTTGATGTCCTAAAGAATTAGAGCGGAGCTGCAGATTGGAGAGTGTTTGTTACTTGTAATTTTTTGCCTAAGTATATTTTGAACCACAAAGACTCAAAGGGCACGAAGTAGCACGAAGGGATTCCTTCATGTTTTCTTCGTGCCTTATTTTTTTAATCAATCCCGGAATGAATTCCGGGGCTACAAATTAACCGAGGCTACGCCTCTTTCGTTTAATTAAATAAGAACCGTTTCATTTTCGATCAGCAATTCCAAGATTTGAATTTATCTCTCTCCCAATCAAACGGACACTATTTAATCATTATGCAGAGCCGTAGGCTCGAGGTTAATTTATAGCCCTGGATTTCAATCCAGGGTTCGAAATATTGTAACCTCAACACTGAAAGTTTGAAACCAGTAGGGTTGCCTTCGTGTTTCTTCGTGCCTTCTTTTTTTAGTAACCCCGGAATGAATTCCGGAAAACACAAATCAACCCGAGGCCTACGCCTCTTCCGTCTAATTAAATGAACCGTTTTATTTTCGATCAGCAATTCCAAGATTTGAATTTATCTCTCTCCCAATCAAACGGAAACTATTTAATCATTATGCAGAGCCGTAGGCTCAGTTAATTCAGCAGCCCTGGATTTCAATCCAGGGTTCGGAAATAATGTGTAACCTCAACACTGAAAGTTTGAAACCAGTAGGGTTGCCTTCGAGTTTCTTCGTGTTCTTTGTGTCTTAGTGGTTCAAAAAATGTATATAAGAGACGCAGTGAGAATTGTCTCGTCCTGAAATAGGTTTACACATAAAAGTGTAAATCATGGATATAAAACAACGGATCATCAAAGAGTATCTAATGGGGCGGTCAGGGTATCGGGCCCTTTCAAAAAACATAGCGTCAGCCGTTCGGCGATTAATCGGTGGGTGATGAGTTTCAAGGAAGG
Organism: Chitinophagaceae bacterium; assembly: GCA_044220885.1. Lineage (GTDB taxonomy): Bacteria > Bacteroidota > Bacteroidia > Chitinophagales > Chitinophagaceae > Endoryza. The sequence continues at coordinate 11,502 of JBGAQE010000087.1, forward strand.
CCAGGTCAGCATCAAGAGTATTGAAAACAGTACATTTGTCAGTAATAGAGCAGAAAGAATCTACTGACAAACTTCCCAGAAACGTCATGAAGCCTTCAAAAGGAACTGGCCAAGGAGCGGTTACCTTGGCTCTTACCGCTATCATTGACATAGCGGAAGAAGAGTTAAAAGTTCCCATCAGAAAAAAGTATGGTACCAAGCCGTTGAAAAAGTAAGGCGTAGTGAAAATTTCGTTGCTTGTCATCTTCTTTTCTTGGTTACAGCTTGAACAAGCTTTTCATTCCCACCGGCGATATATCGAGAAGGAAAATGTTGAGGCTTTGCTATCATTGTTGAAGTGCAAAAACACAGGAAGCTACAACCGAGAATAGGCACCAGGAAACTGATGTTATTGCTGTCTGGTTTTGAAGGCACAGAACCAAGATGGGCAGGGATGCTGTTCAGGCTACTGGAGAGAATCATCTTCTTATCAGGAAGCGGAGGATAAGGGCACAGACGACCTTCTCCGGGCACTGGATTTCAGTACCTAACCTCATCAAGGGATATGAGCCATCAGGTGCCAACCAACTCTGGGTGAGTGATATCACCTACATCTGCCTTGACAATCAGTTTGCTTATCTAAGTCTGGTAACGGATGCTTATTCCAGGAAAGTAGTTGGGTTTACTTATCACGTTCCTTGACAACCAGGGATGCATTAATGCCCTTAAAATGGCTCTTGACAGTTGCCCTGATTGCAGTTCACTCATCCATCACTCCGACAGGGGATCTCAATATTGCAGCTTTGCCTATGTTGATTTATTAAAAGCCCATAACATCAAAATAAGTATGACAGAGAAGGGAGATCCCAGGAAAACGCTATAGCTGAAAGAATAAACGGAATATTGAAGGAGGAACTATTACAACGACAGTACGTTGACATTATGCCCGCACAAGCCGATGTGGCTAAGGCTATTGTAACCTACAATGCCACTCAGCCCCATAGCAGCTGCGATATGCTCACTCCGCATCTTGCACACTCTCAATCGGAAAACTGAAACGCCATTGGAAAAACTATTACAAAAAGAGGTCGCAATGGAGGAAACTTAAAATGTAAACCTATTTTAGTACTACCATTGTCCTGTAAACCAAATACAGGTTATCTATTAACAAGTGTAAAGTTATTTTAGGACGAGTCAAATCCTCTGCGTCTCCGCGTCTCTGCGGTTGTGTATTTTTATTCTCCTGTTTTTTCTTCTGGAGTTTCAGATTCTGCAACGGGTTCAGCTTCGGTTGTAACCACCGCTTCCTCTTCTTTCTTTTTTCTGCCTGTGATGAAGCGCCAGATAGCACCACCAGCTGCTACTACTCCAATAAGAATGAACTTGAAGAATTTAGCGAAGACTGCCCAGAGTCCCACTTTGGCTAGAACTTTTCCGGCAACCAATCCGCCGATTGTCCATGCTGCTACTTCATCAATTTTAGGATCAAAGTCGCTGTATTTATTTCCTTCGGTAAAACTTGCCATTTTGAGAATATCGGAAATGTCTTTTTTTACTATTGGTAGCTGTTCCATTCCGCCAACAGCATTAAATGAAAGAACTCCTTTTCTACCTAGTATGCGAATATCGTAGTTAAGGGTATTGCTCTCTGAACCTTCTACCTTGTATTCTTTAGCCCAATGTAAAACCTTGTTTGTCTTGTCATAATAAGGAGGCTGGGCCCATCCTACCAATGTAAATGTAGCAAGACCCTGTTTTACCCTTTCTGCATTAGATGTTACGTTTTCTTCCCGAAGTGATTTTAGTAAATCATCATAATTTATATCATCGGCATCATCATCTTTTACATAACCCATTTGCTCAAAGGTTACTACAAATGCAAATGTGCTATCATCAATCGGACCTTTATTAATCGGAAATACCATCCCGAGGATAGAGCTGTCTTTCAGGTTACCCCATAATTCTTCCAATACATAACGGCTTTGTTCTGCATTCAGAAATCGATAGCCGGGAGGAATGGATAGATTGATGTCGCCATTTGAAATGCTGAGTTTTCCCGTTTCCCATTTCATGGAATTGTTTATGGAATCGGTAAAGTGCTGAATTCTTTCTTTAATGATAGCTAATGAATCTCTGTCGTTGGCAAAACCGGAGAGGTAAAATGTAATAGCCAACAACAGCGCTGCAATTTTCTTCATGACGGTTGTTTTGGTGTTCCACAAATAAGCCAGAAAAAACCGATTTTCAAAGTTTTTTGGCATGAATATCTGTGTTATAGGTGTAAGTGTTGCCGTTAGTTATTGTTTTTCCGTTGGAGAGTGTGGATGTTGTTTGTTCAAGAGGGAATACAATAACCGCAGAGACGCAGAGACGCAGGGAGAATCCCCTCTGCGTCTCTGCGCCTCTGCGGTTTGTTTTTTTTTGAACCGCTAAGGCACAAAGAGCACGAAGGAACACAAAGAGAGCCTGTATTTGTTAGATCAAAATTTGCTACGTACAGTAAGGAATCCCTTTGTGTAACTTCGTGCCCTTTGTGTCTTCGTGGCTCAAAATCAAGAATGAATTTAAATCGAAAAACCGCGTCTCTGGGGTTAAATTTTTGAAAGAATTTCCGCCAAAACCGAATAGCTCGCAGATATCAATTCGCTTTTTTTAGGTTGTTCTAATAGGCTTGTAAGACTATCGGGTATAGGTACTTCCATTCCAGTTGCCAGACGAATGGCTTCCGGGAATTTGACAGGATGAGCTGTTTCTACAATATACCCATTATCATGAGGGTGTTTGTCGAGGTATTGCTCCAGCGAAATAAACCCTACCGCCCCATGGGGATCTAATAAATAGTGTCTTTTCGAATATGTTTTTCTGATAGTATCAAGGGTTTGTTCGTCTGTAATACTGGTGCTGCTCATGCGATTCTTTAATGATGGCAATTGCTGCTGGAAAATTTCGAGAATACGTATAAAATTACTCGGCTCAGCAACATCCATAGCATTAGAAAGGGTAGCAACTGCCTTTCCCGGTTGGTAGAGGGCTGTTTCAAGATATCGTGGTATCGTATCATTAGCATTACAGGCAGCGATAAAATGTTTTGCTGGTAATCCGGATATATGTGCCAGTAATGCAGCGCATATATTTCCAAAATTGCCACTGGGTACACAGATTACAGGTGGATTTCCCTTATCAGTCCATTGTTTCCAGGCAAAGAAATAATAGAATTGCTGGGGTAGCCATCTGGCCACATTGATAGAGTTAGCTGAGGTCAGGAATAATTTCTTATTCAGTTCCACATCAGTAAAAGCTTGTTTTACCATTCGCTGGCAATCATCAAAGCTTCCTTCTACTTCCAGGGCTTTGATGTTCTTTCCCATGGCGGTTAGTTGCTTTTCCTGCACCGGACTTACTTTTCCTGAAGGATACAATATAACCACTTCCACTCCTGGTACATCATAAAAGCCATTCGCTACGGCACCACCTGTATCTCCTGAGGTAGCCACCAGCACTGTCACTTTCTCTGCCCTGTCTTTTACAAAAGCACCAAGGCAGCGACTCATGAACCGCGCACCAATATCTTTAAAGGCAAGAGTAGGACCATGAAATAATTCCAGTGAAGAAATGCCTTCGGTGATAGATACTAATGGTATAGGGAAATTGACAGTTTCAGTAACAATGCGTACTAATTCATCTTCACTCAAATCATCACTTACATAAGGACGAATCACTTCCATCGCAATTTCCTCATTCGAATATTTTTCAATATCCCTGATGAATGAGGCGCTCAGTTTTGGAATCCTTTCAGGGAAATAGAGTCCCTTATCGGGAGCCTGGCCTAATATGGTTGCTTCTTTGAAGCTGACTGCTTTTGACTGGTGATTGAGGCTGAGAAAAAGCATGAGGAGGAATTTGAAAATTTGAGTCCCGACGCGTCGGGATGAAAATTTGAGAATGAAAGTAAGAGAGTAGGGAAGTTAGGAAGTAGGGAAGTAAGGAAGTAGTTTAAGGCGGATACTTTAACTTCTTGCTCTTGACTTATTACTTACAACTTACTACTTTATACTTCAACAACACCATTTTTATTCACTTTGGTCACATAAGTCTTGAATTCGATTCCTAGCTTTTTTGAATACATCCTGCATGATTTCTTCGTTTTTATGTGCAATAGATTCTTCCTGGTTTAACATGAATAGGGATGGACCGCTGCCGGATATGCCGCCGCCTAAGGCGCCGGCTTCTTTGCATTGGGATTTTACTTCGTCGAAGCCAGGTATCAATATACTTCTTACTGGTTCTATGATCACATCTTCCAAGCTTCTTCCAATAAGAGCGTAATCATTTTTTAGGAAGCCGGCTACGAGTCCTGCAATATTACCCCATTGCTTGATGGCGTCTTTTAATAAAACTTCTTTGCGTAATATCTGGCGGGCATCAGATGTTTTTACTTCTATCTGCGGATGAACAACAGTTACATATAATTCAGGTGCTGATAAAGCAACTACATCTAATGGATGGATGGATCTTATTAATGTGATGCCTCCATAAATACAAGGAGCTACATTGTCGGCATGTTTAACACCACTTGCTACTTTCTCACCAAACATCGCAAATCGCAACAGGTCTTCATTGCTGAATCTATTGTTCAATAATTTATTGGCAGCAACAACTGCACCCGCTGCGCTTGCGGCACTTGAACCTAATCCGCTTCCGGGTTTTATATGTTTATGGATCACCATCAAATCCGATATTCTCTTCTATCTCTTTCAACATCTCAATCAAAGGTGCACCAGCCGTATTCTGTGCAGGGTCAGATGGTAATGGATACCCATCGGCACTACTGATCTTTATCACTGGCTCATCCAATAAACTCAGTTCCATAATATCGTATGGATCTTCCAGGCATAGTCCCAATACATCAAAGCCGCAAACGAGGTTGGCGATGGTGGCGGGGCAGGAGACTCTAACTTTCTATATTAGTTTTATATTTTGGGTTAAATGGGTTCAATTTTTGGTTCCATAATAGGTTCAATAAGTTCAATAGGTTCCAAAGGGCTTAGTAGTTGGCTAGTTTACCATTTTTTGAGATTTAAGTTAGATTTCGAGTAGGGTGAAGACCCGAGCTTCAGTGTGGTGTTCCACCTCAACTTATGGAACTTATAGAACCACTTGAACCTCTTGAACTACTCAGTTGTAGTCCTCATTATATCCGCAAACACCCCACTCGCCGTAACCTCCGCACCAGCGCCTGCTCCTTTAATTACCAATGGTTGATCGGGATAGCGGTTGGTATAGAAGAGAACGATATTATCTTTTCCATATAAATGATAGAGGTTGTGTGCCGGATCTATATGTTGTAAGCCTACACTGGCTTTTGCTTTTGATTTACCGGATGGGTCGGCTTCGTAGGAGGCTACGAACTTCAGGATCTTTCCCTCTTTCGCTGCGGCTTCATATAATGATTTGAAATGCGCTTCTTCTTTGGCCATAGAAGCATAGAAATCGGCAACGGAACCTTCCATGCAGGATGCAGGTAAGAAGGCATTATTACTGATATCATCCATTTCTATATGTTCTCCTGCTTCACGGGCCAATATCATGATCTTACGCATTACATCCACTCCACTAAGATCGAGACGTGGATCGGGTTCGGTATACCCTTCATCCTGTGCCTGCTTAACTACATCAGTAAATTTCTTCTCTCCGTTGTAATTATTGAAAACGAAATTGAGGGTGCCGCTTAATACAGCTTCGATACGTTGCACTTTATCGCCGGTTCTTAAAAGATCGTTCAGGGTTCCGATTACAGGAAGTCCTGCTCCAACATTTGTTTCAAACAAGAACTGGCAATTGAACTCTCTTGATAAGTCCTTCAGTTTTTTATAATAGGCATAAGAGGAACTGGCAGCCACTTTATTACAAGCCACAACATTAATGCTTTTCATCAGAAGCTGGTCGTACACCTTGGCCACTTCGTTGTTTGCGGTTACATCGGCAAAAACCGAGTTGCGCAGGTTTTTCTCTTTTATCAGGTTGATGAATGAAGAGAGCTCCATTGAAGTACCCTCCTTCAAGGCTTCTTTCCAGGATGACAGGTCAATACCTTCTTCCTTGAAAAGCATTTTCCTTGAATTGGCAATTCCTACCACATTTACCTGTAAGCGTAAATGTTCTTGTAAGTATTCCTTCTGTTGGTGCAGCTGGGCTAATAGCTTACTTCCAACATTACCAACTCCTGCAATGAAAAGGTTGAGTTGCTTATAAGTAGTTTCGAAAAATGCTTCATGCAATACGTTGATGGCTTTTGCTACATCAGAAGATGCAATCACGGCTGAGATATTTCTTTCAGAAGAACCCTGTGCAATGGCACGGATATTCACCCCATTCCTTCCTAAAACATGAAACATCTTACCTGCAATGCCGGGGTGACTTTTCATATTATCACCCACCAACGCCAAAATGGATTGTTCTTTTTCTACAATCAATGGATCCACTTTGCCATTGGCAATTTCCACTTCAAATGCTTTATCTACTGCCTGTTTTGCCTTATCCGCATTTGCTTCATCAACGGCCACACAGATAGAATGTTCTGATGAGCTTTGGGTGATGAGGATAACATTCACTTCCTCTTTGGCTAATGCTTCGAATAAGCGCTTTGAGAAGCCAGGTATACCCACCATGCCGCTTCCTTCTAAACTAAGGAGCGACATTTTGTTCATACTGGAAATACCTCGAACGCTATTACCATTTTTATTTACTTCTCTTTGGATGATTGTTCCATGATCTTGTGGCGCGAATGTATTTTTGATCCATACCGGAATATCTTTTTTCATTACAGGTTGGATGGTAGGCGGATAAATCACTTTTGCACCGAAATGACTTAGTTCCATTGCTTCCTGATAAGAGATAGCAGGAATGATACGGGCATTGTTTACTAATCTTGGGTCAGCAGTCATCATACCACTCACATCGGTCCATATCTCCACAGCATCGGCATCTACGGCAGCACCAATGATGGCTGCAGTATAATCGGATCCACCTCTGCCGAGGGTAGTGGTGATGCCTTTATCGTTCGAGGCTATAAAACCGGGAAGTATATATAGGCTGTTATTGCTATTTTGAAAGAAACTGCTTATCGCAGCATTAGTTGCGGAATAGTCAACTGCCGCATTACCATAAGAGGCATTGGTGATAATCAGTTCGCGTGAATCTTTCCAAACGGCTTTTGTACCACTGATGGCAAAACGATGAGCGATGATCTGAGAAGATAATAATTCCCCGTAGCTCATGATACGGTCTTTCGATTGAAGAGAAAGTTCTCCCAACAGGAAGATACCATTACAGATATCTTCAATTTCATTGCATTGTTTTTTTACCAGGCTAAGCACACTGCTTTGTTGTGTTACTGGTAATAACGCTTTCACTGCTTCGAGGTGTCTCTGTTCTATGGATAATAATTTTGACTTGTAATTTTCGTCTCCTTTAGCAGCCAGACTGGCGGCAGCTAATAAGGTATCCGTTATGCCACCTAATGCTGATACCACTACTATTGTACGTTGGCTGGCTACGGCTTTTTCTACTATAGCTACTACCTTATTGATATTTTCTGCATTGGCAACTGAACTGCCTCCGAATTTAAGAACCTGCATATGCTTTATTCTCTTTACGCCGAGAAGGGATTTTTGAAAATGAAAATTTAGAAAGAAGATTTTCTTACAACAGCGAAACGCCCAAATGGTAATATGAAATTATACAACCCTTAACGGGTTGTTGTTGTAGTAGTAGTTGTGGAAGCAATGAGAATTGCTCCGGAGAAGAATGAAGTGATATTTGTACTACTGTTTTGCATGATGTGCTACGCTAAGATAATAGCCCCATTCAATATAACAAGTGTTAGTAGGGCTATATTTTACGGGAAATAGGGCAAAACCCTTGTCCAACCGCTGTTTTGGGCTGTTAAACGAGGGCTGTTTCAGAAATATGACGTATTTTTAGCCCACTGCTTGCTTAATTATCTATTTAGTTTAACTCAACGTAAATGCACCAACAGTCGACACGGGGTTTGCAGCAGTTTCGCAATTTTGTAGCGATCAAATTCCAATTGTATAACAGCTTGTTCACTTCCCTTCCTTTTCATCGGATTGAAAAGACAGGAATCTTATTGCAATTATTACAGAACAATTGTGAAGAAGGCTTTAAGAAAAAACAAAGTCCGGAACAGATTATTGAAGAGTTCTTCATCAAGCATACTTCTTATGTAAAGGATCAGGATAAACTGGACCTGCTGTTTCGCTTTGTACAATATGTAGAACGTCAGGTGGTATTATTCGATGCCCTTGAAGATGCTGCTTTCCGGGATGTTCATGATATGTCGGGTATCGGTACTTTGAAGCATCTGGAATCTGAAGTTACTCAATTAGGCAAGGAAGAGGCATTGGAAAAGAGATTGCGTGATTTTTCCATTCGCCTGGTGCTCACTGCCCATCCCACACAATTCTATCCCGGAACTGTATTGGGTATCATCAACGATTTATCGAGAGCGCTCTCTGAGAATAATGCTGGACAGATTAATGTATACCTGCAACAATTAGGAAAGACCCCTTTCCTGAATAAACAAAAGCCGACTCCATACGATGAAGCGGTTAGTCTTATCTGGTATCTTGAAAATGTATTTTATCAGGCAGCAGGAAGAATTATAAGTTTCTTCCGAGCTCAATTCCCTGATGCATTGAATGAAAAGAACCCGTTGATAAATATGGGATTCTGGCCCGGTGGTGACCGTGATGGAAATCCATTTGTAACGGCTGCTACTACATTGCAAGTGGCGGATGGACTCAGAGGCGCTATCATTAAATGTTATTATCTGGATGTAAGAAGATTGAAGCGCCGTCTAACTTTCAAAGGTGTCGATACCATTCTGGCTGATCTGGAAAAACAGTTATACAGTAATATTTTCATCCCTGGACAACGTACAGACATCTGCAAGCAGGATATCATGGACGCCTTGCTTAAGATAAGGGACATACTTGTGTTTCAGCATAATGGACTCTTCCTTCATCTGGTAGATAGCCTTATCAATAAAGTACAAGTATTCGGGTTGCATTTTGCTTCATTGGATATCCGTCAGGATAGTTCCATTCATAATATAGTGCTGGAGGCAGTAGCGGCAAAAACAGCTGCCCTACCTTCAAACTATTCAAGTCTGGATGCAGCCGGAAAAGTGAAAGTGCTTTCGGAAGTAAGTGGAG
>JBGAQE010000088.1:0-24020 GCA_044220885.1 Chitinophagaceae bacterium
CATTTGTTTAACTTCGCCCTTCAAATTTCCATTCCATGGTATATAATGAAAAGCAGTTAGCTATTATGGAAGCCGCAGAAGCCCTCTTTGCGGAACAAGGATTCAATGGTACTTCCGTAAGGGATATTGCCGAGAAAGCGGCAGTAAACCTTGCCATGATCTCTTATTATTTCGGTTCGAAAGAGAAATTGCTCGAAGCGATTTTTGAGTATCGTGGCGAAATGATAAAAGTAAAGCTGGAAGGCATTATCCAACATCCCGGTGCAACCGCCCTTGAAAAAGTGAACCTGCTGGTGGATCACTATATAGATAAGATATTTCTTCAACAGGCTTTTCATCGTGTATTAGCAAGGGAACAAGTGCTCCATAACAACCCCGAAATATCGGCTCTGATATTGAAAATGAAAAAGACCAATCAGGAATTGATTGCGAAGCTGATTCATGAAGGACAGAAGAAAGGGGAGTTTAAGAAAAATGTGGACATACCGATGATGATGACCACGATGATGGGTACAGCTAATTCTCTTGTTACATCGAAGCATTATTATAAGGAACTGAGTAACCTCCAATCTCTCTCTGATGATGAGTTTGAAAAACATATTCGTAAGAAACTGAATCAGCATCTGAAAAACATATTTAAAAACATATTGACGAATGAATAAGAAGTGGATGGGTGGAGCCTTGTTGCTCCTGCTGACGGCCTTCGCCAGTCAGGCCCAGGAAAAGAAAACCCTGCAATTGGAGGAAGCGGTTTCGCTGAGTCTCCAGAGTAGTAAGCAACTCAAGATAGGGCAAGCGAGAATTGATGAGGCGGTGGCAGCTCAGCGGGAAGCCAAAGACCGTCAGTTACCCGATGCCAGTGTTGCCGGCTCTTACTTGCGATTGAATACTCCCAATATCAATCTGAAATCGAAAGACACTAGTGGTGGGGGCTCCGGTGGCTCATCACCCAAAGTAAACCAGGCCATGTATGGTATGTTGAATCTTTCACTTCCTATCTATTCAGGAGGAAGGATCCGCTATGGAATTGAATCGGCTGGCTATCTGCAGAAAGCAGTAGCGCTCGATGCAGAAGCCAATAAGGATGAAGTGATCCAGAATACTATCGAAGCTTTCGCCAATCTCTTTAAGGCGAAGACTGCTGTTCGATTGATGAAAGAAAACCTTGAGCAGTCAAAAGAACGCGTTCGTGAATTCACTAATCTTGAGAAAAATGGATTACTCGCGAGAAATGATCTTTTAAAAGCGCAATTACAAACATCCAATATTGAGTTATCGCTTCTCGATGCCGAGAATAACTGGCAGGTAGCCAACCTCAATATGGACCTTTTGCTTGGATTGCCTACAACAACTGAACTCACATTAGATACTTCAGGCATCAACCGTCGTGATGATGGTCGTACGCTGGAAGAATTCCTTAAAACAGCAATAGACAACCGAAAAGATGCGCAGGCAGCCGGATTGAGAAAAGACGCCGCTATCACCGCTGTGAAATCTGTAAAAGGAGAAATGCTTCCTTCAGTGAAATTAACAGGTGGTTATGTAGCACTGAATGTTCCCAATTTCCTCACTGTTACTAATGCTGTGAATATTGGAGTGGGTGTGAACTATAATATAGCCTCTCTCTGGAAAACAAAAGCAAAAGTGCAACAGGCCGAAGCAAGAGTAAAAGAGTGGGAATTAAACAATGCGATATTGGCTGATAACATCACCCTTCAGGTGAACAAGAATTATCTCAGTTTGGTTAGCTATCGTAAGAAGATAGAAGTGTATGCAAAAGCGATGGAGCAGGCAAAAGAGAATTATCGTATCACAAAGAATAAATACGATAATAGTCTTGTCACCACTTCAGATTTGCTTGAAGCGGATCTGGCCCAATTGCAATCAACACTCAGCTATACCCTTGCAAGGGCCGATGCCTTTGTTGCCTATAGTAAATTAATTCAGTCAACCGGTACGCTTCAGGCGGCCTATTCAAAATAAAAGCCATTCAACTAAATTATATGGAAACAACAACGCCCGCTCCAAAAAAGAAAAACCCGGTTTTCATCATCATACTGGCCGTATTGGTCATCGGTGGCAGCTGGTTTGGTTATTCAAAATACAAACATGGTCTTGCTCATGAAGATACCGACGACGCACAGGTAAGTGCCGATATTATTCCTGTTATTCCCCGCATTGCCGGATATGTAGCAGAAGTAAGAGTTAAAGATAACCAGGTGGTGAAGAAAGGAGATACACTTCTCCTGTTGGATAACCGTGATTACCTTATCAAGTTACAGCAAGCGGAAGCGGCTCTCGCTGCTTCACAGACTTCATTGAACAGTGCCAGGGCTACAACTGAAGCTGCGAAAGCAAATATTCTTTCTACCGCATCTGCTATTAAAACTATCGATGCGCAGATTGAAGCGGCTAAAGTAACCCTATGGCGTGCCAGCAACGATTTCGATCGTTACTCGAATCTCATAAAAGATCATTCCATTACGCAACAGCAATATGAACAGGCTTTGGCTGCCAAACAATCGGCAGAGAAGCAAGTGGCGATACTGGAACAACAAAAAATGCAGGCTACTCAGCAAACAAGATCCGTATCTGTACAAAGCGATGCTACTGCACAACAGATGAATATTGCTGATGCTACCATCCAGCAACGTAAAGTGGATGTGGATGCAGCAAAACTTACATTATCATATACCGCTTTGGTTGCTCAGGAAGATGGAATGGTGTCTAAAGTGAATGTACAGACCGGGCAATTTGTGCAAGCAGGACAAGCCCTCTTCAGTGTAGTGCATAGCAGTCAGGTTTGGGTGGTAGCGAATTTCAAAGAGACACAATTGAATAAAATGGTGGTTGGACAGAAAGTGGTAGTTCATGCCGATGTTTATCCTGACCATGATTTTGATGCAACAGTGGCATCTTTCTCTCCAGCTACTGGTTCAACATTCGCATTGTTACCTCCCGATAATGCTAGTGGCAACTTCGTGAAAGTAGTACAGCGTTTACCAGTGCGCATTGAGTTTACCAATGCAGCTGATACCCTTGTAAAGAAATTACGTCCGGGTATGAATGTAATGGTAGATGTTCATTTGAATTGATACAGACAAATTATACAACTGATTGATATGGTTCAGGAAGCTTCCCTTGTAGAGTATGGTTCAAGACGGGTGATCATTACGGTTACTGCCATCATCTGCGCCTTATTGGAGATAGTGGACACCACTATCGTGAATGTGGCGTTGAATGATATGAAAGGTAACCTCGGTGCCACCACCAGTGAAGTGGGTTGGTTATCACAGCTTACGCTATCGGTAATGTTATCATTGTTCCAATGACCAGCTGGTTAAGCCAGCAATTCGGTCGCCGGAACTATTTCGCGGCTTCCATCATTCTTTTTTTGTCTGTTCCTTTCTATGTGGTAATTCCACCACCATTGCCGAACTCGTGATCTTCCGTTTCCTGCAGGGAGTAGAGGAGAGCTTTTGCTCGTAACCTCACAGACTATCATAACCGAAAGTTATCCCCGCGAGAAAAGAGGGATGGCAACAGGCTATTTATGGTATGGGTGTAATTGTCGGACCCCTACTTTAGGTCCGCCATTGGGTGGATTCATTACAGATAATTATTCCTGGCCTTATATCTTCTATATAAACATACTATCTTGAGTAATAGCTACCTTATTGACATTACAATTTGTTCGTAGTCCTAGATATTCTGTAAAAAGTGCTATTAAGGATATCGATTGGGCAGGCATTGCTTTACTCGCCATCTTTATCGGTTCCCTTCAATATATACTGGAAAAAGGACATGATGATGATTGGTTCACGAATAAGACAATCATTTACTTAACAGTCATTGCTATATTCGGTGCCTTCTTCTTTATCTGGCGGGAAATGACTTTTCGTAATCCGGTGGTGAATCTTCGGGCATTAAAGAACGGTAACCTGAGAGTGGGAACTGTACTATCCTTTATCATGGGATTCGGGTTATACGGATCAACTTTTATCATTCCACTTTATACGCAAGCGACTTTGGGTTGGACGGCTACTCAATCTGGTATGCTGATGGTTCCTGCGGCCTTGACAACTGCTTTCCTGATGCCGATGATTGGTAAATTATTGCAGGTAGGGGCTAAGCAACAGATTCTGGCTGCCATGGGAATGCTTATGTTTTTCTTTTTCTGTTTCTGGGGATACAAAATATTGACACCCGATACAAGTAAAGACTCTTTCTTCTGGATGCTTATATTCAGAGGTATTGCGATGGCCTTCTATTTATTCCTGTTACTACACTTTCCTTAAGTACGCTGGAAGGGAAAGGAAATTGGGGATGGAGCAGCATTTACAGGAATGATGAGACAACTCGGCGGTTCATTCGGTATTGCTCTAATAACAACATTCATGTCGCAGCAATTGATGGAGCACAGAAGTGTATTGGTGAGTAAGCTGGATGTGAATAGTGCCATGGTACAGCAAAGGGTTGCAGGATTGCAGCAGGGATTTATGGCTAAAGGAGATGCTTCTAATAATGCTTTACAGAAAGCATATGCGGTAATGGATTACTCAGTCACAAAACAAGCAATGGTATTATCTTATATGGATGTATTCCTTTATATAGGACTCATCTTCCTGGTCTGTGTACCTTTTGTATTGATGATAAAGAATAAAAAGCAGGCAGAGAAACTCGATCTCAGTGCCGCGCATTAATTATAGTTTGTTGGAATTCGCTTAGGCCTTACCGGTCTTATAATCCATGATATTGATCTGCTTGCTGCAGAAACCATATTCTGTGAGGTCATTACTGCTTACCAGCATCAGGCGCTGTCCGCAATATTCTGCAATCAATCGTTGATAAAGGGCAATACCTTCTGCATCGAGGTTGGTGCAGGGTTCATCTAATAAAACAACAGGCACTTCACTGAAAATGGCTTGTGCCAGTTTCACTCTTTGTTTCATACCGCTGCTATAATAACGAATCTGTTTCTGTGCAGCTTTTTCTAATCCTACAATCTGTAATATCTGAGGAATGGTGACTGATGGAATAAAGGGTTTGAATTGCTGGTGAAAGTCCAGGAATTCTGTTACGTTCATCTCTTCAATCAATTCAAGATAAGGAGCAGCGATGGACAAGAGGCGATACGCCAGATCCGGCTCAATAGTCACTACATTGGTTGGAGTGATGCGTTGATATATGGCTTCACCTTCGCTTAATACGATAGCACCTCCAATAGCTTGTAATAAAGTGGATTTACCAGAACCATTGGGTCCGGTGATGGCATACGATTGCCCGGCACTAAAATCGTAAGAAAAATTACGGAAGATCCAGTCGCGGTTGTAGCGTTTACCGGCTTTAGTCAGCGATATCTTCATCCACACTATTTTTTGAATAGCGTTTAATAATACCGCGGCCGCTTTCACGGATGAAGGTTACAATTTCATCGCGCTCGTCAGTGGCGGGGAATTCTTCTTCCAGGAATTCAAGCGCCTGTGAAGTATTCATGCCTTTGTTATAGATGACCCTGTAGATTTCCAGGATATGATTGATCTTATCGATAGTGAATCCGCGACGCTTCAATCCAACTGAATTCACTCCTGAATAACTTAATGGTTGTCTTCCGGCTTTAATATATGGAGGAACGTCTTTACCAACTAATGAACCACCACTCACAAAGGAGTGTTGTCCGATTTTTACAAACTGATGCACGGCGCACATACCACCGAGGATTGCCCAATCACCCATCTCAACGTGTCCTGCAATCTGTGAGTTATTACTCATTATGCAGTTGTTACCAATAAGACAGTCATGTGCCAGGTGGCTATAAGCCATGATCATACAATTCTTTCCCACTTTCGTTTTCCAACGATCTTTTGTACCACGGTTGATTGTTACAAACTCCCTGATAGTTGTATTGTCACCAATTTCCACCATTGTCTCTTCACCTTCAAACTTCAAATCTTGTGGAATCGCTGCAATTACAGCTCCAGGGAAGATGCGGCAATTCTTTCCGATACCGGACCTTCCATGATAGTAACATTACTACCAATCCAGGTTCCTTCACCAATTTCTACATTCTGGTGAATAACTGTGAATGGATCGATTTTAACATTGGTTGCCAGCTTGGCATTAGGGTGTATATAAGTATGGGGATGAATCATGGCTGTAACATTCTAAGTATATGGCGTATCACCAGACACAGGTTCAGCACCGGTAATCGGTTTCAACTTAGCGATTTGATTGGTTCTCAGGGTTTCAAGATATTGTTTAATAACAAAACGTCAGGCAATTAACCTGACGTACAAAAATAGTCTTAATTATGTAAAGTTAACTTTTTGGTTGAAATCAGCCTCTTTTTTACCAATTGGGCCACTAAATCAGCCTCCGTAGCTATCTTATTGCCTACGAACACGGTCCCCCTCATTTCACAGATACCTCTTCTGATCGGTGCCACCAGTTCTGTCCTCAAAATCAGGGTGTCGCCCGGAACCACCTTCATCTTAAATTTACAATTGTCGATTTTCAGGAAATAAGTGTCATATTCTCCCTGTGGCATAGAGTTAATAGCCAGAATACCACCGGTTTGTGCCAAAGCTTCCACCTGCAAAACACCTGGCATTACAGGGTTATTGGGGAAGTGACCCGTAAAAAAGCGGCTCATTGAAGGTCACATTCTCTTTATACCCACGATATGCTTATCGGTCAGCTCAATAATCTTATCTACCAGCAGAAGGGGTAACGGTGCGGCAAAGCTTTTTCTCTATCATTTGGGTATTGTAGAGTGGCGGCAAGGGTGGGATCATAGACTGGTATGTCCTTCGTGTGCTTGTTTTTTTTTATATAATGCTTGATCTTCCTCGCGAAGTCAACATTGCTGCTATGTCCGGACGATTGGCAATGATATGTGCCTTGATAGGATAACCGATCAGGGCCAGATCACCTACTACATCAAGCAGTTTATGACGGGCTGGTTCGTTAGGGAAACGCAGCTCAAGGTTATTGAGATAGCCTTCGCTCTTCACTTCCATCTTATCGCGGCCGAAAGCTTTTGCCAAACGGCTCATTTCTTCCTGAGTTACTGGCTTATCTACCACAACGATCGCATTATTGATATCGCCTCCTTTGATCAGGTTATTATCCAGCAACATTTCCAATTCATGAAGGAAGCGAAAGTACGGCAGGGAGAAATCTCGGATTTGAAATCACGCATGGTTTTCAATCCTGCGTGTTGAGTACCTAAAACCGGACTATTGAAATCGATAAGGGTGGTGATCTTATAATCTGTAGAAGGAAGTGCGGTCATTTCAACACGCTTCTTCTCATCGTAATGAGAGATATTGGTATCGATGCTATACCAGGCTTTGGCAGCATCCTGCTCAAAAACACCGGCTTCTTCAATAATCTCTACAAAAGGCTGGCTGCTACCATCGATGATGGGCATTTCGGCCATTTACTTCAATCAGGCAGTTGTCGATTCCCATACCCACCAAAGCTGCCAACACGTGCTCTACAGTGCTCACTTTAGCCCCATTTTTCTCGAGGGTGGTACCGCGACTGGTATCTGTTACCAGATCGCAATCGGCCTTTATCAATGGGCATTCCTGGCAGGTCAATACGCTGAAACTGATAAGCCATAGCCTGGATTGGCGGGGTTTCAAAGTCATGTCAACATTGATACCAGTATGAAGTCTGTTCCAAAATGCTCACCGCATTACCAAGAGTATGCTGTTTGTCGGGATTGAAATTTGCGTTCATGGTTGTTTAAAGACGGGCAAAGATAGGATTTTGAATAGTCGGAAAGTCAGTGGTAAAGTCCGGTGTCCGAAGTTTGAATTTTGGGGGTGATATTTGAGTCCGCGGCCTCTGAGCTTTGGGAATACCTAATTTCAAGTCCGAAGAAAATACAGAAAAGACGGAAGTCCGAAGAGTTTGAATTTTGAGGTTTCTGATATTTTAGTCCGCGGCTTTTGAGATTTGGAAATTCCTAATTTTTAGTCCGGAAGAAAATACAAAAATACAGAGTAGTTAGGAAGTAGGAAGTAAGGGAGGAGAAAAGGTAAGAATGAAGAAGGAGGAATGAGGAAAGGATATAATTAATTTGAGATTCGCCCAACCTTGAAGCTGGAATCATCATATCCCAGGTGATAACCCGGGGCAATAGCAAAGAGCAAATTCAGTGAAAAAAAATCCCTTAAATGCAAAACGCAGAAGTATTTCCTCTGCGTCAAAAAAAATATGATTCTTTCTGATTCCCAGGTTGCACCTGGGGTCATAATATTCCTTCGGGGTTGGTCGAATTTCAAACAAAATTGCATTTCTCCTCCTGCCAAACTTCCCTACTTCCTAACTACCCTACTTGTATTTGTATTTTCTTCCGACTTTCGGACTTCCCGACTTCCGGACTTGTATTTTCTTCCGACTTAAATATCAGTGACTCCAAAATTCAAACGCTACGGACTTCCCGGACTTTCGGTCTTCCTGACTTCCGACTCCCTTCTCAACAGCTCCGCATCCCTATCCATCATTTCCTGTTCCAAGTCCAGGACTCTTTTTTTTAATTTTTTGGTGTTGTGGGTAGAAGTGAAATATCCAATCAGAAGACCTACTATGAATGTCTCACTGGCAAGAAGTAGCGGTGAGCTAACAAGGAACATCTTATAACATTATATGGTTCGCAGAAACTAAAAGAGTATAACTATCAGTAGGCAGAATATCCAGATTGAAACTGAATACACCAGCCTTCGATTGAGTGCTATACACTGGGAAACCGTTAGAGCCAAGAATCTTCACGATGCCTGACTGTAGCAATAGTAGTTGGACCACGTTTTTCTTTGTTGCTTTTTCTAACAGGGCAACGTCCTGCTCAAGTTTAAAGGATATACTTTTCACGAGATTGAATTTTAGTAAAGGTGCGACAAGTTCACTACCCATTTACCTGTGCAAGTTCATGAATAGAAATGATTTTTTTCAATCTCATATTACATTCTAATAGTAAGTGTATGCGATTTGCAGAGTATGAACGACATAGCAATTAGGGGGATACCCTTAATCCGTGAAATAGTTATTCTAAATCAATTGGGGTATAGGTGAGAACCTAAAAATAAGGGCTTTTAACATACCTATTTCGCTTATAAATAGACGCTAGTGGGAAATAATTAAACTGGAACAGGCTGTCTTTTTCAGGGAATATTACTGGGTTATGGTATTGCCAGCCAGCAATTGCTTCACCAATGTTTCCAGTTCCTTGATCCGCTTTTCCATTTCAGGAAGATTGCGGGCAACGGCTTGCGAACGTAACGCAGCTGTATAATCGAAAGCAGGTGATCCGGTTACTGCAGTATTTGGAGTCTTGATAGATTTACTTACGCCACTCTGTGCATTGATCTTGCTGCCATCAGCAATCTGAAGGTGACCAACAATGCCCACTTGTCCGCCGATCATTACATTCTTGCCGAGCTTGGTACTTCCACTCACGCCGCTTTGTGCAGCTATGACTGTGTTATTACCAACTTCAACATTATGCGCAATCTGAATGAGGTTATCGAGTTTAGCGCCAGCTCTTATGATTGTGGAACCGATTGTTGCTCTGTCAATAGTTGAGTTTGATCCAATTTCAACACCATCTTCTACTATCACATTTCCTATCTGTGGTACTTTCTGAAAACTGCCATCTGCCTGTGGAGCAAATCCGAATCCATCACTTCCTATTACTGTGGTACCGGCATGAATAATCACATTACTACCGATACGGCATTCATGATAGATCTTCACACCCGGATGGATGATGGTATTATCGCCGATGGTAACGTTGTTGCCGATATAGACTTGTGGAAACAGTTTTACATTATTACCGATCTGAACATTCTCTCCGGTATATACAAAGGCACCTATGAAAACCTGAGTGCCCATCTTGGTAGTCTTGGAGATATAAGATGGCTCCTGAATTCCATTCAGTTGCTGGGTAGCAATTTTCTGGTATTGCGTAAGCAGAGTGGCGAAAGCGGTATAAGCATCCGGAACTCTTATCAAAGTAGCTGAAACGGGTTGTTTCAACTCCAGGTTATTATTGATGATGATGATAGAGGCTCCAGTGGTATAGAGATATTCTTCGTATTTGGGATTGGCGAGGAAGGAGAGCTGTCCTGCAACAGCTTCTTCAATTTTGCCGAAAGAAGACACGGCTGCTGTTTCATTACCTTCAATTTTTCCTTGAATCATCAGCGCTATCTGCGAAGCCGTAAAAGTCATATTCTTGATATTTGGTAAAGGGATTCCGTTCACTACCCCCTCATATAACAAATGTAATGCTTTTTCACTGTGCGAGCCAACGATTGCTGTATCAAGGCATTATCTACTTTGGAAATATCTTTTACAGTACCGTCCTTGAAAAGGATATTTATTTTTTCCTCCAAAGGGTCATAGGTGGTATTGCTCGCTTCCCCTCCGAAAATGAAATAGCGGCTTTCTTCTTCCGAAATATTCATCTGCTTACATATCCGGCCCTTTCCTTCTCAACCCAGGTAGGTTCAAAAGGATCAGCTCGTAATTTCACTTTCAGCAGATCGCGTTCTACCAGCTGACGACAAAGCTCGCTTAATATCTTATCAGGGTGATAGATCCAGTTCTTGATAGCTGATAATACATCGTAATCATCAAGCTGACAGTATTTCTCCAGATGTTCTTCAATCTTCAGTTGTCCTGAAAACTGCAAAAAGAAATCCAGGGTTATGGATGAAGAGCTGACTGTTTCTCCTCTTTCGAGCAGTTCACGGGCTCTTTCAATAATCCGTACCAACATCTTCTCGGCACATACTACTGTTTTATGCAGGTACACCTGCCAGTACATCAGTCTTCTGCTCACCAGGAATTTCTCAGTGGAATAAATACCTTTTTCTTCAACCATCAATTCTCCATCATCAACTGTTAGCATCTTTATGATACGGTCGTAGCCGATCACTCCTTCCGATACCCCGGTGAAAAAACTATCTCGGCTCAGGTAATCCATCCGGTCCACATCCAGTTGTCCGGATACCAGTTGATGAAGGAAAGGCTTATGGTAATTATTCGTGAAAATATCGATGGCCATGGTGTTGCCCGCCCAGTTCCTCATTCAGCACTTTCATTATTAATATGGAAATGGCTTCATGATGTACATTCCTTATCAGCACATTTTCGAGGGCATGCGAGAATGGCTCGTGGCCCACATCATGTAAAAGGATGGCGATTTCGGCTGAGAGTTCTTCTTCAGGAGAAATTTCAAATCCCTTGCTCTTTTAACTCTGTCAGTGCCTTTTGTCCCATAAGGTGATAGGCTCCCAATGAGTGATGCAATCGGCTATGCACAGCTCCCGGATATACCAGGTGGGCGAAAGCCATTTGATGGATACGGCGCAGGCGTTGGTACCAGGGGTGCGAAATCACCTGGAACAACAACGGGTGGTCAATGGTTATGAAACCATGGACGGGGTCGTTGATGATTTTGCGGACTTTATTGGCCATACGCTGCTTGCTGTTTTGTTAAAATATAGCCTGCAAATTTACAAAGGCGTTGGGGATTAAAAAGATTTATTAGTTTGGCGGTGAATCGACGACCTTCAAACTTCAAATTATCAAATGGCATTAGCAAAAATACTTGGGTAGACGACGAAATTGAAAGTTTTTTACAGTCACAAAAGCTCTTTGGAGAACAAGGGATATGAGGGTACAGACCTTTACCAATGGCTTCGATGCCATTGACTTTATAAAGGAGAATCTGGTGGATGTGGTGCTTCTCGGACGAGACCATGCCGGGGATCACCGGTCTCGAAACCCTCGCCAAGATGAAGGAAGTGAATCAGTCGCTTCCCATCGTTCTCATCACCAAGAATGAAACAGAGAACCTGATGGATGAAGCCATCGGCTCTCAGATCAGCGATTACCTTATAAAACCGGTAAACCCTAACCAGGTTTTATTAAGTCTGAAAAAGATCATCGATAATAAAAGACTGGTGGCTGAAAAGACCACTACCGCTTACCAGCAGCAGTTCCGCAATCTCTTCATGGCCCTGAACGCTAATCCCGATTACAACGAGTGGATGGAGATCTATAAGAAACTGGTGTATTGGGAACTGGAGATGGAGAAGAGTGATAGTCCGGAGATGCGTGAAGTATTACAATCTCAGAAAAGCGAAGCCAATACCGAGTTCTTCAAATTCGTTAGTAAGAATTATGCGAAATGGGTGAACCCGAAAAGTTCGGAAGCACCGGTGATGAGTCATAATCTTTTCCAGTTTAAAGTACTGCCGCATGTGGAGAAGGGGATACCTACATTTTTCGTACTTCTTGATAATCTTCGGTTCGACCAGTGGAAAGCCATCCAGCCCATCTTCGCTGAATCTTTCAGAATACTGGAAGAAGATACGTTCTATAGTATTCTTCCTACCGCTACCCAATATGCGCGTAATGCCATCTTTGCAGGAATGTTACCGATAGATATAGAAAAGCAATTCCCTCAGATGTGGAAGAACGATGAGGATGAAGGGAAAGAATTTGCATGAAGAAGATTTCTTCAAGGCCATGCTGAAGCGTTTGCGTAAGGAAGACCTTAAATATTCCTATACAAAGATCGTCAACAACCAGGCGGGACAGGAATTAGTGAACAATATGCATAACCTGTTGAGTAATGATATCAATGTGATCGTTTACAATTTTGTGGATATGCTGAGTCATGCCCGTACCGAGATGGAAGTATTGAAAGAATTGGCAGGTGATGAGATAAGTTATCGTTCCGTGACGAGAAGTTGGTTCGAACATTCCCATTACATCAGGCATTGAAGAAAATTACGGATAAGAAATTCAATCTTATCCTCGCCACCGATCATGGAAGCGTACGGGTAAAAACGCCTGCGCGGGTGATAGGTGATAAACAAACGACTACTAACCTTCGCTATAAACATGGCCGCAATCTGAATTACGAAGCGAAAGATGTTCTGGCTTTCCGTGATCCGAAAGAAGCGGGATTGCCGGTGCCATCGGTAAACTCATCCTTCATCTTTGCGAGGGAAGACCGGTTCCTCTGTTATCCCAATAATTACAATTACTATGTGAACTATTACCGGAACACTTTCCAGCACGGAGGCGTGAGTTTGGAGGAAATGATAGTGCCGGTGATAAAGATGACGAATAAGTAAGCAGCGGTCTTATTGAATACGAATACTTTGTGGATAATATGAGTAGTAGTGCGCTATAGGATGGCCTGAATTTGTTTTAAATTTGCGGCAAAAGAAGTAAGGAACTGTATGAAATATACTCAAACTACTCTTGACAAGGCTGAAAAGGTACTCGACGAAGCGGGCTATATCGTTCGTTTTGAGCGGGGTACTTTCCAAAGTGGTTATTGTATACTGGAGCAAAAGAAGGTGGTGGTCCTGAACAAATTCCTCCAATTGGAAGGCCGCATCAACACCCTTTTCGATATCATCCCCCAACTCACCATCAACCCTGACCTCCTGACCCCTGATGCCCGCAAAACCTATGATGAGGTGATGCTGAAGTACGCAGAGGAGTAGGAGTGGGAGGTTATTCCTCTGAAAGTAAAAAGTCAAAAGTCAAAAACTGACTTGATTCATTCTTTTGTGTTGAGGTGGAAATCCGTCGTAGTGAGATTTCTGACCATGATGTAAAGGATAAAGGGATGCACAGGATAGTCTTTGAATTAATACTACCTATAAACAATTAAACTCTCCCCGTCACCCCTCTGCCCCGGCAGATTAGTCGATATTCGAATACCAGGTCCCAATATACCTGTTTGCTATGGGAGAATTCCGTCGCAGTGTCTCCCGCACCGTATCTCATACAATCAGAATGTTCATAGGGGACACTGCGACATGGCTAGAACACTGACCATGATGAAAAGGAATATGTGATACACAGGATGTTTCTCCGAAACTTGTTTGTCTTTAACAGGATTAAAAGATTAAAGGAAATACAGGATGAACAGCCAATGCAAACTGGGATTCATTTGATATATGGGATTAGCTGTGATATTACTGCTGAAGTGAGTGTCTTCACGCACCACCTTCCTCTGATGCAGTGCAAGAGACACTTCGATGGAGTAAAGAAATTTATTTCGTCATATTACATTTTATGGTTTTCTACTTTTATTAATGGTCCTACAAAAAGACGGGATTAATTTATTCTATTGATACCGCCTTGAATTTAATTCAATAACTTTATTTCTCTTCTATTTACACAATCAAAAAATATCTGAATTATGTATACAGGAACGGTTAAGTTTTATAACGAAGAAAAGGGATTTGGGTTCATAGTGGACAATTCTTCAAAGGAAGAAATATTTGTTCACAAGACTGGCCTGATAGATGATATCCGTGAAGGAGACGTTGTCACTTTTGATACTGCTAGAGGCAAAAAGGGAATGAATGCTGTTAGTGTTAAGATAGCATAATTCGCACACATATCTGGTGAATACTATATATCCATGAATTTTATTTTTAGTTTCTCTGTTTGTTGCAGCCATGTATGTCCATAAAGATCAGAATAAGCGGCAATAATAGAACTGTTGGATATGTTTATTATTCGACAACGAAATATCTGGTTCAGTCATAATGAACTGTTACTTCCTGGCAACAACTTGCAAAAGAGTTGATTCAGGATTTCAAATAGGAGTATCACCTTGAATAAAACTAAAGCATATTGAAAAAATCTTTCTTGCTAATTTTTGCATTGCTTACTGGTATTTTTGGTCAGGCACAGACTGTGTTATCAAAAGAACAAAAGAAAGTACAGGAAGCGGTTATCAAAATGTTTGAAGCTCTTTCAAACAGGGATTCTGTGAAGCTGAAAAGCTATTGTACTCCTGATATCTCCCTCTACGAATATGGACAAGTATGGAATTTGGATACATTGATTAGAAAGGCAATTGTAATGAACATATCTTCCGATTTCAAGCGTTCCAATTCTTTTGAATTCATCAACACAGAAATAGATAAGACAAAGGCCTGGGCCACCTATCGACTCAACTCAGTCATATACAATAACGGCAAAGAGTCAAATGTACAATGGCTGGAGACAGTGGTCTTGTCTAAACAGAATGGACAATGGAAAGTGAAGCACCTTCACTCAACCCTCCTCAAACGAACCTAGGATGAACAGCCAATACAGGACCTTGATGGAAAGGATATTGGGATGTACAGGATGGTTTTTGAATTAAGTATGACTATAAATTATCAAGCCCTTGCCGTCACCCCCGCGAAAGCAGGTGTCTCCTGCCAACATAAATCATATCACTCCCAGCTAATCCCATAAATCAATTAAATCCCAGTTTGTATTTGGCTGTTAATCATTTAATCCTGTTCCAAAAGAATAATCCCAGCAAATCCCTTAAATCAAACTAATCTCAGTCCATATTTTGCTTATGGTCTGTTGAGTTAAAAAATCCAGATTTTGGAAAAAAATTAAACAAAAAGTAAGGTAATTTTTCAAAGAGATTGACCATTTGAATCGTTTCATGATTGGCAACAATAATTTTTTATCTATAATCAGGCTTATCTATCGCCAATCCATACTTTATTTTCCAAATTCATTCTCAAATACCTTTTAATTATGAAGAATTGTTCATTGATTTTTATAATGTTTGGCCTGCTTTTAATTTGGTCCTGTAATGGGGGTGAAACAAACTCCAAACGAAGCTGGTGATAAACTTACAGATGGTAAAGCAACCATGTATTATGGTGGTGATATAGTAACAATGGAAGGGGATTCAGCCCAATACCCCGAAGCCTTGGTGGTGAAAGATGGTAAGATTCTTTATGTCGGTTCTAAAGATGAGGCGATGAAGCAGGCGGGCAGTGATCATACTATGGTGAATCTGGAAGGAAAGACACTGGTACCTGGCTTTATTGACGGACATACGCATTTTTTCGCCCTGGGGCACAGGCTATTATGCCAATTTATTGGCAGCTCCAGATGGCAACTGTAATTCCATCGATGATTTGGTTAATGAGATGAAAGTATGGCATCAAAAAAAATGGCACTGATAAATCGCAAGGTTGGATAATGGGTACAGGCTTTGATGATGCTGTATTGAAGGAAAAGAGGTTTCTTACAAAGGATGATCTGGACAAAGTTTCAAAAGATATACCCGTAATGGCAACACATATATCTGGCCATTTTTGCAGTGTAAATACAAAGGGCTTGGAAGTGTTAGGTATAACAGCAGACACAAAAGACCCTTCAGGTGGTGTTATCAGACGGGTGAAAGGAAGTAGAGATCCAAATGGGGTATTGGAAGAATTGGCCGCCATTCCACATATGATGAAGTTAATAGCACCTCCTAGTAAGGATATGAGCGATATGTTTATGGATGCTGGACAAAAGCTGGCAGCAAGCTTCGGATATACCACGTGCAATGAAGGAAGAGCAACAGCCAATCACGAACTACTTGCCGACTTTGCAACGCGAGGTAAATTGTATATGGATGTAAACTCATGGATTGATTATTCCGTTCCCCAATATATGCGTACTAAATGGTTGAGCAAAGAGTACACAAACCATTATAGAATTGGAGGTTTGAAACTTACTCTCGATGGTTCGCCACAAGGAAGAACAGCTTGGCGTACTACTCCTTATTTGATACCACCAGATGGACAGAAAAAAGGATACAAAGGATATCCTGCTATCCCGAATGATGCAGATGTTCAGAAAATTGTAGACACTGCGTTTGCCAATAACTGGCAGTTGAAAGTACACACTAACGGGGATGCTGCTATTGACCAAATGTTAAAAGCTATTAGTAAGGCTGCTGACAAGTATGGTAATAACGACAGGCGTACTATATTAATACATGGTCAATTGATAAGGATGGATCAATTGGATAGCCTCAAAAAGTACGATATAGTTGGATCCTTCTTCCCCATGCACACATTTTATTGGGGTGATTGGTATAAGGAAATCATCGGTGCTGATAAAGCACAGCAAATAAGTCCTATAAAATCTGCCTTGAGAAAAGGAATCCGGGTTACAAGTCATACCGATGCACCTGTTGCATTGCCAAACCTTATGATGATTATGTGGACCACCGTAAACCGTGTTAGTCGCAGTGGTACAGTAATGGGACCTGAAGAAAGACTAAGTCCCTACGAGGCATTAAAGTCAATTACCATTTGGGGTGCAGAGCAATTTTTCGAAGAAGGTAAAAAGGGAACTCTTTCAAAGGGTAAATTGGCAGATATGGTGGTACTTGATAAAAACCCTTTAAAAGTAGATCCTATGATACTCAAAGACATTGTAGTTCAGGAGACAATTAAAGAAGGGAAGACAATTTATAAGAAATAGTATTTGGGTATTGATTATTTATTAAAGAATAAAAAATGAGAAAAATCTTTTCTGTAACATTATTAGTTTTTGCATTTGTTTCAAACGGCCTTTCGCAAGATTCAACAAAGCCAGCAAAAAATGATATTGATCCATCTAAGCCAACCAACCTCTATACACAAGTAAATATGAATCTGGAATACCAGTCAGGTAAAGTACAAAACCTATATGGCATTAGGTTCAATGTGCAATATGCTATTAATCCTGATAATCTCTTTCTGATAGAGTTGCCGTTCTTAAACAATGATCGAACTTCCAAGTTCGGTATTGGGGATATGCGTATCCGCTATTTTAATGCAATAAAAAGAAACATTTCAAAATCCTTTATCGCAATTGCCCCTTTTGCCGACATCAGTGTACCTACAGGTTCTTACAAGAATGGACTGGGTACTAGTAGTTGGTCGTTAGCAGGAGGTGTTGTTTTTGGATTTATTGTATCTAAAAAACTGTCTCTTTTCCCTGGTATCAATTATGTACATATTACTAAGCCGGGAACAGATCTTATACCTGCGGCAAGTAAGTTTGCAAGTAATGGACTGGGTTTTCAGTTTAATGCGAGTTATGTAATTAATAAACAAACATTCCTCTTTGTAAATCCATTACCAACCTTTCTTAACACCAATGGCAACTGGAAAAGTTTCTGGGCGGCAGAATTCAATCTGAACAGGATCATTAAACCTAATAAATTTAAAATGAACCTTAGTTGGAATCCCAATTTTACCACTGATGTCAATACTTTCAGATTGGGCGGGACATTCTTTTTATAAACTGTGAAAAATGCATAGGATGAACAGTCAATACAAGCTGGGATTTATTTGATTTATGCGATTAGCTGTGATTTACTCCGGTTACCGCTGAGGTGCGTGAAGACACGCACTTCAGCATTAAAATCCCAGCTAATCATTTAAATCCCAATAATCCCAGTTTTAATTCCCAATAATCTCAGTTATAAATCCCCGTCTGTATTGGCTGTTCGTCTTGTATCTCCTTAAATCCTTTAATCCTGCTTAAGACAAAAATCCCAGTTAATCTATCAAATCAATTAAATCCCAGTTGTTAATAGCAATCTCGGTTACAACTCCCAATCCCACCAACCATTTTCCTGTCTGCTCGTAGGGTTTTGCATTCCTCTTGTAAAGGTGCGAACCTTCTCATAGATTAGTTTGCGCAGTTCACTGACTCTTATTGGGAGGACCCCTTTGAAACTATCACGGTATCGTGACTCATGCAGCGATTCCAAAGCTTCTGGTAAACACACCATTACTCCACTCTTTTCCTTCATAGGCGAATTCATTACTACCGGCTGCAGAGATCATAAAGGCTCCATTTCCCCTGCTCAGATCGCTGAATATTTCTTTCATCAAAAGAAAGCTCTCTCGCTTTGTATCTGAGCTGCTGCTGGCAGTGCTTTTTATCTTACCTCCACGGGTAATGCTTACGCCTGGGGGTAGTGCATTTATTTGTGTGGTATCAGTCCATTCCTCTCCACTATGACAAGCGTCGATAAGCAGTAATCTTCTTCGTGCTGGAATATCGTCCAGAATGGATTCCAGATCACTCATGGTAATACCTGCCTGAGAAGGTTCGGAGAAATTCATTTCATGAGGCGCAAAAAAGAAACCCTTTCCAGCTTCTATTAAACCATGTCCTGAAAGCGATAATATTACTATATCTTCAGTGCTTGTATTTTTCAACCACTCATGTAATTGCAGGATATTTATTTTGCTTGCCTTTTCATTGGTTAAGGTATAGCTATAAACAGAATCAAAATAAGATCCCAATCGTTCTGAAATATCTTTTACATCTTTTGCTGCGTACCTTAAATTATAACTGCTGTCTTTATAAGATGACACCCCAATGCCGGCATAAAAGACCCGGGCTTTCTTTTTTTCTTTAGGCTGATAATAAATTTCATATTCTTGCTCAACACTTTCATTTCCTGTAGCATCCAGCGCACTTACACTGATGAGGTTTTTCCCTTCATTCAAACGAACTGGAAATTTTTGCATTGAAGGGTTGGATGAACTTTGGATAGCGACCCCCTTCATTGTGCCTTCAGGAACTCCATTGATTCTTACAAATAATGTACTGGTAGCACTTTGATTATCCAGTATTCTTAATGATAAGGTGAAGATGCTATCTCTAACCAGGACAGGTATATTTTTTCTATCCCATTCTATAGTTGGGTTGTTCGGTAGTACAGGTTTTCCTTGCGCTTTGATACCAGCTCTCTTTAACCGTGCTTCCCAGCTTTGTCTTAAAAGTGAAATGAAGCCCGGATCAGAGAAACCAATGGCACTATACACTTTATCAGGGCGATTACCCTGATATTCAAAACTGCTTAATGGATATACAGTACCGTTCCTGACAAAATGGAGGGAAGAAGTTAAGGCCGGGTCTGCTTTGTAATAACCCTCTGGAGTATAGAATGCCATCCTGATACCTTCTTCATTCTGCAATGTGATAATATGTACCAGAATTTTTTTGTCAGGAATACTTGTGATAGTGATAGAGCCATCAACGCCCAATGTAAATAAACGATCGCCCCTGGTTTCCATTCTTACAATAGCTGCTTTATGGGCGTTTAAAGAAACAATTGGGGATGAAGCCCCTTTTCGCTCCCAAAAATGAATGGATCCGCTATAGGTTCCTGCTGCAATAAGATCAGAAGGTTCATGATATGTTACATATTCCAGATAATCCCGGCTATAGTACCTCCGCTTTAATTGAATTGAGTCATTAATATTCTGATACCATTCTACATTTCTGCTTTTGATTCTAAACAACTCTTTTCCATCAGGAACAATAGCATCAAGTGCAACTACTCTTTGTAATTGCTTTTTCTTTAAAAGAGTCTGAATGGAATAATATTCGGTGATTTCATTTTTCTCAACAGCATTTGGCATAAGTTTATACGATGTAACGATTATACTATTGCCATCTTTACTAAAATAGGCCGTTTGGTTTTCTTTTCCAGTACCGATCGTTTTACCTTCCATAGTTTGCATATCCCATAGAACGGGTGGAGAGTTTTTCGCTTTCCCGGGTCTTGCAGAAGTAATTATCCATCTTTTATCGGGACTGCTAATGATATCTTCATGGGTAAAGGCGAAGGGATCCACATTACTTGCTCTGAACCATTTTTTTCCATATACAGTATCGCGTCCATTTTTTTCCAAACGTATCAGTGAAAAAGCGCCTTTACGCCCACTATAATCATTCTCTGAAATCAATTCCACCCATTTTAATGACCCGGTATCTTGCAGAAGCAAGGACGGGTTGTATTTATTGATATTCCATTGGGTGATTTCTTTCAAGTCAATTACGTGATTGCCGACCAGCAAAAAACGACCGGATGCAGAAATGTCGAAGTTGGTGTTTTGTAGAATAAGGGGCGATGGAATACTCCAGGTAATTGTGAATAAGCCATCATTCACAATACTATGCAGATTCTTTTCTTCTGCAAGAATTGCTTTTTCATTTATTACATAGAGCCGGGCATTTATCCATTCGGTACGATGTGCAGGCAAACTGTCTTTATGTGCTTTTATTATCTGCCAATATTGGTAACTGTTTTTTTCAAATTGAACAAAAAGATCCTTCCCAGGTCCATAGGTTTCCATTTTAATGATCTTCCCCGAAAGGGTTACCGTCGATTTCAAATTCCCCTCTTCCCAATATGATGCTTTTGAATCATCTTGACTATTCCAGGTCCAGTAACCTTTTTCTTCCGTGAAGAATCGATCTGTAGTCAATTTTTGAACGAACGTACTGGTTCCTTTTAAAAGGTCTGCCTTCCATAAAATACGTTCCTCGTTTTTATTCTTTCCCAATAGCCATGCCATTCCATCGCCCGAATATTCCCAATTAAAAATAGAAAGGTCGGGGATTTTGAGAATGGCTTGCTGTGTAAGGGTATTACCAGATATCTTCCAGATGGTACCACTACCATCTGTGCAGGACCAGGTTTTTTCGAGAGTTTCATCTGGCTGGCAATTACATTTATTAGAGCTTCCATCTAATGTACTATCTGAATTGAGGATGGCACCAGAGCTATACAATGTATTTTCCTTTAGTGAAATCAGGTGCATTCGGTATTCTGAATACGACTGTTGACCATTATCCTCAACAATCATTATATTATTACCAGATTTATCTGGAAATGCCCTGATGGATTTCGGAAAATTTCTTTGTAATATTTTCTTATGGGTTTCAGTATTCCAAACCTGTAATTGATTCTCTTGCGTAGAAGTGAATAGTGAACGATCTTTATTGAAATGGATTTCGGGTCTGCCTATACGGGCATTCTCACTGATATCATTGAATTGCATAGAAAAAGTAGTACTGTCTGTAAGCGGGCTAACTACCGGATCATTTATGCTGCTGAATAATTTTATATCTGCCAGAGCTATTTTTTCCAGTAAGTATCGTTTTTCAGAAGCCATTGGTAAATTCGACCACGAAATACCAGACACAATCAACTGGTCCCTTAAGGATATGATATTATCAAGCGACCAAAGACTCGTTAAACCTGACCACACTTTTTGAGTGTTTTTATTTTGTTCCAGATCCCATTGATGCCATTCGCCGTTTTCCGTTCTATATTGGATGAATTTACTATCGTTACTGAATGCTAATTGATTACCTCCATTCCTTATTTCAACCTCTAGCTTTCCGTTGGGTACACCATATATCCTTAGCATTTTCTCTTTCCCCTTTTTGAAGGAACCATAAACCGCAAGTTTTTCCCCTGAAGGCGAAAAGCAATAGTCAGTTACAAGCTCTGGAAGTGAATCGATAGCAAAAAGTTCTTTGTGGTCTATGAAACTCATTATTGAAAATGAATAGACTGATTGATTATTGATATATCCATCATACCAGCTGATAGCTAAATTTCTTCTCTGCTGATCCATTAGTAGTCTTCGGCAGGCTTTTGCTATTCGGGTTGTTTTTCCTTTTTCGCCATCACTGGTATTTAGATCGGAAGAGCGGGCACTGTAATTGGTTCCTCCCTGATATTGATAGCTATACACCTGATTCATTACTCCTGCATATTCCCCATCTTTTTTTCCAAACTGTATATAAAAACTTCCGGTTGCTGTTCTCAGTAATTTTGAGTTGGCAATATCCCAAAGGGTCAGGCTATCTAATGGGCTTTCTGACCATGTTTTCTGTGAGCTGAAATAATATTTAAGTCGATCAACATCAGACATGCCAGGTATATTCCCGGCATTGATATTATTTCTTTGCAACAACAAAACATTGTTATTGTAAGGATGAAAACCGACCACTATCGGATATAATTCATGGTGTATCCATTTTTTTGTGATAACAAAGCTATCTGCATCAATGATGTATACTGAATCAACAGTGGTAAGTGCAATCTTTTTTTGGTCACTACTTTTTTGGCAGGATAGGATTTCAGATGGAAAACGAAGGATGTTCTGAGCCAAACCATTCAACGGGAATAAAAAAAGTAGTATTCTGAGTAATTTCATGCAGGGTAATTATATGCTATAATACGAATTCGGACGGAATAGAACGTATATAAGTTAAGATTATTGAACTTCTAGTGGATTCTGACTAGGAATAAACAGCCAATATTGACTGGGATTGATTTGATTTATGTGATTAGCTGGGATTGATTGTCTGGAATAAGATTAAAGGATTTAAAACTGAGATTAATTTGATTTAATGGATTAGCTGAGATTGTTTGTCTTAAACAGGATTAAAAGATTTAAGGAGATACAGGATGAAAAACAAGGATTAGTGTGATTTATAAGATTAATTAAGATTTTGCCGCTGAGGTGCGTGTCTTCACGCACCTCTTAACTTGGGCACCCTATGATGAAACTAAATCCCATCAAATCTCAGAGTAATCTCATAAATCCCAGTCTGTATTGGCTGTTCATCCTGTATCTCCTTAAATCTTTTAATCCTGTTTAAGACAAACAATCTCAGCTAATCCATTAAATCAAATTAATCTCAGATTTAATATCTTCAATTCAATTCAAGGCAAGCCCTGTTTCGAAGAAACATCCTGTACATCCCTTCATCTTTTCCATCAATGTCATGTATTGGCTGTTAAAGGTCAATCCCATCAAATCACAGAATAATCTCTAAATCCCAGTCTGTTTTGGCTGTTCATCCTGCATCTCCTTAAATCTTTTAATCCTGGTAAAGACAAATCATGTTTCGAAGAAACACCCTTTACATCCCATTATTTTTTGCATCATGGTCCGTATTTTTTATTTTAGACGCAACACTTTTGTTGAACCAGAGTTTATCATTTAAATTGTACTAAGAAGGTTGATCTTTTCACAAAAGCGATCTGCTTTTTTCAACATTTTCAACCTGCTATACTTTCATTCACTTTATAATTCTTGTCAAATATGAAATTTACCA
This sequence comes from Chitinophagaceae bacterium, assembly GCA_044220885.1. GTDB lineage: Bacteria > Bacteroidota > Bacteroidia > Chitinophagales > Chitinophagaceae > Endoryza. The sequence goes on from JBGAQE010000088.1 coordinate 23,767, forward strand.
TTGCAATATACCTGTTCTTGTTACTTCAATCTTCAAGCATAGCGCAAAAACCAAGGGCCAGAGATATAGGCATTCCATTCAACGGTGTTACAGGTAAGTTTAATGCTATTACAGACGTGAAAGGAGTGGAGGTAGGCTATAGCACTATCATTTCAGGACAAGGCAAGAATGTGAGGGGGAAGGGTCCTGTGAGGACAGGCGTTACCGCCATACTACCAAGGGGAAGAAATAATAATCCCTGTTTTCGCTAATTG
>JBGAQE010000089.1:0-16984 GCA_044220885.1 Chitinophagaceae bacterium
AAATTCCCTGGAACGCACCATTGGTATTTGCTGGATTGAACACACGGCCATCTTTCAGGATAAGCTCGTTATAGAAAGTATAAGGAGAACCGGTTTTCAGTCCAGAAGTTGGGATACCCAATCCTGCTGCCAGTTCTACTGCAGATACTTTCAATTGTTGTTCACCACCATTGTAGGTATATTCCTTAACAGCTTTCCACTGTGTTTTGTCGAGGTTAGCCAACCCTTCGGTAGCATATACCTTGATTTTATCGATATCAGAACCGTATTGTTTTACGGTGATGTCGGCTGCTGTTGTGGCGAGGTTACCATAATCTAAGATCAGGTTACCATTCTTCACCAATGTAACATAAGCGCCAACACCTACATTACTGAAGTCAGACACGTCAGATTTCTTTTCGCAGGAATACAAAAGAACCCCAACGGCTGAAACAAGTAATAATGTTATTAATATTTTACGCATAGTTCAATAGTTTATTATTTATTAAAACCTGGAGGATTGGTATCCCAGAAAACGTGAACATCCACACCGCTTTTCTGTGCTGCATTCTGGTTACGGTTTACGTATACAGAAGGATAGTACATAGAGCTGGTGAAAGGACCAGGTGCAGATACAATTGGTAATTGCATATTTGAAGGTTTACCAGTTCTGCGATACAGGTTATAAGCATCAACACCATTACCCCAAAGTGCGATGTAATATTCCTTTCCGATAATTGTCATTTTCGCATCTGTAGTAGTGGCTGCATCATATGCAGTCAGCAAATCAGTGATGTATTGAGTTTGACGTGCAGAACTAGGAACATATGTTGGATTTGCTGTAACACCGATTGTAGCAGGGAAACCGATAACTTTTGCAAAAGAGGCTGTAACCGCATTCTGTAAAGAAGTACGTGCATTACCTGCAGTGGCTAAAGTAAGGTTTGCTTCAGCTTTGATGAACTCGGTGAAAGCAGTTTGCCAGATAGGCTGGATACCAGCGCCCTGACCACCACGATTCAAACCAACACTTGCACCTTGGTTAGCATCGAAATCACCACCGCAAGGATAGATACCTACAGTAGTACGGAAGCTGCCATCTGGTGGAATACCGGTGTTATCACCATGGTCACGACCCCAGAAACCTGATGTTATCAAACAGAAAGGCATACCTGGAGGATAGTGAGCTGGAGGAGGAGCAACTGAGCAGGAAGAAGAAGCTTCATTCACATCACCATATCCTATACGCTGACGATAGAAATAATAACGGGTACGGGGATCGCTCTTGTCGTTCGCTGCATTGTTACTGAAAGATGCTTTTTCACGAACCATTGTCCACATGAAATAAGTACCCATATAATCACCAGAACTACCTGTTGAAGAATAGTTGCCATTATAGCGTGGGTGACGGCTATTTGGGTTTGTTTGTTTTGTAGAATACTTGAATTCGAAATCCTCAGCAGGAGTATCGATCAGGTCATTCTCTGTCAACAAAGCATCAATCTTTGTTTTAGCAGCTGCATCCACTAAACGGGTAGCAACATAAGCTCTTAACTTAAGAGTTTTAGCTAATGTCACCCATTTCTTGGCACCAGTTGCATTTGAAGCAGCATAGAAAAGATCGAAGATACCAGGATAAGAAGAGGGTGTTTTTGCAAGGTCAGCAATAGCTTCATCAAGAAGCGTAATTGCTTTTGCGTAAACATCTTTACCTGCTTCAATACCAGGATTGGTATTATCAGATCCAAGATTTGCTTCGCTATAAGGGATATTACCGAACATGTCAACCATAGTCATCATGGTATAAGCCTTGATAATCTTGGTCATACCTACAACCACATACTTCTTTTGAGCATCAGCGATTGGAATAAGGGCATTCGCATGTTTCAAAACTGAAGTATATGCGTTATCCCATAAACCGTCGAAGCTTGTTGGTGTGTATGCATTCTGGTATGTTGGACCGTACATTACGATTTGGCGTGTAACCTGCATTCCGATATCGGAAGCACCATTAAAAAGTCCGGCGAAACTCAACTGTACCACATTCAGGTATAGATCAGAGTTAGCCGAGCTGGGATCGGGCGTATTAGGGTTAGTAAGGTTGCTGTCAAATTTGTCAGCAATCTTGCTACAAGACCCCATTATTGCCACTGCCAGCAAACCGATTATTATTTTATTCAATTTCATATCTGTTTTTTTTAGCAGTTCAATGATTAGAAAGTGATACGGATGCTGGCACCAATCCTGCGTGAAGTAGGACCAGCGAGTGTTTCATATCCACGTCCATTGCTTACACCTAAGCTGTTTACTTCTGGGTCGAAGTTTACATGTTTAGGGAAGTAAGGAGCATTGTACCAAAGGTTCTGACCAGAGATAGTGAATGATGCTGATCCGAATGGAGTTTTTGCTAACAATGTTGCTGGCAAATTGTAAGACAATGAAGCCTCACGCAGACGAACTACAGTTGCATCATAAGTGATCAGGTCAGCCATTCCGAAGAAACCGCTATAGTCATTGAAATAAGCCTGGCTCGCACTGATTTGGATATCGTTCGGAGTTCCGTCTTCCTTAACACCTGGAAGGATCAAAGGAAGATAACGGTCGAATTCAGTATCCTTAGTCAAACCACGACCAATCAATGTACCTGGAGTATAAGCTAACATGTCTCCACCTTTTGTAAAGTCAACCTGGAAACGGAAAGAGAACTGCTTCCAGCTAAGTGTAGAGATACCAGTCATTTTATAATCTGGGTTTGGATCGCCGATGATGCTGATTCCATTGCTGGAGATATAGTCACCATTACTGTTAACTATACGCTGACCAGTTTTTGGATCCTTCTGTGTAGAAGTACCCTGGATTACACCAAGAGGTTGACCTTCAATAACGAAAAGACCTTCATTAGAGAAACCAGCGATACCGATTTGTTTGATATCTGTAGGAAGATCAAATACGAGGTTACGGTTGCGGGTGAAGTTACCATCCAACTGCCAGTTCCAATCCTTATTACGGATCACAGTGTATCCCAATGCCAACTCAATACCAGAGTTCCTTACAGAACCAGCGTTGATAGAAGTTACAGAGAAACCTGTTGATGGATCGAGGTCGCGATCAAGGATCTGATCCTTAGATACACGATTGTAATAAGTGATATCGAGGTTCAGGCGGTTGTTGATGAATTTACCTTCAACACCTACTTCAAATTCTTTCAACAACTCAGGTTGTAAGTTTGGATTAGCCAAACGGTCGCTGATAGTATTTGAATTGATAACAGTACCAACACGGTCAACAAATACGTTTGTTGAGATATTGAGTACGTTCCTTGTATTATAAGGAGAACCGAAGTTCGCACTGGTTGCATAACCAGCACGCAATTTCAGGTAGTTAACCAATTTGCTGTTCTGTAAACCTTCAAATGCGGTTGTTGGTACGAAGGCCACACTTGCACTTGGATAGAAGATAGAACGGTTAGCTTTCTCCAGGTTTGAAGTCCAGCTGTTACGTCCACCTACTGTCATGTATAAGTATTCCTTGAAACCGAATGTTCCCTGAGCGAAAACACCGATTGACTGAGTCTTAGATTTGAAATCGAGACCGCCACCACCTTCACTTGTGTTCTGGTGTGTGATAAAGTTATCATGGTCGAACAAACCATAAACCAGCTGTTGAGTACTTCTCTGACCGTTCTGGCTATAGATACGTTCCTGTGAGTTGATACCTGCGTTAATGTTCAGGTTCCAGTCACTGGTAAGATCTTTCAGATAATCAGCAGCGAAAGTATGGTCCCAGATAGTGTTATATCCATTTACAGTACGATGTACACCTAAAGTGTAATCTTCACCACCTACAGTACCACCTTTGTTTTGAGAAAGGAAGTTGTAATCACTGTACATGTCATAACCTACGCGGTAAGTAAGACCAAGTCCTTTGATAACTTCATAACGGGCACCGAGGTTACCGAAAATACGGTTAACGTTCTGTCCGGTGAAGGCATTAGCCACAGTCCATCTTGGATTCTGGATATCATTACCAGAACGATAGTAGATAGAAGAGTGGTCAACTGGGTTTTCCCAAGGAAGGTAGTTATTGCCATCAGCAGGACTACCCATAAGGTTAACCGCAATTGGAGTATAAATCAGGTTACCAAAAACTGAAGATGTGGATGGGTTAGATCCAAAGCTTGTAGAAGTTGGAGGAGATTTAAAGTTTGTGTTTACATAGTTGAAAGTACCGTTGATGGTAAAGTTGTTGGCCAGCTTAGCTGTACCACCCATACCAAAGGTATTCTTGTAAACATTGTTACCAGGAGTGAAACCCTGATCATCCATATAGCTGTAGTTGGCGTTGAAGTTGATGTTCTGGCCAGAAGCAGCTACGTTTACTGATGTTGTTTTGATTTGACCTGTACGGAAGAAATTCTTTACAGAATTATAGTAAGGCTTGTATTCATATTTAGCTCCAACATATTCAGGTAATGCACCACGAAGCGCAGCCCTGTCGTATGGGTGAGTTACTAAAGCAGCTGGATCGGTGAATTTAGCACCCCAGTTACTAAAGAAGGCCAGACCAAGGCTTTGGTCGAAACCACCACCATAACTATATTGATAGTCGGGAAGGTTAGAAACTGTATTCTGGAAATAAGATTGAGAAACGGTTACTTCCGCTTTCTTATTGATTCTGCGGTTAGCACCATTCTTTGTAGTTACAACCACCACACCATTACGGCCTAATTCACCATAAAGGGTAGTTGCACTCAATCCTTTCAATACACTGATGTTCTCAATGTTGTTTGGATCCAGATCCAGGAAACGGCTGGTAGTAGTATTACCGTAAACGAAACTTGCCTGTGCATTGGTAGAAGCGTCGAAAGGAACACCATCCACAATGAACAAAGGCTGAGAGCTACCAGAAATGGTGTTTACACCACGGATGATGATGTTAGTACCAGAACCGGAGATACCTGAAGTAGCACCAATGTCCACACCAGGAGCTTTACCGTTTAACAGACGAACCACGTCACCATCAGGACGTAATTCCAGGGCTTTCTTGTCTACAGTAGTTACTGCATAACCAAGCGCCTTTTTTTCACGGCGAATACCGAGAGCGGTTACAACCACCTCAGTCAATTCTTGTTTCTTTTCGGAGAGGGACACTTTCATGGCAGTGCCTGGAGTTGCCTTGATTTCTTGAGCAGCATAGCTGGCGCCGGAGATGATCAGGGTTGCGCCTTCTTTAACCTGGATGGTGAAATTACCTGACGCATCGGTTGTAGTACCTGTTTTAGTACCCTTAACCAAAACTGATATCCCAGGTAGTGGGGCACCAGCTGCATCGGTAACACGTCCAGTTACTTCCCTGGTCTGGGCGAATGTTGTGGCAACAGCCAAAAGCAACATACCCATAACGAGTGTTACGATTTTTCTCATGTCTGTTAGTTTTTATTACAAAATCGTGTTAAAAATAAGAGAATATAAATTAACGGCCAAAGCTAATGACAGGCGGTAAAGACATTTAGCTGCTTTCTTTTATGTTAAGGGGGATAATTAGAAATTTCTTAATATGAATCAATTAAAACGAATCATCATTAGATAAATTCAAACGAAAAAAGCCCCCCAGCTGACTGAGAGGCTCTAATTCGATATATTAAAATAAATAAATTGTGTTTTTTACCTGTTTCTATTATTATAGATTGATAAATATTGCAATAATGTGGCTACTGAAGCTAAAGCGGCAACTACATAGGTAGTTGCTGCCCATTTTAAAGCATCTTTTGCCTTTGGATATTCCTGAGGAGTTGTAACTCCTGTACGGTTCAACCAGGCCAAAGCCCTTTTACTGGCATCAAACTCTACGGGCAGAGTTATGAGGGAGAATATGGTGGTAAAAGCAAAAAGCACAATACCGCCTAATAATAAAGAAGGAAACCTATTAATAAGGAGTACGCCTCCCAATAATACCCACTGAACTATGCCTGAGCTGAACTGAACCACAGGAACAAGCCTGCTTCTCATCATAAGCCACTGATAACCATCGGCATGTTGCACCGCATGGCCACATTCGTGAGCTGCAACCGCTGCTGAGGATACAGAGCGACCTTCGTACACTTCAGGGCTGAGATTAACGGTTTTTGTTAGGGGATTATAGTGATCGCTCAAAAAGCCGTTAACAGACGTCACTTTTACATCATATATACCGCTCTCTCTCAGCATTTTCTCAGCAATTTCCTTACCGCTAAGTCCTGATTGGAGTGGGATCTTGCCATAACTCGAGAATTTGCTTTTCAGGATCCCGGAAACCAGGAGGCTGATCAGCAAAAAAACAATCGATACAATCATAATTGAAGGGGTCATAAAAATTGATTTTATTTTCAGGTAAATGACCTGTGCAAATGATTGACCAAAGATAATTCAAGCCATTTTACCGGGATTTTTCTGCCAATTCATGAAAGATTTTTTTTTGAACTAAAAGCATGACACACAAGGCCTGCCATTTTATCATTTTAGCAGAAAGTTAAGGCGGAGAAATTTTATAAATTATTAAATATCAATGATTTATAAGCCACATAATAAGCCCCTTTGTGGAATAGACCCTGGTCAAAAATTATCAACAACCCCTAAAAATAATTTTGTTATGTGGTGCCAATTTGTAATTTAGTGGCAGAATTTAATGGGTTAGTAAGTAAAGGGTCAGCAGCAATGTTGACCCTTTTACTTTTTATACTGCTTTGTAATTTTCTTCTTCATTTTTTTCATTTCATCGCACTTCTTTTTTATCAATTTCAAGTTTTACATTTCCTTTTTTATAAAAAATCAATTCATCATTTAATTATTGAAAGATATTATTCAATAAAGTAGCAATCCAAAGTTTTTCTTGTTTCATACAAATCAATAACACATGAAAAGTTGTAGCGCTTCCGCCAAATTCTAATTAGATGTTACCTTTATGATATGAGTAAAGTGAAATCAGCTTTCTTTTGTATGCAATGCGGATATGAAAGCGCCAAATGGATTGGAAAATGTCCTTCATGTAATAACTGGAATACTTTTACAGAAGAAATCATTCAGAAAGGAACAACAAAAAAAGAAACTGGATGGAAAGAGTACTCTGAAGAAAAGCATGGTCATAGAACCATTGCCTTAAATGATATCACAACCAATGAGCATGAAAGAATTCTTACTTCGGATCCGGAATTGAATCGGGTATTAGGAGGAGGAATTGTTGCAGGCAGTCTTATTCTGGTAGCAGGAGAACCAGGTATTGGTAAATCTACCCTATTCCTCCAAAACGGCCTGATGCTTACCGGTAGCACTACCTTATATATAAGTGGTGAAGAAAGTGAACAACAGATAAAGATGCGTGCCGACCGTTTGCAAATGAGTAATGAAAACTTTTATCTGCTCACTGAAACCTCTACCCAAACCATATTTCAGGAAATAAAAAAACTGAAACCCGATCTGGTGATTGTAGATTCCATCTCAAACACTTCAATCCCCTTTTATTGATTCATCTCCAGGAAGTGTTTCTCAAATAAGAGAATCCGCTGCTGAATTACAACGCTTCGCAAAAGAAACGAATACACCAGTAATCATTATTGGACATATCACTAAAGATGGCACCATTGCCGGTCCGAAGATATTAGAGCATATGGTAGATACTGTATTGCAGTTCGAAGGGGACCGTCATTATGCATACAGGATTTTAAGAACCTTAAAGAATCGTTTTGGCAGCACTTCTGAATTGGGTATTTATGAAATGACACAAGCGGGAATGCGGGCTGTGACCAATCCGAGTGAAATCCTCATCACTCAAAAAGAAGAATCATTAAGTGGAATAGCCATTGCAGCCACCATTGAAGGAATGAGGCCTTTGTTGATAGAAGTTCAGGCATTGGTTACACAATCAGTTTATGGAACTCCTCAAAGAACCGTATCTGGTTTTGACTTAAGGAGGTTACAATTATTATTAGCAGTACTTGAAAAAAGAGGTGGCTTCCATTTTGGAATGAAAGATGTGTTCCTGAACATAGCAGGAGGATTAAAGATTGAAGATCCATCTATTGACTTAGCTGTTTTAAGTGCTTTGCTTAGTTCATATGAAGATGTTACACTGCCACATCAGCTTTGCTTTGCAGGTGAAATCGGATTAAGCGGAGAGATACGGGCAGTAAACCGCATTGAACAAAGAATTGCGGAAGCAGAAAAATTAGGCTTCGAAAAAATCATTGTATCTAAATACAATCAGAAAGGATTACAGAACCAGAAATTCAATATAGAGGTAGTGACGATGGGACGTGTAGATGAGTTGTACCAATATCTATTTTGATGGTAAAACAGATCTCGTATTTAGTAAACAGCATTGGTCATTTATTTTATCCGCATCACTGTGCAGGTTGTGGAAATGATATTATAGATGATCATCAACTACTATGTCTTCGGTGTTTACATGAATTACCTGTAACTCATTTTCATCAGCAGGCACATAATCCGGTTGAGAAATTATTCTGGGGTCGTTTACCTATAACTACAGCATTCAGCTACCTGTTTTTCACAAAAGACTCCATGTTACAAACCCTCCTGCATCAGTTGAAATATAAAGGCAATAAGGAGATTGGATTTTTTTTGGGGCAGCAGATGGGATTAGCTCTACAAAATTCTTCCCGGGAAATAGTGATTGATGCTATTGTTCCTTTACCACTCTATCCATCCCGCGAAAAAAAGCGGGGATACAATCAGGCAACAGTAATAAGTAATGGAATAGCAGATATATTAAAGGTACCTGTACTAAACAATATTGTAGTGAGAACAAGATCCACCGAAACGCAGACTCATAAGAGCAGGGTGGAGCGTTGGCAGAATATGGAGGGGAACTTTCTGGTGAAGGACAGAGAGGCAATTTTAAACAAGAATATTTTATTGGTAGATGATGTGATAACAACGGGGGCAACGCTGGAGGCTTGCGGGCAGGTTTTGTTGAAGGAGGGGTTGGGGGCTTTGCATATTGGGTCGCTGGCGTATACTTTGTGAGGTTGTTTTTTACAACTACGGATGGCATCCTGGGGGGTGGATGCCCTCCTATACCCAGGATGGCATCCGGGGGGTAGGATGGCATCCGTAGTTGTAAAAAACAACAATTTATACCCCCTATTTACGTTTTCTTTACAGTGCATTTCCAATTTTTTAGTTGTATGAACAAAACCTGGCTGGTATTTCCCCTTTTTCTCCTTCTAATCGCTTCCTGCAAAAAGGAATCCTTTATTACCAGTCCTAATGCACGTTTATATACTTCTTCCGACACCCTGCACTTCGATACCGTTTTCACCAGCACCGGCTCTACCACTCATTTCTTCCGCATCTATAATGATAACGACCAGAAACTGAAGCTTAGCCGCATTAAACTGGCTGGTGGTACAGCCTCCTATTTCAAAATGAATGTGGATGGTATTGCTGGTACGGAAATGACCGACCTAGAATTGGAAGCAAACGATAGTCTCTATGTATTTGTAACCGTCAAGATAAACCCTACAACCGCCAATCTGCCGTATGTAATTCAGGATAGCATTCAAATAAATTACAACGGAACCGATAAATGGGTGCAACTAGAAGCATGGGGACAAAACGCCCGCTTCTTCCGATCCCGCTTAATTGATGCCAATGAAACATGGGATAACCAAAAGCCCTATGTAATTCTTGGTGGTTTATTGATTGATGAAAATGTAACCCTCACTATACAAAAAGGAACAAAAGTTTACTTGCATGCAGATGCACCATTCATTGTAGATGGAACACTAATTATTACGGGAGAAAAATATGATAGCACCCGTGTAAGATTTCAAGGTGATCGATTGGATGATCCTTATCGCGATTACCCTGCAGGATGGCCAGGTATCTATTTCAGGGAAACAAGTAAGGACAACCAGCTTACATACGCTATCATAAAAAACGCTTACCAGGGAATTGTTTCAGACAGACCATCAGTAAATGCTAACCCGAAAGTATACCTGCAGCAATGTATCATTGACAACTGTTACGACGCCGGCTTGTTTGGCTTGCGTTCATCGATAAAAGCTGAGAACAGCCTTATAAGTAATTGTGGTAAGAATATAGTACTGGCTTATGGAGGCAATTACGATTTCAATCATTGCACCAGTGCAGCTTATTCCAATTCATTCCTGTTACATAAGGAACCTGCATTATTATTAACTGATTTTGTAAAGCAGGATAATTCCATATTGACTGCTCCCCTATCTGCTACATTCCGCAATTGTATTTTCTGGGGCGATAATGGAACCGCCGACGATGAAGTAGTGAGCAGTAAACAAGGTACCGGAACCTATTCAGCCAATTTCCAGAACTGTCTTTGGAAGGTGAAAAACGATCCTGCCAATATCACCAGTTCTAATATTATTGCCAACCAGGACCCACTATTTGATAGTGTCAATAACTCCAGACGCTTCTATAACTTCCGCTTGAAGGATGAATCTCCGGCAAAAAACAAGGGTATCGGCTCCGGACTATCAATTGACCTTGACGGAAACCCACGTGCAGTAGGTTTACCCGATATTGGCTGCTTCGAAAAGCAATAATTAACATTTAAAAGGAAACTGCCTTCCCCTGCCGGCCGTACTATTTTAGTACATACAAACAATTTTAGCCTCATATTTGTATAGTAATCTGTAATTGCCAACTTTTAAAATATACTATTATGTTACGTATCGCTGCTTTAACCGCATTCTTATTTATGGCCAGCTCTATTTATGAATTTAAAGTTCCAGGACTCGAAGGAGGACAAGTTGATCTTTCCAAATACAAAGGGAAGTTCATACTCATTGTAAATACCGCTTCTAAATGTGGCTATACTCCACAGTACACAGAATTACAGCAGTTATCAGACAAATACAAAAAGAACCTCGTTATTGTAGGATTCCCTGCCAACAACTTTGGTGGACAAGAACCTGGTTCCAATACTGAAATCAGCGAATTCTGTAAGAAGAACTATGGTGTTACTTTCCCTATGACAGAGAAAGTATCTGTAAAAGGAGAAGACATTCATCCACTTTTTGCCTACCTGACTGCAGAAGCTAAGAAAATGGGTGTTGAAGACCCTATCAAATGGAATTTCACCAAGTTCCTTATTGACGAAAAAGGTAAATTGGTTGCGGTATTCCCTAGTAAAGTGAAGCCTATGAGTGAAGAAATAACGAAATATCTTAATTAATGATTATCAAGATATTGAATGAAAACCCACTGCGAAGGCGGTGGGTTTTTTGATTTATATCATATCGTTTATCGAAGAATCAGGAACAATTATCGAAGGTTTTTACCCCTTAATCGAAATAAGTATGAAGCCTGCTGTTCCTTTACCATCTTTATATCATCAAATCCGATACGCGAAAAGCCAACGCATCCTAATCCCTTCAAAAACCATCCGTCCCACATCCTTTGAATTCCATCCAACCCCATAAAAAGCCAAGCGATCATAACCTTATTCCATAAATCCTTTTAGCAAAGACCAATACAACCAAAAAATATTTCACTTTCAAACCATCAACCTTTAGTTCGTCCAATCCTTAAAACCGTTTGTTGTTCGTTCCCAAGTAGTATTTGAAAACCGTCCTCCAGCCAGGGCGGTTTTTCTTTAGGAGTATTACGTATTAAGTTTTAGGTTATAAGTTTAGATTCCGAAATTTTAGAAGTACTGACTTTTCTCGAAGATTTTTGAGTTGCTTATTCTAATATAATTTTACTTACCGTTTCACTGATTTACCGGCTATTTTATTTGAAAATTTCACCGTAGAGACGCGGAGACGCAGAGTCTCTGCGGTTAATTGTATTGGCTGTTTATTTTCAAATCATCAAATATCCAAATTTTCAAATTTTTCATACTGACCGCCAGACTAGTAGGGTGAAAGTTATTCTTATCTTCGCTCCATGCAGTTTAAAGACGTGATTGGGCAGATGCGGTAAAGCTTCAGCTAGCTGAAATGGTACACCAGAACAAGCGAGCCTGCGCATTGCTTTTTTTAGGAAAAGAAGGAACCGGTGCATTGCCGATAGCATTGGTTTTTGCACAGTTCATTACTTGTGCAACCATCTCAAATCCTCCAAGTCAATTATGAAAGAAGCTACTACAAGTGCTTATTTGGAGAGGAAGGAAGCAACAGCACCCACAACTGTAATAGATAAAAAAAATATCACCGATTCATGTGGTAAATGTCCGGCTTGTCAGCGCGCACAACAGATGATTCATCCGGATATCCATTTCTCCTATCCAGTGATACCAAGGAAAGCGGGTGACAAACCGATGAGTACTGACTATATCACTGAGTGGCGAGAATTCATGCAGCAATATCCTTATGGTAATATATATGACTGGCTGCAGTTTATTGGGGCAGAGAACAAACAGGGTAATATCACAGCAGCTGAATGCAATGATATAATCCGCAAATTGAGTCTCAAGAGTTATGAAGGAGATTATAAGGTTCTGATACTTTGGATGCCAGAATATTTGGAAAAAGAAGGGAACAAGCTTCTCAAGTTAATAGAGGAACCACCGCCCAATACCTTGTTCCTTTTGGTGGCTGAAAACGAATCTCAGATTTTACCTACTATATTATCCCGTTGTCAATTGGTGAAGTTTCTACCACTGGACAACCTTTCTGTTGCCAAAGCACTGGTGGAAAGATCGAAATTGTCGGAAGAGCAGGCCCATCAGGTAGCAGCAGTATGCGATGGGAATTATCATGAAGCCCTTCAATTATTACAGCATTCAGAAGAAGACTGGCAATCGGTTTTGAGGGATTGGTTGAATGCGATCCTAAAGACGGGTCCGGTAGCCCAGGTGAAATGGGTTGAAGAAACGGCTAAGATGGGTAGGGAGAAACAAAAGCAGTTCCTCCGTTATTTCAATCATTTGCTGGAACAGGCGATTCGCTCCGATTGCTCAGATGCTGTCGGAACTGATTTTGTGATAGCCGCCAACGAACTGGACTTTGCCCAGCGACTGAATAAGATTGCCGATATTGCTCAGCAACAAGCCATTATAGAAGAATTGGACCGCGCTGCCTATTATATTGAAAGGAATGCCAACGCCAAAATGCTGTTCCAGGCCCCTCACCATCAAACTATACCACATCATTGCGGATAAATCATTAATTTTGATGAACTAGGCGAAAATGTGGAAAAATGAAGTTGTAGAAAAGTGATTCTGTTGCTGCCGTTACGTACATCGATTCTTTGGAGCTAATAATAAACTAATTGATTCTTTATCAATTATATTTTCCTTGATAACGTTTGCTACCTGAGCGCGAGTGTGTACTATAAGAGCTGTTGCAGCAGCATTTCAGATTAGATTTCCCCTTTTCCCCTGTAATAATTATTCATTTTAAAACCCTTACTAATAATGGGCTGTAGTTCATGTGGCACAGCGGGAGGAAAAGTGTTAGGGATGCAAGAACAATGGCGGCTGTAGTAGCGGCAGTTGTAACCGTATGAATGCTTACGACTGGTTAGCGAATATGCCCATTGCAGATGTTGACAGCGGCTGCCGGGTAATGGAAGTAAGTTTCAACAATGGCAGCCGCAAAGATTTCTTCCGTAACAATACCACGAATCTTTTTGAGAAAGGCGATATGGTGACCGTTGAAGGGGTTGCAGGATTTGATGTAGGCGTTGTTTCCATAACTGGAGTAAAAAATCGTTCGCATCATTGAAAAAGCGGCACTCCCGAAACTGATCCTGAAATAAAGAAAGTCTTACGCAGAGCCACCGACCGCGATATTGAACAGATGGAACAGCAGAAAGCCAGAGAGGCAGAAGCTGTAATCCGATCCCGCTATCCGTAACAATTGAACCTTGGCATGAAGATCAGCGAAGTAGAAATGCAGGCCGGTAGGCGCACCTTCTATTATATAGCCGATTGGTCGATTTCCGAGAGCTCATCAAAGTATACGCCCGCGAATTCAAAGTAAAAGTGGAGATGCATAAGAACGGTGCCCGACAGGAAGCAGCTAAAGTTGGCGGTATAGGAAGTTGTGGTCGTGAATTATGCTTGCAACAACTGGCTGCGATTTCAAATCTGTAAACATACACGCGCGCGTTACCAGAACTTATCTATCAATCAATCTAAGTTAAGTGGTCAGTGCGGCCGTTTGAAGTGCTGCCTGAACTACGACTCGATACTTATCTCATTTTTGCAACATTTCTGAAAATGCGATGTATTGAAAGTAGCAAAAATGCTTTCCTTATTAAGAAAGACATTTTCAAAAACCTGATGTGGTATACTTTAGCAGATAGTAACAAGCAATACCCTGTAACCATTGAAAGGGTTAAAAAGATAAAACAACTGAATGCTCAGGGTGTAATTCCTGACGAACTCGAAGCGATGGATGCTTCTACACCATGAAGCCGAAAGAAATTGAACGGAGTTTGTAGATGTAGTTGGTCCAGATAACATTGAAGATGCTGGAAAAAGCAGATAAACGTCTGGCAGCAATCAAGGCGGGCCGAAGACCTCACCTGAACCAGGCCACAGGTCCAGGGGCAGCGGGTCCACGACCACAAGGACTAACAACAACAGCAAGGTCCAAGACCCAAGGTCCAAAACCTAATCACCGGGACCAAAGCCTGGTGGGCCACAACAAAGACCTCAGGGTCTAGGGACCTCAACAACAAAAGCCTGGATTATAATTTTCTCAAGGCCCACAACAAAATCAAGGACCAAGGCCGCAGCAAGGGCGGGAATAGAGCGATTGAGCCGAAGAAGCCTGATACAAATTAGAATGTGAAAAATATGGAAATGAAAATGAAACTACGTTGAATTCAAGATTAAATAGGTAAATTCTAAACACTAGTTATTCTTGATCTTTACTATTTTAGATGTATTTGGCTGTTCAATTTTCACATTCCATATTTTCACGTTTATTTCTATACAATCTATTTGAATCTACACAACCCCCATGCGCTCCCTCAAACTCCTCCTCCTCTTCCTCATCGCCTGGATAATATTTTTTGAGTTGTATGACATTCAGGAAAGCAGATTCAAAGATGAAGACTGGTTTTGCTGAGAAGGGAGTGGCACTCACTACCGATACTAAGACTATTGATGGAAGACATATTCATTATGCAAAAAACAGACAATGACATTCCTACGATCTACTTCATTCATGGCACTCCAATTGCTTCCAGGATGCATTTGCGGGTTGTTGAAGGATAGTCGATTACTTCAGCAATTCAGACTTATTTAAATAGACCGGCTTGGATTCGGATATAGTGATTTTGGCGATACGGTTAACCTGCAACGTCAGTCGGAACTAATAAGCCCGATATTCTATATGCTCGACAATAAGAAACCCGTTTATATAGTTGGTCATTCACTTGGTGGGCCAATGGCGGTAAAGCTGGTGGCAGATAATCCCGGTTTCTTTTCAGGCATGGTACAATTAGCAGGTTCGAACGATCCCAAAGCTGAAAAACCCGAGAAATGGAGACCATGGCTTTACAAGACACCTTTGAACTTCCTGGTCCCAGGTGCCATGAGACCCAGCAATGAAGAGCTGTGGTATCTTAAAAAAGATCTGGTGGGATTGCAGGCAGATTTTGCCAAAATCAATTGCGATGTGTACATACTTCATGGTAATAAGGATGTATTAGTACCTGTAAGCAATGTTGAGTATGATAAGAAGATGCTGACTAATGCAAGAAGCATAAAAGTGATATTATTCCCTGAAGAGAATCACTTTATTCCCTGGACACAGTTTACTGCTGTAAAAGAAGTATTGATAGGATTGGTCAATTCCAACACCCAGGTCAAATCCACTATGAGCTCCCAATAATTGTTTGTATCTTAACTTTCAACATCCCTAAACTACCTAATATGGCTTTGAATTTTCAATCCGGTAATCCGGCATTAAGTGAGAAGTTTTTCAGTAAAAGTTTGTCGGTAGATAATACCGAAACAATGACTGAAAAAGGGACACTTAATAAGATGAGTTTCCTGATGGACATTGATAGCTGCTGCTCTTACATGGCAATATGCTGCCACAATTCCATCCATATTCGGATGGATGATTGGTGCTGCTATTATCGGATTCATAATTGCCATAGTACTTGCCTTCAACCCACCGGTGCCCATATAGACACCGGTTTATGCAATAATAGGTGTTTTTCTTGGGAGATATCAGTTTATTTCAGCGCCTTTGCCGAAACGGCTCACAATAATGCGAGCGTGTGGTAATTACATTCGGAACAGTTATAAAGATGTTTCTTTTATATCGTTTCGGAATCATAAAAGCCACAGAAAAATTCAAAGCGGTAGTATTCACCGCAACGGCGGAATGCATTATTCTATTTTATCGCCATAGTGTTGCGGTATGCTTTTCATATAAGTATTCCCTTCATTCACGAAAACACAACATTCGGCATCATCTTCTCATTAATTGTAGTTGCCATTGCCGCTCTCAATCTCATTCTCGATTTCGACCAAATTGATCAAGGCATTGCTATGGGCGCCCCTAAATACATGGAATGGTATGGCGCTTTCGGCTTAATGGTGACAATTGTTTGGTTGTATATTGAGTGTTGAGGTTGTTGGTGAAGAGATGAGTGGGAGGAGGTAATTGAGAATTTGAAAATTTGATGATTTGAAAATTAAACAGCCGAATACTAATTAGGAAATGTGTAAATGTGGAGATGTGAAAATTGAACAGCCAAATGCAGTCAAAATATTAAAGTCACTATTTAGAGAGATGAACCTGTTTAGTCTTTATTTCACCGGCTTTCATTTCCACATCTCCACATTTACACATTTCCACATTTTAAATTAAAATTCCCTTGATTCCATAAATGTCTACACCCATCCCCATCAATCATATTCCACAGCCACACAAATACTTCCTTCTTCTTTTCTACGGAAGCCTCCGTAAGAAATGATACGGCTGTGAGACGGCTTGTGGAAGCGTTTTGAATCCATACTTACCTGGACACGGAGGTGGCGAAAAAGACCTTCTCCACCG
>JBGAQE010000090.1:0-17106 GCA_044220885.1 Chitinophagaceae bacterium
ATCACCTCTTTCATTCAATACTTTTTTATAGGCTTCAATCAATTCAGGAGTTCTCTTATCATACAATACTTTACCAGGATACAGACCATAGAGATGTGAGAAATGTCGATGATTTTTTTCGAGCGATTTCCAATCATCGGCCCATTCCTGTAAAGAACCATCTGAACCAATCTGTGGTGGCACCAATTTTTCACGGGCAATACTTACTTTCTCTGTAAAATCATTCTTAATACCTAATGCCGTCGAAGCTTTTATGTAATAGCCGAACAGGTCATATAGTATTTGCATATCAATTGAAGAGCCGGCACAAATTGTAGTTCCTTCACGAAAGCTTGCGGTTATTTCATCAAAATAAGGTTTATTGCCGCCTCCATCAGGAAAGTTCTCTGGAGAAGTAGAAGGATTTGTAACCAACCATTTTCCATTGGGATGGGGAACTAAAAAGTCCATAAAGAATTGAACTGATCCTTCAATTATGGGATATGCTTCTTTCAAATATGCTTTATCCATCGTGTATTGATAGTGTTCCCATAAATGCGTGCAAAGCCATGCTCCACCAACAGTAAATGTTCCCCAGGTTGGACCATCCATTGGAGCGGCTACTCGCCACAGATCGGTATTTTGATGAAAGACCCAGCCTTTGGCGCCATAGTGTTCTTTAGCTACCTGAGTTCCCTGATCTTGTAATTCCTTAACCATTTGTATCAAAGGCTCGGCACATTCGGAAAGGTTTCCGCTTTCAACGGGCCAATATCGGCACATTCGGAAAGGTTTCCGCTTTCAACGGGCCAATAGTTCATCTCCGTATTGATATTGGTTGTGTATTTTGAATCCCATGAAGGATTCATATCATCATTCCATATTCCTTGCAGATTGGCTGGCTGGGTTCCTTTTCTTGAAGAAGCAATCATTATATATCTGCCAAAACTATAGCTTAATGCTGCCAGTGAAGGATCGGCTGCTGTTTGTATTTTCTGCATCCTTTCATTAGTGGGTAAATAGGAATTACTTGTTGATTGCAGAACCAGTGAAGAACGATCAAATAGTTTCTTATAATCCGATTTGGCCCTTTCATACAGCATTTGATAAGAAAGAGCATTGATATTCTGCAAACGGGTTTCTACTTTTTGATGTTGATTCCCACTTACATCTTTATAGTTGATGAAATTAGTGGCGGCAGTAAATACCAGAGTTACTGCATCGGCATTATCTATGAAGAGATCCACGCCTTCTGTTCTCATAGTGCCACCATCAGGATATGCTTTTACTCTTGCTTCATAACGTAATTTTCCTTCTACTCCCATATAATCGGCCGACTTGCCCGTGAGTATCAATCCATCTTTTCCATAAGTATCCATTTGGAAATAATCCGTAGCATAATTGGAATGAGCCTGGTTCCTGACTCCTCTGAGATTTGTTTTGAAAGAAATACTTCCTGGTTTGCTGGCAGTAAGTCGTATCACAATTACTTCATCTGGAGCGGAAGCGAATACATCCCTTCTGTATTCGATTCCTTTACTATTATAGCTAACAGATGATATACCTTCTTCCAGATCCAGCCATCTTTTATAGGCTGTTACTGAATCTTGTCCTTTGAAGAACAAGTGAAGATTCGCTAAGCTTTGATATTTCTGTTGTTCCACCGGATAACCCATCAGCTTTCTTCCAAAGATGTTATGTGCATCCAGATATTTTCCTTCAAAAACTAAGCGTTGAATTTCTGGTAATACTTTATATCCATCATTAACTACTGTTGAATAGGGTCCGCCAGACCAATAGGTATCTTCATTGAGTTGAATTCTTTCTTCCTTATAGTTCCCGAATACCATGCCACCGAGATTTCCATTACCTACAGGTAGTGCTTCCTCCCATTTCTGTGCGGGTTTATTGTACCATAAGAGGGTGGCAGGATTGAATTCTTTTTTGTCAATCTGTTGAGGTATATCAATTCTTTGTGCAACAGATATGATAGAAAATGAAATCAATAGGAATGAAGCAATATAGCGGAACAGGAACATGATATGAATTTTTATGATCAGTGATTTACTGAAGATAAATTATATTTTATTTGTTTCAGGTTTTTTACCGCAGGGACGGGGAGACGCGGGGTGATAACCGGGAAGGTGGGAAGGGGTTTTGGTTTAAGTTCTCGTACTGCCTGCTATTAATCAAACTCTCACCGTCACCCCTGCCTTCGCAGGGGTGACGGTGAGAGTCTGATTAATAGCAATCTGTTATGAAATATTAGATGAACAAGACTTCCCGCCTTCCCGGTTATACACAGCATCTTCCCGGTTATCCCAGCTCTAATTAAGGAACCCCAAAAGAAACTCACCGATCTTATCATTATTCGGATGAGGAGCCGATGTTGTAACTAAAACTCCCTCTTTATTTATCAATGCATATCTCGGAAATCCTTGTCCAATCCCAAATACACTATTGAAGTAAGTTTCATCTTTTTTCTCTGCTTTTACATGAATACCACCAAGTTTACGATTTGAAATAGTCGATAACCATTTTTCTTTAGTATCATAAAAATCTATAAATAGGAAAACAATATCCTTGCCTTTGAATTGCTCCTGAAGTTTTGTGGAATGCGACATCTGTTCCATGCAGGGTTTGCACCAACTGCCCCAAAAATCTATATAGACAACCTTACCTTTAAACTGTTGGATATTTACCCAATTTCCATTTTTATCTTTTAACTGGAAGCTAGGCTTTGTTGACTGCACTGCATTTTTTTTAGACCATTCTCCTTCAATTATATGTAGTGCTTTTGATTTTGGAAATCTTTTCTTAAACAGATCAATCTCTTTGTTTACCAAATCAGGTTGATCAAGATAGCGTATGCTGAATAGCAAGGCCTCTGTTTTTTGTTTTTCAAGAGTAAAGGGATGATCTTTTAGAAGGGAATCCATTAATCGGAAATTCTCATTTTGATACTTCTCCATATCTGAAATATCAAATCCTAATTTCTCGCTTACCTTATAACCAATAAAATCCCTAACTGCATTATTATAAGAATCGCTTTGACAACTATCATCCGCCAGTTTGAAGTGATCCCAGAAATTATAGTAAGAGGAAGGAATGTCCTTTTGCTTTAAAGTTTTTTTTGCAAAGATGTAAAGCATTGGATACTGATTCATATTATAGCAGGTGAATGAATTTATTTCGGCTTTACAATAGCTTTCGAATACAGCACCTGCAGCATTTGAAGCAAAAATTTCCTTGAATAATAGATTTCTTGTTCGTTCGATACTGTCGAGGTAGGCTTTTTGCATTACTGGCTGAAAATCGATAGAGGGTATTACAGTCGGTACAGTATACGACATCATTATTCCTGCTTGAAGTAAAAAGCGGTTATGGTTGGCTGCCACTCCACTAAATGAATAGCCATTGGAAACCTCTTCATTAATATTCAAAGAAGTACCTGGGATGATCCATAGTTTGAGGAATATTCGATCTATGAATAGGATAACTGCCTGTTCAAATTTTACCGGAATTGGCACTGAGATCAAGCCTTTGTCCGATACCTTCCCGGATGCAAGTATAGTTCCCTGATAATCATTTAACGAATTCTGATTAGCTACAATCCGAAAACTGTTATTTCGAAATGAAGGGAAACTTCCTAAAAGCATTGTTTTAGTCTGTGCTATTGATTTAAAACCAATAAAGATCAACAGGAAAAAACTAATATATTTCATTGGAATGGTTTGAATTATGAAACTATTACATTTCACTGATAAGCAACATGGGTAGTCTTGTTTTATCAAATCTACGAAAATATTCGTATTAGTAAAATAATTTTGAGTTGTTATTGTGTCATATTCCTTTTCATCCTGAATGCCTCAAGTTTCTCTTCCATCCTCTGTTTCTTCTATCTAGCTACCAGTAAGGAGTATACTGATTAAAGTCATGTCAAATTTTTGATATATGGTTACTGATATCTTTATGTTGTAGCTAACTTGGTAGTAGGGTCAATGCGCTATAGGATAATCATTAAACCTATTTACTATGGAACCCCTTCCTGGTAAACCCAAACGATTTTTCTGGCCAAGAATGGCCGCCTCCTTCATAGATCTTGTTTCAATTACAGGCCTGTATATCCTGGTATCCTGTATGTTAAGGCAGTTTGTTTATATCGATCATGGGCTGATTTTCA
Organism: Chitinophagaceae bacterium; assembly: GCA_044220885.1. Lineage (GTDB taxonomy): Bacteria > Bacteroidota > Bacteroidia > Chitinophagales > Chitinophagaceae > Endoryza. Next base: position 4,163 of record JBGAQE010000090.1, read on the forward strand.
TCTGGGTATTCGCAATTTATTATGCGACGTTCGATATGCTATTAAACGGCAGAACGTTTGGAAGGAATTTGGTTGGATTGTATTTGATCAGATATTATGGTACAGCCCCTTCAGTATTGAATATTGTATTTAGGGAGCTCTTTTGGAAGGCTTTTGTCGGAATTTACATCCCATCTTATTTGATTCCTGCAACATTTTCGAAACAATCATTTGTTATTGCAATTTTTTTCCAATTGCTTGTGCTGTTACTATCCTTTGTTGGTATGATTATATTCAGGAGACCTTTCTGGGACTGGGGATCTGGTACAAGACTAGCACAAAATTCTTTAAAGTATAAGTCTTTAAAAATCACATTTGGCCTCTTTAGTTTAGTAATGATTATTAGTTTATTCATGCTTGAATTCCCGCTATTTGAAAAAGGGGAGCAGGAGAGATTTGACAGTTTTCCAACCTATCCAAATACTAAGGAGGTTCAGGTATATACGTCTTATGCCAGGGAAAAGGGTAAAGATCCTGTTGAATATATATTTGACCTCTATAAAAAATATGATATCGTTGTTTTGTCTGAACGGATACATCCTGAATGTACACAGTATGAATTCATCACTAGGCTGATTGCCGATTCACGCTTTAAAGATGAAGTTGGAAACCTTTTTACAGAATGCGGATCTGTAAGTTTTCAGGATACAGTAAATACTATAATGCATACACATTTTGCAAATGAAGACAGTCTGAATGTGGCTATTGCCAACTTACAGCGAAACAGTAATGGTGTTTGGCCAATGTGGTCGAATACAAATTTGTTCGATCTTTTTAAGGCTTTCAATCATATAAATAATAATCTGCCCGATACCCAACAGTTGAATTGGTATTTTACTGATCTGGCTGTTGATTGGAGAACTATGTCGGCAGAAGGCTATAGAAGGGCGTATACCAATAAAGATAGAGATAGCCTCATGGCAGCACATATCATCACTCCATTTTTTAAGAAAATCTCAAATGAACGTAGACATAAAGCACTTGTAATTATGAATACGAGACATGCCTATGCTTATAAAGGCTCATTGCATAATTCTTTTACTGAGGAATATAGAGGTACTGCCGCTTTTCTTCATGAAGCATTTCCTGGTAGAGTAGCCAATGTTATGATTCATACAGTTTCAATGAAATACGCCTTCATTTATGTTCCGATTCAAAATGGTAAGTGGGATAGGGCAATGGAATTCACCAAGGATTCAGCCATTGGATTTGATTTTGAGGGCAGTCCCTTTGGAGAAGATATTTTTGACGGTCATTTTTTATACACCAATAAGATTAAGTATAAGGATATGTTTACAGGCTTTATCTATTACAAGCCATTGAAGGAACATTACATTGCTGAATCCTTCCCTCATCAGTTTGATAATTTTGAAGATACAATATTACGTAGAGCCAGCTTTGTTGACCCAGATTATGTAGATGCTATTAAGTATGAGATCAATTATTTTAAAAAACATCCGACTAACCCTGTATTTATAGAAAGGGTCGGATATACTTTCATGTATAATATTTTTCGCTTGGCAGTTCTACCTTCACTTATCATACTTGGTTGGATAGTAGGCCTCATTTGCTTTATTCGTAGACGATCGAGTTAACCGGAAGGCGGGAAAATATTTTTTTAATTTTTCGAATTCGTTACCATTAATCTTTCTTTTACCGTCACACCTGCGAAGGCAGGGGTCTCCTTTTATAATATACCTTAACTTTTGTGGCCCCCACCCAACCTCTCCTCCGCCGCGGCTGAGAGGTCGGGTGGGGGCCACTGAACGTTTATTCAATATCAAAATGATACACTTCCTTGTGAGCCCTGCTTTCACGGGTGTGACGGTGAAAGTATGATTAATTATATACAGTTTGGTTTTCCAAAGCCCAAACTCAAAACTTATAACATACAACGTAAAACGTACAACTTACCACTTCTCTCTAAAAGCATCCCTTTTTTTAGGGATATTACTTCATCTCCTAATTGCTGATATTTGAGTAGTCTACCTATCATACAGACCATAATTGCATTATAAATAAATTTGGATAGGTTTTTAAATATTCATCATGAAGAAATTTGCTTTTCTAGTACTATTACTGGCTATCGCTAGCTCTGTATTTGCTCAACTCACCAAGGAGCAAAGGATTGAAGACAGTATCATTGGCTGGTACAACAAGCTCAGCAACGAACCAAGTAAGGATATTGTCTCAAAATCAGGAGTTATTACAGCAAAGCAACGTGATGCAATGGTGTTTCTCACTAATTGTATGATGAAGTCATACTTTCCTGTTGCGGGTTTGGGAGAATTTAAGTTCCGCTTGAATTCTTCCCCAACATCAGTAAATGAAGCTTTTAAACCACATTCATATTGGATTGATTTCAGGGTTTGGAACGTTGGATATGATGAACTTGACAAAAAAGGGAATTTCTTACCAATTGCGGAAGAATACACGAGATTCCCCGTAGTGATAAATGATATACCAAATTCGTATGCAATCTATTTCCTCAATAGTCCTTCACAATATTATTTCACCTGGCCAGTAGATGGCTACTATTGGTCAGAAAAATACCCTGATGGCAAAGGAGCACCTGATCCTCGAATTCACCCCAACGTATATAAGTTTATCACACGTATCAATGAAGCTCAAAACGTTTTCTTGGCTCCAGATAATAAACTCCCTTTCAAGGAAGTAACTATAGGTGAATTTTTGGACGAATCCGATAAAGCATTTAATGGGCTATTAGCAAAAGAAATTACAAGAAGAACTGCTCCCTGGCCTGGAAATAATGAGCGTGACAAGAAGAGCCGCGAGGAAGTGGCTGATTATGTAAAGAAAGAGTACGAAAAATTCCATGCTTATGTGTTTAAGCTGAAGGAAAAGTATAAGGATAATCTTGATAAACCTGCGATACTGCGTCATATGCAACCAACCTATAATACTACCTTTTATGGCGACACAGATCCCTTTGAAATAACTAGTATAGAGCGTAGCCGAAAACAGTATTACCCGGTTTTTAAAATAGATGCTGCCACAAAAGAGAAATGCAAGTCTGACAAACCTCAATGGATTGCTTTCACATTCCCTTATCAAACAAAGGAAAACGGAAATCAATTATACGAGATGTATACAGCTGTTACGCAGAATTTGAATTATGAATACATCTATAATTACTTTTTCAATCCTGAAAAAGTAAAGGGGATACCTTACAAACCTGCCAATGAAGAGCAGCTGATTGCGCGTTTAAACAGTTACAAAGCAAGACTGGCTGCCAGCTATTCAGTATCAAAGGATAACTATCCTCCCAATGTTCATTTCATGGATGATTTCTCGGCCAATCCAGAAGGAGGAGAACCTAAAAATTGGTTTTTCAAAAAATTCGGGACGTATGCAGTTGTAACTACGCTGAAGAGTGAGCCTGGTAAATGGCTACAATTAGGATATGGTACACCGGTATCTTCTACAATTTTAAAGAATCCTCTTCCCGAAAACTTCCTGCTAGAGTTTGATGTGGCTACATCCCCGAATTTCACTCCTCGCTATGGGGGTTCAGTAACCATTACCCTTGTAACAGGAAAAACACTAAGCGATGGAAGAGAAGGAGGGTATGCTAATGGAGCTAAGCTTACTTTGAAGTTGGTGGCAGGTAACGAAAATGAATTAGGCACTCCAAATTTTGGGGGCTACCTGAATGCTGAGATAAATGCTGAACCTTCGGCCAATAAACAAAACTATTCCGAAGGGATTAAATATGAATATTCATTGAAAGAATTTAGTAGCAAGAGAAATCGAATTCATGTGGGAGTTAGGGTTAATAAATCGGTAGTATCTGTTTTCGTAAACGAGAAACAAGTGGCAGTTTCAAAAGATTTTAAATTGGCTTATGGCGGGAAATGTATTGTGTGCGGATTACCTGAATCAACTCGTTTCAACGGACTCTTTTGGAATAATACAACTAATGATGCAGATAATATTAATCTGTATATAGGAAATGTAAAAATTACTAAAGAATAAGTAGTATGTAGTAGGTGGTCGGAAAGTCCGAAAGTCCGAAAGTCTGGAAGAAATACAAATACAAGTAGGGAAGTTAGGTAGTTAGGTAGTAGGGAAGTAGAGTCTTAGTTAATAGGAGCGAAGAATTGAAATAATTCATTTCGCTCCTTTATTTATTTAAGGCTAATCCTGATTTACTTCACAACTCCCGACTCCTGACTATCGACAATATATCCAGACTTGTATTTCCTTCCGGACTCTTCAGACTCTTGCACTAACAAACATTTTGCCACGGACTTGACATTCAGTATCTAAAACAATCAGACGCCGCGGACTTTCGGACTTGAAGACTCCTCTAACTCATATACTTTAAAAAGCTTTTTCACAACCGAAACTATCGTAGTCGCAATAATGGCTCCCGCAAAAGCCAGGAATATATCTTTTTGCGCATCCCAAATATCTCCCTGTGTGCCAAGATAGGCATCACCTTGGGCAGGGAAGAAGATATCTGCAACAGCCCATTCTATTAATTCGTAGAAGGCACTTATTGAAAGTGTGATTTCGATTGGCAAAATCCAGGCAACCAGTTTCGGATATTTCAACCAGCTAAGGAATAATTCACGCATGGGATAAGCCAGAAGGAATCCCAAGCTGAAATGGACAATTCTGTCGTAATGATTTCTGGATGTATGTAGCTGATCTTTTAACCAGTACCCAAATGGGTTCTCTGCATAAGTATATTTCGAACCATACACATGCAGACAGAGATAAACAGCAATCAATAAATAGCTCAAATCGCTGAACTGATATTTTCGGTAAGAAAGTATCAGGAATGATATGAAGATGAAAGTGAGAGTATTCTCCAGAAACCAGTTGTTGTAATCTGGTGTTCCAATGAACGAATTTATCCAAACTGTAAAAAAAACTGCAAGGCAAACCCATATCCATGGGTTAGAACGCAAAGGCGTCCTGTTTTTTGAAATGGCTAAAGTAAATGGCATAGTTAGTATTGGTTGAAGCGGTTAGGTTACAAATGTAATGATTATCAGAACCATTAAAATACATTAAAGCCTTAAGAATCAATACAACATTGCCACCCATTTTTTAACTTTTGACTTTTAACTTTTGACTTTCTATTTCATACCATAATTATCAATATATCGTTATAACCTTAACAATACTTTTCACCCTATAAGCTTTCATTTGCCATCCTTTTTTTAGATTTTGTAATAGCAATTCACTTCTAAACTACACCCTATGACCAGATCTATACTTACATTATCTATCTCTCTTATATTGCTTGCAGCCTGTGCTCCCTCTTCACGAAATTCAATGAATCATTCAAAAGATGATGCACAACAAATTTCAGGATTGCAAAAAGCAAATGAAAAAGCAACCATTAATCCAGACGATTTTATACTCGATAAGAAACCGGTTTCTTTACTTGAGCTTCCGCAAACAAATGAGGGGCAGATTGTTTTAGCTGATGGCTTTTATGAAACCGATTATAAAAGCTATTGTCTGCAACCAGGAACTCCGGATCCGTCGCAAAGAGATGCTTATTTGCAGGCTCCATTGAATGGATACAGGAAAGATATCATTGAAACTATCCTTCGTAATTCACAAAGAAAAAGTCATCTTGAACAAAAGAACATTCAATTATTGCTATGGTCGGTTGTAAGTGGGTCGAATTACAACCAATTATCTTTTCCTGTAAGATCAACAGCAAATGAATTACTGTCTCCGCAACAGATATTCGAACTTAAAGGAGGTGCCATGGCTGTTGTAAGAACTATAGCTTCAGCAATTCCCGAATCAAGAGGTATAGCAGGATATGGAAATGTGAAGCAGTTGTTTGAATTAGGTACAAGCTCTTATGAAGCTTTTGAAAAAATAGCAGTGCAAAGAGAACTATCTGTTATTCATCGTCCTGATTATAAAAGGGATCAATGGTATAAGCAGGCCGGAGGGTATTATGTTCGTTATTTCCCAAGCAGCTATAAAAATGTGAAGATACAGGTCTTTGTTCCGGAAGGCACAATTGATACTGCAGCAGCTACCAATGGCCGGTATCTCTTTTTTGATCCGGTAAAAATGATGGCCGTTCCTGCAAACTCCAATGCACAGCGCTTAGGGATAGGCGCTCCAATGGTGGATGTGATTATCAAAGTTATACAGGTCAATAAGGGCACCGGTAACCTTCCGGGTCCAAAGCCACCAGTAAGTCCAAAGAACCCCAAGGGAGCCAGTTAATGAAAAGACGGAATCTATTTTTAACCGGACGAAATCCGGGTTTCAACCGGCTTGTACCGTTACTCACCTTTTGGGATAAATAAGGGAAGGGATATGGAGTATATTCAATCATGGAACAGATCAAAACACTGCTAGCAAATCTCAAGAACAACGCTTTATTGCAAGCTTTTTGCTATTGGGTACTCTTCCTTTTATTTCTTTTCCTTACAGGTGCTTTTATCACACATCAATTCCCGGATAGCTGGGAAAGATCTATATACGGAACATTCGGAACGGCTGCTGCATTAGCAGTTACCTGGTTTTTATTGAAATTAGAAAAGAGTTCTTTCGGTAGTATAGGTTTGGTGTGGGAGCGAAAGACAGGAATAAGATTCTTATATGGGTTTATACTAGGGTCGCTTTTATTCGCACTTATCATAATTCCACTTTTTGCGTTTTCCAATCTTACTATAGAATGGAATCCAAAGCCAATTACAATATTAGAAGCACTTTTCTACTTATCTATAATTCCACTGGCATTAATGGAAGAAGTTGCTTTCAGATCTTATCCATTTGTTAAGTTAAGCAGGTCATTTGGTTTTCTTCCCACTCAGCTTATTGTTTCAGTAATGTTTGCTTTGTATCATGTTTTTGGTGGTTGGAGTTTAACTTCAGCATTTATGGGTCCGGCAATATGGTCACTTATTTTCGGTTTAGCTACTTATAAATCGGGAGGTATAGCAATAGCTACAGGCATTCATGTGGCTTTAAATGTAGCGCAACCCATGTTGGGAATGAGAACAGGTACTTACCACCCTCTCTGGATTCTTTCAATAAAAGGGGGTGAAACCGAGGCATCTCTTGCAAGAGTTGATATGTTGGGTACCGTTTCTCAGATTATTGTTTTGGTTATTGGTGTAGGATTGACTTTTTACTATTCGAAAAAAAGCAACTCCCGGTGAGGATTTAATTATTACCTCGGTATGTTTTATATTTAGAAAGAAAATAAGATTTTCCTTCAAAAATTAAAATAGCATTATGGGTAACAGAATTGTTTCAGTCCTTGTTTTAGTGGCTTTGTTTGGTTCTTGTAAGAATAATGTTGCACCCGATACATCGAGTGATAAAACAGCCATCGCAGCCATGCTCGATTCTTTCAACAGGGCTGCTGCGAATGCCGAATACGATCGGTATTTCAATTTCTATACAGATGATGCAATATTTATAGGAACAGATGCCACAGAGCATTGGGATAAGAAAAGCTATATGGCATGGGCAAAACCCTATTTTGATAAAAAGACTACCTGGAACTTCACATCCATTGACCGTCATATATTCTTTGACAAAGCAGGAACTCTTGCCTGGTTTGATGAATTATTATCCACCCAAATGAAAATATGTCGTGGATCAGGCGTTGTTGTAAAACAGGGTAATGAGTGGAAAGTACAACAGTATGTATTGTCAATGACTGTTCCCAATAGCCTTGTAGATACTGTTGTTGCTATTAAAGCACCTATAGAAGAAGAAATGATTAAGAAACTTACTTCCAAATAACTACAGTTGCATTTTTTTGGTTCTATTAAAAATAGTGGCTTGTAGTACAAAGCATTTGCTATGACACACAAATTATATCCATGCTTATGGTTCGATGGAAAAGCAAAAGAGGCAGCAGAGTTTTATTGTTCCATTTTCAAGGATTCAAAAATACTTTCTGAGAATCCGATGGTGGTAATCTTTGAAGTGAATGGAACAAAATTCATGGGATTAAATGGTGGCCCCATATTCAAGTTTAATGAAGCCGTGTCTTTTGTAGTTAACTGTGATACACAAGAAGAGATCGATTATTATTGGGAGAAGCTCACTGATGGAGGAAGGGAGAGCATGTGCGGTTGGTTAGTAGATAAGTTTGGTCTTTCCTGGCAAATTGTTCCTTCTATTCTTGGTGAATTGATGAGTGATCCACAAAGGGCCGGAAGAGTTACCAAGGCGTTTATGGAGATGAAGAAGTTGGATATAGAAGTACTAAGAAATGTTTAAGAGGTTCAATGAGTTCAAGAAGTTCCAAAGGTTGGGGTAACAGTCTGTAATTATATCATTTTTTACCGCAGAGGCGCAGAGACGCGGAGGAACGCCACCCTGCGTCTCCGCGTCTCAGCGGTAAAATGTATTGGCTGTTAATTTTCAAATTTTCAAATCCCCAAATTTTCAAATTCTATCATTACCTTCCCATAAAATCACCACCCAATGTCGATCACTCGACGCACATTTTTATACCAGGCGGCCCTGCTAAGCGCAGCAACCGCTGTAACCCAACAAGCAAGTGCTATGACAAAAGAACAAACATTCATTCATCACGTTTATTTCTGGTTGAATAATCCTGAAAGCAAAGAGGATAAAGCTGCTCTTATAGCTGGATTGAAAAAATTGAGTGCAGTAAAAACGATAGCATCATTCCATATTGGAGAACCAGCGCCAACTAACAGGGATGTAATTGACCGGTCTTATTCTGTTTCCTGGTGTTTATTTTTCAAAGGGTCGGATGACCAGGCGAGCTATCAGGTGGATCCGATTCATCTGAACTTCGTAAAAGAGTGTTCGCATTTATGGAAGAAAGTGGTAGTTTACGATTCCATCGATATCTAATAAAAAAAGCCTCTGGAACTCCAGAGGCTTTTTTTATTAAAAAGCTATATTATTTCTTTCCTCCTTCTGGATGAACTTTTCCATTATGGCAAGTCATACAGGCAATTGGCGGAACGGCATCAGCAGCACCTGCCTTGAAGTTGAAGAATTTCTTGTTGATCTTAGCTGTCATTTTCAGCATATTTCTAGCCATAGTCTTTTCTGGCTTTTCATCGCTGGCAAAATCCATCTTGAAACGACCATCAACCTGTCCACCTGCATGACAGTGATTACATTTAACGCCCAGGGCGTCATTAAACCCATGCATAACCTTGTCGAGATCTTCATGGCTGATGTTTTTGGGAAGCACTTTCAGGTTTCTTTTAGGTGCGTCTTGTGGAGGAGCACTGGCTGCTATACTCAGGGCTACAGTTACGGCCAGAAAGAGTACAACATAAGATTTCTTGTTCATAAGCATTTGTGTTGGTGTGAAAAAAGTCAAATTACTGAAATTTGACGATTTTCTGACAGTTAACTTGCGAACGGTATACAAACCATTTTTTTGAGTTATTTTTCCTGTATGAAAACGGCCAAACCTGCTGCCCTGGGCTTCATTTTTGTGACACTTCTTATAGATGTTATCGGAATCGGAATCATTATTCCGGTGATGCCTAAACTTATCCAGGAATTGATTCATGGAGATATCAGCCAGGCCGCAAAAGTAGGCGGGTGGCTGATTCCAGCTTATGCCGTAATGCAATTCCTGTTCTCTCCTGTACTGGGTAACCTGAGCGATGCTTACGGTCGCAGGCCGGTGCTTTTATTCTCCCTGTTCGGGTTCGGAATCGACTACCTTTTCCTTGCCTTCGCCCCAACTATTGGATGGTTATTTGTAGGAAGAGTCCTCGCCGGAATCACCGGCGCCAGCTTTACAACCGCTCAAGCCTATATAGCTGATATCAGTACCCCAGAAAAAAAGGCCCAGAATTTCGGGCTTGTGGGTGTAGCATTCGGACTTGGATTTATAATTGGTCCATTGATCGGTGGATTGCTGGGAAGTTTTGGATCAAGAGTCCCCTTCCTAGTTTCCGCAGGACTAACCCTTCTCAACTGGTTATATGGTTATTTTGTGTTGCCTGAATCTTTACCTGTAGAAAAACGAAGACCATTCGATTGGAAAAGAGCTAATCCAATTGGTTCCTTAAAACAGATGGGGAAATATCCTGCCATAGCAGGACTGGTGCTTTCATTGGTATTGATCTATCTGGCAGCACATGCAGTACAAACTACATGGAGCTATTATAGTATGGAAAAATTCAACTGGCACGAACGTGAAGTTGGAATCTCGCTGAGTGTAGTAGGAGTGATGGTAGCCATTGTTCAAGGGGGGTTGATTAGAAAAACAATGCCATTATTAGGGAAAGAAAGAAGCGTATATATAGGACTGCTACTTTATAGTGCAGGCATGATTCTTTTCGCCATCGCTACTGAAGGATGGATGATGTATGCATTTACTGTAGTGTATTGTTTAGGCGGAATAGCAGGACCCGCATTACAAGGTATTATCTCTAATCATGTACCACCAACGGAACAGGGAGAATTGCAAGGTGGATTGACCAGCCTAATAAGTCTAACATCCATCTTTGGTCCTATACTGATGACAAATTTGTTTTCGTATTTCACAAACAAAAACAATCCGATAAAATTACCGGGAGCGCCATTCCTGGCAGGAGCTTTATTCATGTTAGTGAGCGCCTTCCTTGCTTACAGGGTTCTTTATCGGGAGAAGCATATGAAAACAGCCTGAGAAAGTCTACTGATTATAAGATTCATCAAAACTTTTTCCATTATTCATTGCATTGATGAACTTCTCCATTTTTTCTTTGGTATACCAGTGTCTTACTTCATGAGCGGCCGCCATGTAGTTAAACATTATCTTTTCTCTGGACCCACTGTTGAATTGCGCTGCAGTTTCCAGTGTTCTTAGGTCTGGTAAATTCTTGTAATTATCCGATAAGGCTTTTAGCGTGTCTTCGGAATAGTAATTTCGGTAATCGCTTAGCATGGCGAGTCCTTCATCAAACCATGTGGGGATATTGAAATTCAACTTGAAGAATCCGATCCGGGCATATAATTCCGCGTGCATCACTTCATGCGCAATAATATCGGTCTCCACCCCCTCTTCCCCTATCACAATCCATGTACCGAGTTTATTATGGGTGACTGCGGGCACCGGATAAGGACTTCCATAAGTCTTGAAATCATCAGCTCGCTGACAGTAGATGAACTGTGATTGGGAAAGTAATCCTCCCCAGAAACGCTGGTTTCTATCACTCGCTTCTTTGATCAGTGATTGAACGATTGCTACATTTTGTGCCGGGGTCTTGCTGTTATAATACAGCGATCCTTCTTTTTTAAAAGAAGAATACCTGATCAACATACTGCGGGTCTGTTGCGGAAAAACCAAATAATGGATAAGCGATAACGACACGATGGTGATCGTGACGATGATCAGGAATTTTCGGAAATGGCTCCTTTTTTTCACGAAACATTTTTGGGATAGGTCGTCTGAAACAACAAAATATTACCTCATTTCAGCCAGCGCTCAAAAAATTCCCAGGTACGCAGCATCTGGTCGATCCGCTGACGGTTATTCCCGCTGCGCGTGATCTCGTGTGTAGCTCCCGGATGGCGTACATACTCTACAGGTCTGCCTAATACTTTAAGGCTTTTGAACATTTCTTCCCCTTGAATTACACCCGTGCGTAAATCATTTTCACCATGGAACATGATATAGGGAGTTGTAATATTCTGAACATAAGTAATGGGAGATTCTCTTTCTAAAATAGGCAGAACTGTTTTCTCCCATGGATAACCTCCGAAATAGTTTGGTACTAATCTCCACGCATTACCTTCTCCGAAGAAAGTACGAAGATCGTATACACCTCTTTGGCTGCAGGCGGCTTTGAATCTGTTATCGTGTGAAATGATATAGGCAATCAGATAGCCAGCATAAGATCCACCAGTAACCACCATTTTGGATGTATCTGCCCATGGCGAAGCAGCTGTTGCTTTTGTAAGGGCAGTAAGTACATCCTGCATCGGACCATTTCCCCAATCTTTTACATTCGCCTTCAGGAATTCCTGTCCGTATCCGCCTGATCCCCTTGGATTCGCATACACTACTCCGTATCCCTTACTGCACCAGAACTGGAATTCGTGCCACATCGAGTTTTCTCCAGGCCCCCACATAGCTGTTGGACCACCATGGATTTCCAAAACAACAGGATATTTCTTTCCTGGCTCGTAGTTAGTTGGTTTCATCACCCAATATTCAACGGTCAACCCTTTCTCATTCTTAAAACTGAATTTTTCCGGATAGCTCAATTTCTTTTGTTGCACCCAATCATAATTAAAGCTGCTGATACGAATAGGATTGGTTGCATTGCTGTTAGCGCTGTATAGTTCAAAAGGGTTTTCTACTGCCGTCTTTACAAATACTAATTTGTCGCCTTTGATGGAATAACTACCGATACCGCTATTGAAATCTGTAAGTGTTGTTACTTTTCTGGAAGCTATATCCACTTTGTTTAAAATAACACCTCCATTGCTTTGTGCTGAAAACCATAAGGTTCTTTCATCTTCACTCCAGGTGATATTTCCGATATTCCTGTCGAAGGGAATTGGTATCAGGTCTTTTTCAGAGCCATCGATTGGCAATAATGATAAGGTAGGAATAGCTACAAACCCAGTTGCTCCCTGTTGCAACGCAATCCATTTACCGGATGGAGAAATAGAAGAACCAGAATAATTGTAATCTTTCTTACCCAATATTTTCTTGAGACCAGAACCATCGTTGTTGATGCTGTATAGTTGTGTTTCGAGTGTTCTGTCGGGATGCGTAGTTTCGTTCACATCACCTTCGAGAAGTATTCTATTGGTTCCTTTAATAAATTGAGGATTTGAAAAAGAATAGAAACCTTTTGTGATTGGTTTTGGATTTCCCGGATCTTTCAGTTGTAAAATGAATACATGTGAGAAGTTGAGTTCACCACTTGTGGTAGATTCTTCCTGGA
>JBGAQE010000091.1:0-20382 GCA_044220885.1 Chitinophagaceae bacterium
GAAGCGGATCCACTCATTATTATATTGTTGGGCACTTACTGATAAGCCCGCCAACAATAACAAAAGTGTAAATAATTTCTTCATAGTAAATAGTTTCTTCAATCTCATAGGTATCGGTTATTTGCTTTCTTTCTTCTTCAGATCAACTTTCAAAGAAAACACGTGCGTATATAATGGATTTGACTGATTGGCTAGGTTTGTAAATGCATAATCAATCTGTACGTTACTGATCTTGAATCCAGTACCCACTGAAGGCTGGTAGATCCAAATCTTCTTTGTATTGGTGATATCCTTATCATCCAATGCCTTTTGGAAGTTGTTGATACCGGCTCTTATAAAAAGAACATCTTTCCAGGATGCTTCCAGACCCAACTTTGGATCGATGCTGGCGATACTGCTACTTATAACAGTATTGCGGCGACCATCAAATGTAAAATCAAGGTTCATTTCAGCAAGTAGGTTCAGGTTCCTGTTCAACTTGAAGTTATAGGCACCACCTGCTATCAGTCTCGGAGCTGTTAACTCGGTAGATTTTACAGGGATATCGTTCTTTGTAACATAAAAAACCTCCCGCATCTTATCGGTGAGGCTGAAAGACCATGCATTGAAAGTGGTTGTAACATCGCGGGCAACAGCACCTAATCTCCAGCGCTTACCAGTAAGCTGAATACCTGCATCAAAACCAAAACCCCAGGAGGTTGCAAAACTACCAGCCTTACGATGGATGATTTTGGCATTGATACCACCACTGAGTTTTGTTCCATTTTTCAGGTTCTTCTCTTGAGCCAGAGATACCAGGAAGGCATAATCGGCAGAGGAGAAAGTCTGGATATTACTGAAGTTGATGGTTCCGTCTGGCTCCACCAGGAAAATAGTATTCGGGATATCATCTACTGCAAAACGAAGAAGGGAAAGACCTAAAACACGTTTATTATCCTTCATGGGAAGAATAAGGCTACCGTAATCGTATTTACCGATTCCGGCAAAATATTCGGCATGCATCAGATTTAACTGAGGATGGTCCTTAACGTTGGTAAGTCCTGCCGGGTTCCAGTAACCTGCTGTTCCGTCGCTGACGGTAGCTACCTGGGCACTTCCCATGGCGAGGCCACGAGCACCGGCACCAATGTTCAAAAACTCATTGGAATACTTCCGGAACTGTGCCTGGACGGGTTGTGCCAGTACGATCAGGGTTCCTACGGCCAGGAGTTGGATTCTTTTCATTGAACCAATTTTCGGGATAAGCAATTTCATTTCAATAGTGTTTCTAAAGGATATTTTCTGATGGGTGGATGGTCAACCGACCATGAAAATGAACTAGTTCCACCCCTACAATCACAACATTATCGAACGAAATTGAAAGGAAAATATTGCGCAATCCCAGTAAACCAAGACCTTATTCTTATTTTTGCACAAATCATTGATTTACCAAGCAATTGCTAAGGGAAAACCCTATTTCAATATACGGTTTTGGGGCGCTTTGGGTTGGTAGTTGGAATGGTTTTGAAAAACCCTTATTACACATTCATTGTCAAAGAATAATACATGAAACTTATTGAGGAATTACGCTGGAGGGGTATGTTACAGGACATAATGCCAGGAACGGAGGAGCAACTGGAGAAGGAAATGACCACTGCCTATATCGGTTTTGACCCTACTGCCGACAGTTTACACATCGGCAGCCTGGTTCCTATCCTTTTACTGGTTCATCTACAAAAGGCCGGACATAAGCCTATAGCCCTTGTTGGTGGAGCTACGGGCATGGTCGGGGACCCCAGCGGGAAAAGTGAAGAGCGCAACCTCTTAAGCGAAGAACAATTGCAGAAAAATATAAGCGGGGTTAAAAACCAGCTGATGCAATTCCTCGATTTCGACCAAACGCGTAAGAACGCCGCTGAAATGGCCAATAATTATGATTGGTTCAAAAATATCAGCTTCATAGATTTTTTACGTGATGTAGGTAAGCATATTACCGTGAATTACATGATGGCAAAGGACAGTGTGAAGAAAAGGATTGAAGGGGAAGCGGGCATCAGTTATACAGAATTCGCCTACCAGCTGATGCAGGGATATGATTTCTATTGGCTGTACCAAAACAAGAACTGCAAATTGCAGATGGGCGGAAGTGACCAATGGGGAAATATTGTTACAGGAACAGAATTGGTTAGACGAAAAGCCGGTGGTGAAGCTTTTGCTTTCACCTGCCCCCTGATTACAAAAGCTGATGGAGGTAAATTCGGAAAAACGGAAAAGGGGAATATCTGGCTCGACCCTGAAAAAACCTCGCCCTATCAATTCTATCAGTTCTGGCTAAACGCCAGTGACGAAGATGCGGGCAAGTGGATCAAAATATTCACATTCTTAACTCCTGAAGAAGTTAATGAGGTAACTGAAGCCCACTCAAAAGATCCTGGTCAAAGACTGATCCAAAAGAAATTGGCTGAATCAATCACAAGTTTTGTGCATGGACAAGCCGAATTGGAAAAAGCAATCGAAACAACACAGAAATTGTTCGCTAATCAAACTGCTCCTGCAGAATCTTTGAGCATAGAAGATTTGGAAGGGATGGACGGTGTTGTGAAATTCGCATTTCCAAAAGAAAAGATTGAAACTGGTATCGATGTAGTTTCTTTTCTTGCAGAAACAACCATCTTCCCTAGTAAAGGGGATGCCCGTAAGATGGTTCAGGGAGGAGGAATTAGCATCAACAGGAAAAAAGTCGATCAAATACAAGCAACAATCGATACAAGTTACCTTTTACATAATCAGTATATTCTGGTTCAAAAAGGAAAGAAGAACTATTATCTTGTTTCAGTTAAATAATAAATGGAATACCTTTATACAGGTGGTCCGGAACCCCAGGTTCCGGATTTTTTATTTCCAATGAATGGCAGACTTTGATGAATATTTAAGCAGGAATTCATGATATCTGTCGCCTGGTCCTGCATTGGTCAATGCTTGAGCCTTTTCAAGATATTCCAGCGCTTTATCATAATCGCCTTTCTTTTGTGTTAACAGTGCTAATATAAAAAACGCCCTTCCCCTTATCTTTTCAGGCTGTTCTTCATTTGAAAGCAATTCAGCTGCAGCAAAAGCACCATCAAAATCATAGCCTGCCAACTGCTTGTTTATTCCTTTAAATTCTTTCATTGAAAAAAGCGTGAAACTAAACTGAGCGCCTTGCCCTTTAAGTTTTCTTGCCAATTCAGCACCGGCAAATCCGCTTATACTCATAGCTGCAGGTCGGTTATTTACCAATGATGGTCCAGCAGCCAGCAGTCCACTGATAACTGCCCGGTCTTCAAGCGCTGTCCGATACCTGAATGGCCCTTCCTTCAGCAAACTATCTTTGTTATATAAGCGAAAATATCCTTCCGCAACCATTATATAGCTGGCTCTTTTTGACGTTCCCGAATTATCGGACTCTCTTGTTACAGACTCCTGTTCCACCGAGGGTCGGAAGCGATCAATTCCTATCAATAGCTCTGCCTGGTATTTATTCAATGAATCCTGAAGC
Source organism: Chitinophagaceae bacterium (assembly GCA_044220885.1). GTDB lineage: Bacteria > Bacteroidota > Bacteroidia > Chitinophagales > Chitinophagaceae > Endoryza. The sequence goes on from JBGAQE010000091.1 coordinate 3,518, forward strand.
GATTTTGAAAGATCTGTTGATTTGTCGGGATCAAATGGATATGGAAGTTGAACAATTTCTAATTGGGGAAAAACTGTTTTTGAAGTCGCTATGAATGATTGCAGTAAGGTATCGAGACAACCCTGAGCTAACTCTCTTTCTTATCACGCACTATGTTTAGCTCATTTATTTTGTAAAGACGCCAGCAGAATCTTTTTTGGTGTAGGGATAAGATTGATTTCTGGTGGGGTCTCAGAATAAACATCCCAGGTAAGTGGACCAAAGGCTCCATTATATTTTCCGACCTGGGTCATTCCATGTTCCCCTAATAGAACACAGAATAAAATCACTAATACCTTATTCATAGTAAATAGTATTAATCATTCTCCCTCTTTCTCAAACATCAGGGTAATTTGGCAAACCTTCTATTGCTTCCACCAGCACATCAAGGTTTTTAGTTGTTGTATAAACGTTAGGAGTTACTCTGACTCCTTTTATGTTCTCCCATTCAATACCAACAGCATGCACTTTATACTTTTCCATCAGGAACCCATCCAGTTCAGAAGGTTTTTTTCCTTCAACGCCAACTATCCCGATAGCGCAGCCATAGCCTTTCTTTAGAGAGGTGCCTATTTTTACTTTAGGAATATCTTTCACTTTCTCCATCCAGTAGTTTTTAAGATAGTGAAGACGTTTCTCTTTTCTTTCCGGACCTATCATATCATAAAACTCGATGGCTTTACCGATAGCTTGTTCAACATAAAAGGGTCTTGTACCCAGGTTTTCGAATTTCCTTATATCCTCACTTTTGGGATCTCCTCCTGCAAACAAAGGATAGATATTCTTTATTTTTTCTTTACGGATGTATAAAAGTCCTGTACCGATGGAAGCACTGAGCCATTTATGTAAACTGGTACCAAAATAATCGGCGCCGAGATCAGGTATCATGAACTGGAAGTGAGCGAAACTATGAGCACCATCCACCAGCACTTCTATACCACGGGCATGTGCAGCATCGGCGATTTTACGGATTGGTAATATTTGTCCATTCCAATTGATTATATGGGTAAGGTGAACCACTTTGGTTTTTGAAGTGAACGCCTTTACGTATTCATTAAGGAGATAGTTATCATCTTCACTTGGCAATTCAAGATTAAGCCAAACAAGTTTTATCTTATCCCTCATTTCACGCTGTTTCCAGGCGTTTATCATATTTGGATAGTCCTGTTTGCACAAAATAACTTCATCACCTGCATTCAGTTCAAGACCGAATATGACGGCTTCCAATGCTTCAGATGCGTTTCGTTGTATGGCAATTTCTTCTGCGCTGCAACCAGCAATGCGGGCCAGGTTTCTTCGAAGAGGTTCTCTTCCCTGGTCTACGACCCGCCACATATAATAACTGGGCGCTTCATTGCTTAAGTCGTGAAGACGTTTCATTTCATCCTGAACCGTTTTAGGTGAAGGGGCCACTCCCCCGTTATTCAGGTTTATCAGTGATGGATTAACTGTATATGATTGTTGTATGTAATACCAGAAGTCTTCATCAGAGGCCAATTGGTCGGGAGTATATGCTGAAGCATTTTCAATGGCCCTATGCAGGTTTTTACTCCATGCGGGTTGTGTTAGCGAACCTAGAAATGCGGTAGCGGAAAAAGCTCCTGCTTTATGAAGAAAGGAGCGTCGGTTAAAGGCAGTCATATTCCGGTTAATTTATATCCGAATGTAACTAATTGCCTGCAAAAAAAGGGGATCAATAAAGTTTATGTCCTGAAAAGCTGCTATTCTGAATAACAATTTCCTGAGTATCTCCCGAATCCTGTCTTACGTACACTTTCACCACATCAGCTGCATTCAATTTCAAATTTGTTCCAAAGCTCATTGATTTGGAATTGGTGCCTGCTGGCAAAACAAATGTTTCTTTCATTTTCTCTCTTGCTGTTCCATTTACATCAATATAAACTGTAAGTAGCGCCTGTGTGGAAACAGCCAGCGCCCATTCTATTTTCACATCAAAATGATACACACCTGCAGAGGGAGTGAGATAGGTACCATTTGAAGTATTAAAGGAAAAAGCGTCATCAATTTCGAGGTTATCAAAAAGTACAACAGCATCTGTAGCATCTACAATTGTCTGATTGGCTGTAGACAGTTTAACTTGAAATGCTGTATTGGCATGGGGTGTATATTGCCAGGAAGCTGTACCATCTGCTGCAGATGTCAATACTTTTCCTTCAGCTTGTGTGCCATCAGTGATTTTCACATTTCCATTCACTTCGAGGAAGGCGGTTGGAGAAGAGCTGATATTTATACCTACTTTACCATTGCCTAAACCATAAGCTCCTGAGTTTTTAAACAGGAATTCACGGGCTGAAAACTCCATCCTGTCATCCAAACCTACTTCGCCGATAGTTACGAAATTTCCATCTCCGAATTTCAGGAAACGGTTATTGATTGGGGATGACCAAGCGCCAACACCAATCCTTATATTGGAATCTACATGAAGTTTATCCAGTGGTACACTTACACCTATTCCCACGTTTTGGGATTGGGCATACCCTGCCATAAGCAAAAAAGAATACCGATTTGTCTCATAACCCGTCCATTTGGCGAAAGATACGGCATTATGTTTTAGAACAAATAAGGGGAGGAAGTTGCCGGTTGTAAGTTATAAGTTATGTTTTTATGTTATAAGAGAGGGAAAATGCCTGAAATGGGATAATGGCTATAAGTAGTTGGTTATAAGGACAAAACAACATATTAGTCAAAAAGAACATAGAAGACTGCGTCGCTATTTGATGACTTTCCGGGTTCTAAATTAATCATGAATATGAGTATCAATAAACTGTCAGATTGGATAATGGATGTACTAATTTTTACAAAAATGTCAATACTTGGTTTGAAGTTGGGGTATTGTGGAAATTCTCTTTTAGAAGCGTAATCACGAATTCTCATATTGATCAGGCAAGGCCACACAAAACCTACACTTTATTCCCTTTCTCCTTTCCGTTTTTTTCTAATTGGTCAATGATTACTAAATCGATTGTAACTCCTATAGCAATCCCTAAACCGTACATTAAGATATCAAGAGGGTCATAAGTATTTCCCAAGAAATGAATTCCATTAGCTTGCAATAACTCTACTACTATCCCAAAACTGAATATAGAGAGAGATTCCTATTAATCTGGCTTTATTTAAAGTAAAATGCTGCCTTAATGAGATTTGCAATAAAAGATAGAGATTCATTGGAAGTAAAATATCTATCAGGTAGCCGCGGATAAAATTTTTAAATACTCCTTGATAATCCGGACCAATTAAAAAATGCAATAAACCAACAAACAATGAAATAAGTACAATTATAAGTTTGCTTATGCTATTTCTCATTTTATCAATTCCTCGTACAAAATTGAATCTATTTTCAGGTAATTCATTTGTTTTAACTGAAAAAAAGGGGATTCGGATAAAGAAAGGAAAGGAAAAAAATAACCCGCTGAAATTCAGCGGGTTAATAAAGAGTAAGTTTTGTTGCCCGACCTGGATTCGAACCAAGACAAACAGAACCAAAATCTGTCGTACTACCATTATACTATCGGGCATCCTATCTAACAGTTTCAGCTGTTAGGGGTGCAAAAATAAGGTTTGCTTGTTTTATCCCCAAATGGAATTTAATATTTTCCTGTTCTTGTTGAAAAAAGCCTTGCAAGAACAGCTTAATTGAAGGCAAAGTGACTGATAAAGTTCAGTCAAGCTGCTTCAAATGCTTTACCCGCTATCTTATCACCTAACAGGTGGAGGCGAAATAATTTCCCAAAATCTGGCTACCCTGGCCGTCCAGGTATTCTGAGCGGCCACTTTCATTCTGGCCTCAATTTTTTCCTGAGAATTTTCGTTGATAGCCTTATCTATTGCCGCTATAAAATCATCATGGGTATCTTCCACATAAGCCACATCATGGAAGGAATACATATCTTCTGAGAAATTTCACTATTACAGGCCTTCCTGCAGCCAGATATTCATTGATTTTTAGAGGATAGATACTCTTTGTAAGCGTATTCTTTACAAAAGGGATGATGGTACAATCGAAATATTTGAGATACTCAGGAAGCTCTGTTTTTTTTTAGGCCAGTAAAGACCACATTCGGCATTTTATCCAATCCCACTTTTATATGTTCATCTGTTTGAATTGGCCCAACAAACACCATGGTCTTATCGGTATGTTTCAAGGCTATCTTTCGTAACAATTCGAAATCGGAACGGTATTCAATACTGCCTGTAAAGCCAATTATAGGTGTTGTGATGCCCTGTAATTCAACCGGACGAGGAAGAGGATCTGTTATTGCCTTATTGAAAATTGAAGTATCTGCTGCATTAGGATGGAAATACACATTCTTAGAGAATGGAGATTTCAATCGGGTTAATTCATGAGAGGTGCACAAGGTATAATCGTGATGGCGTACACTTTCTTCTTCCAGCCGGGTTCCATGGCGATGGGAATATGGTACCTGTGTAATATCATCCATTGATTGGTATACTGAACGCCATGGCTTGATATCTTCCGGAAGCTTTGAAAGAAAATAGGGATCAAAAAAGTTTATATAGACATAGTCTGTAATGGAAAAATCTTTTATCAGATTTCTGATAGTACCAGCCACTATTCTGTTGTTAATTTTTGCTAATGAGTTATATAAAAAACCATTCGGCAAAAAGTTTATAGGCAATGTAACTCTGGTTGTAACAACTGTAAGGTTGGAAGGCAGATTAGCCGGATTTGAATATGGGTTCTTACCAGAAAGGAGGGCTTTTTTTCTTGCTTCAATTTCTTTTTTCATTGAAGCAGAGAAATAATCTTTCCATGAATAGGGATGATCAATATAAAACACCCGGTGATTCTTTGCGAATTCTTTGGCTAGTGATAAAGCCGGAGAAGAAATGGCAGAATCGGACCGCGATAAGGAGAAACAGATAATATCTTTTGTAGGTTTCATGATTCTTTACTCAAGTGGTTCCTGAATACTTCTTACTTAGCCAGTACATTTAATTTTGAAAGACATTTAACCAAACTCTGTTTCCATTCAGGAATCGTGAGATTAAATGTGTTTCTGAATTTCGATGTATCTAAGAGTGAGAAAGAAGGTCTTTTTGCTGGAGTGGGAAATTCGCTCGATGGTATTGCATTCACAAGAACCGTACTTCCAATGGCTTCTTTGATAGCGGATGCAAAATCGAACCAGCTTATTTTTCCCATATTGCTGTAGTGATAAATTCCGGATTGCCAGATTCCCTTATTGATTATATCCATAATTGCAGCAGCCAGGTCACCTGCGTAGGTTGGGGCACCTACCTGATCATTTACGACATTAATTGAGGGGCGTTCTTTCATTAGGCGCAACATAGTTTTTACAAAATTGTTGCCGTATTCTGAATACACCCATGCGGTTCTGATAATTATGGCATCGGGATTATTCTCCATGCAACGGAGTTCTCCATCTCTTTTTGAAGCTCCATAAGTATTTATAGGTTGAGTAGGATGTGATTCTATGTAAGGTTCGGGAGAATTTCCATCAAATACATAATCAGTAGAAATATGAACGAAACGGGTACCGAATTCCTTTGAAACGGCTGCAAGAACGCCTACCGATTCTGCATTCACCAGATAGGCCAGATCTTTTTCGGTTTCTGCTCTGTCAACAGCCGTATAAGCAGCACAATTGATACAATATGCAGGCTTATACGATTGGAAGAAGTTACGGACCAGTTCAAAATGATGAATAGGAAGATCTTCCCTGCTTAAAAAGACAAACCGCCATTGGGGATTTGCAGCAGCCAGGTCTCGAATTTCTTTTCCTAACTGGCCGTTTGCTCCTGTAACCAATATGACGGGTGCTTCCATAAACTAATTATAATTAGAAATCGAAATTACTGCGACAGTTATCAATTAAAGGAAGTACAGCATCCTTTTCAGATATGATTTCCTTCCCTGCTGGAATCTGCCAATCTATATTCAGACTTGGGTCGTTATACTTGATACCACCTTCACTTTCCTTATGATAAAATGAATCACATTTATAAAGTACGGTTGCAAACTGGAGTTATTACAGAAAAGCCATGGGCAAAACCTTTTGGTACGAATAACTGCTTTTTGTTTTCTGCTGATAGTTCTACACTATATGTCCTTCTGTACAGCCGGGATAAACGGTGGATTCAAAAACCACATAATCTCCTTTCTTGATAACCTGACCGATTGTTTTAGATGCGCTCGTAACAGGTTTTAAGTCGGGCACATTGTGCTGATCAACCGGAGTTGGAACTGCCACGATAAAGAAGGAAGCTTCCCTCAATACATCTAATGAATCGGTGAATACGATATCACAGCCATCAAATGCTTCTTTTTCCAATTCATTACTTGGATCGATGGCTTGTTGCATCAGAGCAACTCTCTTACTATTGATATCGAATCCGATTACCTGAATCTTTTTGGCGAATTCCAATGCTATGGGCAGTCCTACATAGCCTAATCCGATAACCGCCAATTTTTTCTTTTTAGCAATTAGTTCCTGATACATGTTTGGTTTAGATAATTAAAGGGTGATGCATATTATCAACAAAAGCAGCCCGGAGGCTGCTATTTAGTACTTATGAATTCTTTGGGTTGTTTTAGCCATTCTTCAGGAGGCAGGGATCGAAAATAATCATACGTTATTTTCAGACCTTCTTTCCTGTTCACTTTTGGAGACCATCCCAAAATCTGTTTAGCTCTTGTAATATCAGGCTGACGTTGTTTTGGATCGTCTACCGGTAATGGTTTATAAACTATTTTCTGAGTGGTTCCAGTGAGTTTGATGATTTCCTCAGCAAAATCCTTTAGAGAGATCTCATCTGGGTTACCAACGTTCACGGGACTTGCGTAGTCACTTAATAATAGTTTGTAGATACCGTCTACCAGGTCATCGACATAGCAGAAGGAACGTGTTTGACTTCCATCTCCAAATACAGTCAGGTCTTCTCCTCTTAAAGCTTGTCCGATGAATGCAGGTAATGCACGACCATCGTTCAGTCGCATACGAGGACCATATGTATTGAATATGCGGATGATTCTGGTTTCAAGTCCATGGAAAGTATGATATGCCATTGTCATGGCTTCCTGGAAACGTTTGGCTTCATCATATACGCCGCGGGGACCGATCGGGTTTACATTTCCCCAATAGTCTTCGTTCTGTGGATGAACCATTGGGTCACCATAGATTTCAGAAGTGGAGGCAACGAGTATACGTGCCTTTTTGGCTTTTGCCAAACCAAGACAGTTATGAGTTCCTAATGAGCCAACCTTCAGAGTCTGAATCGGTATTTTGAGATAGTCGATCGGACTGGCAGGTGACGCAAAATGGAGAATATAACGTAGCTCGCCTGGTACATGAATGAATTTAGAAACGTCATGATGGTAAAATTCAAATTGTTCTAACTTGAACAGATGTTCAATATTACGTAAGTCACCAGTGATCAGGTTGTCCATACCAACAACATGATACCCTTCTTTTATGAAGCGGTCACAAAGATGTGAACCTAGAAAACCTGCTGCGCCTGTAATGAGTACTCTTTCTCTTGCCATTAATTAATTATTTGTGATGTGAGCCATTAGTTGGGATTGCGGTGGCACGGCCCACGCTTTCATAAAAGAATCCAAGGTCTTTGATACCATCTGTATCGAACAGGTTACGGCCATCGAAGATCACTTTATTCTTCATCAGTTTAACAATTTTCAGGAAATCGGGTGTCCTGAATTCGTTCCATTCTGTTGCAATCACGAGTGCATCGGCACCTTTAAGGCAATCGTACTGGTTATCTGCGTATGTAATTTTATCACCTATCAGGCTTTTTACATTAGCAGTTGCTTCAGGGTCGAATGCTGTTACAGTTGCACCAGCAGCTACCAATGCATCGATCATATATAAGGCTGGAGCCTCACGGATATCATCGGTGTTTGGTTTGAAGGCCAATCCCCAAAGAGCAAAATGTTTTCCTTTGATATCGCCACCAAAGTATTTATTGATCTTAGGCATCAGATGGAGTTTCATTTTTTCATTCACATCCATCACAGCGTTCAGTATCTTGAATTCGTAAGCCACTTCAGTAGACGACTTCACCAAAGCCTGTACGTCTTTAGGGAAACAGCTACCTCCATATCCAATACCCGGGAACAGGAAGCGCTTACCGATACGGTCATCGCTACCGATACCACGGCGAACCATGTCAACATCTGCACCGAGGCGTTCGCATAACTGCGCCACTTCCCATAGAGTTCTCCCATTACTTTCTTTGCTCTTTCTGAAGAGGCTCCAATTACAACCCTGTCAGGCTTCATGAAATCATCTACAGCTACCCCTTCGCGTAAGAATTCAGGGTTTGATACCACATCAAATTCTCCTTTGAAGTTTTTAGAGATAGCAGCATGAACTTTTTCAGCTGTCCCTACAGGAACGGTACTTTTATCAACAATCACTTTATAATCGTCGAGAATTTTACCAAGATCGTTTGCTACGCCAAGGATATACTTCAGGTCTGCAGATCCGTCTTCTCCCGGAGGAGTTGGCAGCGCCAGGAAAATGATTCGTGCATCCTTGATACCTTCTGCAAGGTTCGTAGTGAAATGCAGTCTTTCTTCCCGTTGGTTACGCAAAAACAATTTTTCCAGTCCAGGTTCGTAGATGGTAACCTGACCATTGTTGAGTTTCTCAATCTTGTTCTTGTCGATATCAATACAGGTAACATTGTTTCCGGTTTCTGCAAAGCAGGTACCGGTAACTAATCCAACATATCCTGTTCCTACAACAGCGATTTTCATTTTGTGATTGTTTTATTTAGGGTTAAGGTTCTCTCTTTATTGATCATTTACTATTTACAAATTCAAGCACTTTAGCGGTTATGAACTCCAATTGATCGGTGTCCAGTTCCGTATGAATGGGCAATGAAATCACCCTTTCAGTCAACCAGTCGGTTTTTGGCATGTTTAAGTTGCCAGAGCCGAAAGATTCGAACATTTTTTGCCTGTGTGCGGGCACCGGATAGTATATCATGCTTGGTATATTGTGAGAGGCCAGGAATTTATTCAGGCCATCACGATCCACACCTTCCAGCAGTAGCGTATACTGGTGAAAAACGTGGTTACCATACGAAGCTCTTGCGGGTGTAGTGATTTTTGAATGACCGGCAAAAGCCTTGTCATAGAAATCAGCTGCTTTCCTGCGAGCAACAATATAACTATCCAGCAGGGGCAGTTTTATATTCAAAACAGCAGCCTGCAGGGTATCTAACCGGCTATTGCAACCCACCAGGTCGTGGTAATATCTTACGCTTTGACCGTGGTTTGCAATCATTTTTAACCTGTTAGCTAACGAATCATCATCTGTGAATATTGCCCCGCCATCGCCGTAACAGCCCAAATTTTTTGATGGAAAGAAGGAGGTACAGCCGATTGTACCGATAGTTCCGGTCTTTTTCTTTGTACCATCTGAGAAGAAATAATCGGAGCCGATTGCCTGGGCGTTATCCTCAATTACGTATAGATTATGCTTTTTGGCAATAGCCATAATAGCCTCCATATTGGCTGGCTGGCCATATAAATGCACGGGAACAATGGCCTTTGTTTTTGGGGTAATCGCCTTTTCTATGGCTTCAGGATCTATACAGAAGGTTTTTGTATCAACCTCAACAAATACAGGCTGCAGCTTTAATAAAGCAATTACTTCTGTAGTTGCTATATAAGTGAAAGAGGGTGTTATTACTTCATCACCAGGTTGAAGGTCGAGGGCCATCATGGCAATCTGGAGGGCATCTGTTCCATTTGCACAGGGAATAACATGCTTACTTCCGAGATATTTTGCCAGTCCCTGGCCAAAATCACTTACCGCTTTACCATTGATAAAGGCGGCTGTTTGTAACACTTCCAGAATGGCTTTGTCAACATCTCCCTTTATTTTTGCATATTGCCGTTTCAAATCAACCATTTCGATAGGATGCATAGAACAGTTTTAGTATTAAAATGGGCACAAAGCTACTCCGAAAATGTGGTTTTTGCAATGCTACTATGTGGTAAGTACGATATGGGGCTTTCGAATTAAAGATTATTTCACTTAAATATTCCAGGTGCAACAGTTCTTCTATAACATATTCTTGTTCGTTTTTGAGCTGGGTATCCGGATTTTCGCCCAATGGAACCTAAAAGCCCGGCAATGGGTTGTAGGTAGAAAACATGTTTTTGAGGAACTGGAAGCCCGCTTGAAAGCAGACGGTTACCCATCCATAATCTGGATCCATAGCGCCTCGCTGGGCGAGTTTGAACAGGGACGGCCCATTCTTGAATCGCTCCGGGATACTTATCCATCCCACAAAATACTGGTGACTTTTTTCTCCGCCTCTGGCTATGAAACAAGGAAGAATTATCCTCTGGCTGATTATATCTTTTACCTGCCACACGATTCCCCCAGGAACGCACCCCGGTTCATAGAAATGGTGAATCCAAAAATTGTAATCTGGATAATTTGTAAGCATTTCGTTCATGAAGGTAGTGATCTTTGTTGCGAGGAATGAGTTGGCAGCATATTTTGTCAACTCAGCCGAACGAAGATCCATACTGAACGGACAAATGGTCCATTAGATACTTTCTTTGCTCTTTTGGGTTACCTGAACGGACAAATGGTCCATAGAGGTTCTCCCATCACTTTCTTTGCTCTTTCTGAAGGGGCTCCAATTACAACCTGGAGTTTCATGAAATCATCTACAGCTACACCTTCCCGTAAGAATTCGAGTTGAGATACCACATCAAATTCTCCTTTGAAGTTTTTAGAGATCGCTGCATGAACTTTTTCAGCTGTACCAACAGGAACAGTACTTTTATCAACAATCACTTTATAATCGTCGAATTTTGACAAGGTCGTTTGCTACTCCAAGGATATATTTCAGGTCTGTGATCCATCTTCTCAGGAGGTGTTGGCAGTGCCAGGAAATGATTCTGGCATCCTTGATACCTTCTGCAGGTTGGTGGTGAAATGCAGTCTTTCTTCCCGTTGTTATTACGCAAAAACAATTTTTCGAGTCCAGGTTCGTAGATGGTAACCTGACCATTGTTGAGCTTCTCGATCTTGTTTTTGTCGATATCAATACAGGTGACTTGTGTTTCCGGTTCCTGCAAAGCAGGTTCCGGTAACTAATCCAACATATCCTGTTCCTACAACAGCGATTTTCATTTTGTGATTGTTTTATTTAGGGTTAAAGGTTCTCTCTTTATTGATCATTTACTATTTACAATTCAAGCACCCTAGCGGTTATGAACTCCAATTGATCGGTGTCCAGTTCTGTATGAATGGGCAATGAAATCACCCTTTCAGTCAACCAGTCGGTTTTTGGCATGTTCAGGTTGCTGTGAACCGAAAGATTCGAACATTTTTTTTTATGTGCGGGCATTTGACAGTATATCATGCTTGGTATATTGCATATATTGTGAATTTATTTCAGGCCATCACGATCCACCGCTTCAGCAGTAGCGCTATACTGGTGAAAAACGTGGTTACTATACGAAGCTCTTGCGGGTGTAGTGATTTTTGAATGACCGGCAAAAGCCTTGTCATAGAAATCAGCTGCTTTCCTGCGAGCTACTAATATAATTATCCAGCAGGGGCAGTTTTATATTTAAAACTAGCCAGCCTGCAGGGTATCTAACCGGCTATTGCAACCCACCAGGTCATGGTAATATCTTTACGCTTTGACCGTGGTTTGCAATCATTTTTAACCTGTTAGCTAACGAATCATCATCTGTGAATATTGCCCGCCATCGCCGTAACAGCCCAAATTTTTTGATGGGAAGAAGGAGGTACAGCCGATTGTACCGATAGTTCCAGTCTTTCTTTGTACCATCTGAGAAGAAATAATCGGAACCGATTGCCTGGGCATTATCCTCTGTACGAGAAGATTATGCTTTTTGGCAATGGCCATAATGGCCTCCATATTGGCAGGCTGGCCATATAAATGCATCGGTACAATGGCCTTTGTTTTTGGAGTTATCGCCTTTTCTATGGCCTCAGGGTCTGTTACAGAAGGTTTTTGTATCTACTTCTACAAATACGGGCTGAAGCTTTAATAAGGCAATTACCTCAGTAGTTATATATATGTGAAGGAGGGTGTTATTACTTCATCACCTGGCTGCAGGTCGAGAGCCATCATGGCAATCTGGAGGGCATCTGTTCCATTTGCGCAGGGAATAACATGCTTGCTTTGAGATATTTTGCCAGTCCCTGGCCAAAATCACTTACCGCTTTACCATTGATAAAGCGGCTGTTTTGCATTACTTCCAGAATGGCTTTGTCAACATCTCCCCTTTATTTTTGCATATTGCCGTTTCAAATCAACCATTTCGATAGGATGCATAGAACAGTTTTAATAATACAATGGGCACAAAGCTACTCCGAAAATGTGGTTTTGCAATGCTACTATGTGGTAAGTACGATATGGGGCTTTTCGAATTAAAGATTATTTCATTTAAATATTCCAGGTGCAACAGTTCTTCTATAACATATTCTTGTTCGTTTTTGAGCTGGGCATCCGGATTTTCTCCCAATGGACCTTAAAGCGGCAATGGGTTGAGAGGTAGAAAACATGTTTTTGAGGAACTGGAAGACCGGCTAAAAACAGACGGTCACCCATCCATAATCTGGATCATAGTGCCTCGCTGGGCGAGTTTGAACAGGGACGACCCATTCTTGAATCGCTCCGGGCCTTATCCATCCCACAAAATACTGGTGTATTTTTTCTCTGCCTCTGGCTATGAAACGGGAAAAGATATCCTCTGGCTGATTATATCTTTTACCTGCTACACGATTCCCCCAGGAACGCACCCCGGTTCATAGAAATGGTGAATCCAAAATTGTAATCTGGATAAAATATGATTACTGGTATTATTATCTGACTACTCTAAAACAAAAGAATATCCCGTGTTTCTTGTTGCAGCTATTTTCAGGAAAGAGATGGCTTTTTTCAAAATGGTATGGAAACCTGTATCGCTCTATGCTCTATTGCTTCCACCAGATATTCATTCAGAATCCAGAGTCGGCCGAAATGTTGCAAACTATCGGAATTAAGGATCATGTAACTGTTGCAGGAGATACAAGATTCGACAGAGTGGTTGCTGTTGCAGAGAGCTTCACCCCTATTCCTGCCATTGCCGATTTCTGCGGCACTCATCCGGTGGTAGCAGGAAGTACCTGGCCGGCAGACGAAGAGGCATTGATCATTTTGCTACAAACCATCCTTCTGTAAGGTTTGTAGTAGCTCCACATGATGTAACAGCAGAAAGGTTACAGGAAGTGGAAGTCCTTTTCCCGAAAATCATCCGCTTTTCTGTATGGGAAAAGCTTTCTGCCGAAGAGAAAGCGGCTGTAACAGCTAATACACTTTTAATTGATAATGTTGGCATGTTATCAAGACTCTACCGGTATGCCAGCATTGCCTATGTTGGAGGTGGTTTTGAAAACGAAGGCATCCATAATATTCTTGAAGCTGCTGTTTATGGAATACCTGTTGTTTTTGGTCCTGAGTATGATTGGTTTTTGGAGGCACAGGATTTGATTGACAGGAATGCAGCCTTCAGTATAGAAAGTTCCATTGAACTGGAAGAACAATTGACATTTTTATTAGAAAATAAGGAAACCTGTAAAGAAAGTGGAAGCGCTGCCTTACAATATGTAATGGAGAAAAGAGGAGCAACAAAATTAATAGTGGATTATATTCAGGAGAACCGTCTTTTGATCAATTGATAAAAGTGCCGTGTAGCTTCTTTGTCGGCATCCCATCCCAATTTTACTTTAAGTTCTCTTTCAATCCAGTATTCTGCTTCAGCAAATATGCGGAACCCGTTTATGGTTTTGATGCTTCTTTCGTACATGTTCTCATCGCCTCTGAACAGGTCGTTTATGAAAACGAATTTGTCGTTTATACCTATCGCTTTTCGTAAATCCCTTACCGGAGATTCATTCAATAAATGACCCACTTCAACCACTTCCGCTTTTAACGAATCATTAAGGGAAGAATTAGGTTTTGCCATGGCTTCATTCAGTTCTTTCCCCGATTTCTGCTGTGCCATGGTAGGTGTTTCAAGCATGGGATCAAATAGCCAACCACCGGTTTCTTGTTTTTTTACTGGCTCTGGTGCAGCCGCTTTTTCAGGCTCTTTTGGTAAAACGGCGGTTTGTGGGGCTGAAATAACTGTTTCCTGTACCTCTGTTACCCTTCTTGAAGCAGGCATCATTACAGATACCTTGGAAGTGCCCAAAGTCTTGCCTGTGGCCGATGTCAGCCCTTCCACTTCCGATTGCAATTGTCGGATGGTGAGCAATAATTGGTCGGGACCGGCATTTTGTGCAAATTGTTCATTTAATTTGCTGATCAGTTGGGCTAAACGATCCATGTAGGTAACTGCTTGTTTAATGAGTTTGTTCAGTCCTAAAATTAATCAATTTTCATTCCGTTTTTGACTATATGTTTATAGAACCCAATATTTCAGGGGAGCGCAGAGGCTGGATAGAGGTGGTTTGCGGCTCGATGTTCAGCGGCAAGACCGAGGAACTTATCCGTAGATTAAAGAGGGCGAAGATCGCTAACCTGAAAGTAGAGATTTTCAAGCCCAAGATTGATACACGTTACGATGAAACCAATATTGTTTCTCACGATGAAAACGCTATCATCTCCACCCCTATCGATAATTCACAAACCATCTTATTATTAGCAAACGATGTGGATGTAGTAGGAATTGATGAGGCTCAATTCTTCGACGACCAACTTCCCGAAGTGTGCGAGCAACTGGCAAGAAGGGGTATCAGGGTGATTGTAGCAGGACTGGACATGGATTACCTTAGAAAGCCATTTGGACAGATGCCAAACCTTTTGGCAAAAGCTGATTTCATTACAAAACTGCACGCCATTTGTGTGAAGTGCGGGAATATCGCAAACTATTCTTATCGAAAATCGGCGCAGGAAGGACAGGTTGTATTAGGAGAAAAGGACATCTATGAACCCCGATGCAGGAATTGTTATCAGCACAAAGATTAAAAATTGAAAAAGAAACATCCAGTATTAGCTCTCATACAAAAAGATCTGTTGCTTGAAATAAGGCAGCAGTCAACCTTCTATGGTATTCTTCTATATGTAGCTTCTACCATATTCGTCTTATACCTTGCCATGGGAAGTCCTGAGGAAAAGGTTTGGAATGGTTTATTCTGGATGATCCAACTCTTCATTTGCGTGAATGCTGTTGCCAAGAGTTTTTTACAGGAAAGCAGGGGTAGAATGTTATATTTTATTCCGTAGCAGGGGCCCGTGATTTTATCATATCGAAATTAGTATTCAACCTGGCACTGATGTTGTTGATGAGTCTGGTAAGCATGATTCTTTTTCAATTGTTGTTAGGCAATCCCATTACCAATCCTCTGTCTTTTATCGGTTTTGTTTGTTTAGGTGGGGGTAGTTTAAGTTTAGTATTCACTTTTTTAGCGGCTATCGCAGCCAGGGCACAGCAGCATGCGGCATTGATGGCCATATTAGGATTTCCTCTAATTATTCCTCAGATAATGTTGTTGATGCGCATCTCCAATATTGCGTTTTCTGATGTGGTGCAGGGTGGATTGTGGCAGATGGTGGGGTTGTTGGCAGCGCTGGATATACTTGTGATAGCGCTTGCTATTATTTTGTTTCCTTTTTTATGGAAAGATTAACTTCGACCCCCTAAAGGGGTGGCTAAGGTCAATCAGACTTATTAATTATAGTTGGCTCTAATGATAAAGTTCCGAACTCTTTGAGAGTTCGGAACTTTTATCATTAGAGCCAACTATTTTCCTACAATAAAATAATACAATTACAATTTAGTTTGATTGATTGACTTAGCCACCCTTTTAGGGGTCGGGGGGTATTAGTTACCAACACAAACGATTTTTTAGGATTTATACGCCTTTCCCCTAATTTTGTACCGCCTGTCGGTTATGGCAGAAACAATATCCCCTGCTATCTGACAGTTACATACTTATGCGAAAAATCTGGTGGAAAATTATCTGTGTCATCCTGCTGTTTTACACCTTTACTGCGGGATTCTTAATCAATGTGCCGCATATCGGTAATTTGTATGAAACCATCCGCAACCTGTTCTTCCATGTGCCAATGTGGTTTGCGCAGCTTTCCCTGCTCACTATTTCATTAGTTTACTCTATTCTTTATTTACGTAAGCCTCAGCAGCAATACGATTTGTATGCGCTCACATTTGCGAAAACAGGGAATGTATTCGGCATCCTGGGACTGTTAACCGGAATGGTATGGGCCAATTATACCTGGGGCGCTCCATGGAATAATGACCCAAAGCAATTAGGAGCCGCCATTGCCTTACTTATATATCTCGCTTATTTCGTGCTGCGTAATTCAATGACCGATATCGACAAGAGAGGTCGTGTAGCAGCTGTTTATAATATTTTCGCCTATTTCATATATGTTCCGATGATCATGGTTTTACCAAGATTAACGGAGAGCCTTCATCCAGGCGGACAAGGTGAAAAAGGCAATCCCGGACTTAATGGAGCGGATTTGGATCCTACCATGCGATTGGTATTCTTGCCAGCCATTCTTGGTTGGATATTACTTGGAATCTGGATCACCACTCTTTTATTACGTGCAGAAATTTGGCAGGAAAAGAAATTATCTACCCAATAGTATCGTTATATGAAAAAACTAATCAGTTTATTGTTGAGCTTGTTTTTTGTAAGTGTTGCCATTGCTCAGGAAAACGTTACGGTTTCTGACCAACAGTCAGGATTACGGGCAAATGATAAGATTTGGGTAGTAATGGCTGTTTGTATAGT